>DASXTP010000145.1:0-49871 GCA_036505355.1 Candidatus Eiseniibacteriota bacterium | reverse complement strand
CGACGTGGGCGCGGCCGTCGCCCGAAACCGCCACCTCGGGCAGCCAGTCGTCGAAGTACCCCGGATCGTCGTTCACGCGCACCGTTGAGTTCCAGGTGATCCCGTTGTCCGAGGTCTTGACGAAGACGTCACGGTGATCGCGCGCCCGATCGTCCATGGGAGCGCTCCGCGGATCATGCAAGCCCGTCTGTACCCGGTAACTGCCGCCGGTGGCCCCATGGAAGGAGGCGAGGCGCAGATAGTAGGTGCCGTCCGCCGGCAAAGTGTAGACCAAGAGCCCCTGGCTACCGGCGGGCAGCCCGGGGGTGCCGTCGGTGCCGCTGAACGACAGCCGGGTTGGGTAATCGGGGTCATTGATATGTACGTCGTTGCAGTACAGCCTGAACGCGGCATCGAGGTTTACGTCGAGCGAGTCGAGCCAGAGGACCACGGTCTGGCCCTGGGTGCCGAGGAAGCTGAAGTAGTCCAAGTCGACGCCAGTCTTGCTGGTGGCGGCACTGGCGCCACGGAGCACCTGCCCGAGGACGAATGCCGTCGCTTGGGCAGGTGTGTTGTCGGGCTCGATCTCGCTCTGCTTGGTGCCGAGCCCAAGGTCGTCTTCGTAGAAATCGAGGGACTCGTTCCAGGTCAGGTAGACGCGGCCGCGGTGCGGGCCAGTGCTGCGATCCACCGCGATCCCCGGGAACGTGACGCCGGTGGCGCGGTTGAAGCCCGGGGCCCCGCTGCCGAAGTTCGAGAACAGGCTGTCCGCCGTCAACTGGGGCCCGAACGAAAGGCCCCCGTTGGTGGACTTGCGGATGCGCATGAAATCGCGGCCGTAGAGGCTGTTGAAGGTCGGACTCTGCCGATTTCCCTGGCCGATTGCCTCCCACGTCACGTAGACCTCGCCGTCCGGGCCGACCGCGGGGCGCGAGCCCTGGACGAAGCCGCTTTCCTGGCTGCTCGAGAGCGTCTGGAGGTTGGTCCAGGTCTGGTTGTCGTCGGTCGAGCGCTCGAACTCGATGCGGTCGCCGCTGGCGGTGAAGTGCGTGTAGCTCAGGAAGAGGGTGCCGCTCGACGGGTCGACGGCGAGCCATTCCTTGTCGAGCACGTCGCTGGACGTGGAAACCTGGCGGACCAGCTTCGGCGTCTCCCAACTGAAGACGCTGCCGTTGAAAGTTCCCTTGACCACGCCGATACCGTTCATCCCCGAGGGCAGGTCGCAGAGCCCGGCGTAGTAGAAGGCACCGGTGGTCGGGTTGACCACCACCACCGGGTCGCTGGCCCAAATTCCGATGTTGGTGTTGGGCGGAGAGCCCCCGTCGGTCCAGGTCTTGCCGCCGTCGCTGGAATACGCGAACCCTTGGGAGCTGGTCGGGGGGTCGCAAATCGAACAGCCCTCGCCGTCGTTCCACGCCGCGACCAAGAAGCTGCAGTTGGCGGCGATCGAGACCTCGGACTGGCAGGACCCGCCGGGCTCGCCCGTGGGATCGCTGACCGGGTAGTTGTCGACTGTGGCCGCTGCTGCACCGCCCGTCACCTGAAAGCGGCGGACCGCCTCGGGAATCCTGCTCCCCCCCTGCTCCCCGCCTCCAGGCGCGGGCCGGCTGCGCGAGGCGAGGCCGACTTTCCGCGTCCGGTGCCGGCGGGACGACGCGTGCTCCCGGCGTTCGCGCACCTCGCGAGCCCGCCCGGCGGGCTCCGCCATGAGGAGGTGGTGCTGGAGGTCCTTCAACCGCCGAATGTGCTCCTCGGACGTGGTGTCCATCGTCCGGGCGCGGGCTTGCATCGCGACGCCGGCCAGCAGGCATAACGCAACGCCGAGCAGGTGGATTGGCCGGGGCACTGTGTGGGGCATGAAACGATTCCTTTCAGGCGTCCGGGCGCACGGCCGTCCCGGATGATCGCGGGCTGCGACGAGCGGATTCCTTGGGGGTGTTCGCAGGAAACGCTCCATGATACGCCCCGGACGAACCCGGACCAAGTTTCCCACTCGCCCCAAGGTCGCTCCAAGCGGAAACGGGAAGCCGGCGGCCCGTCGATCTCGCCCCCACCTCCAAACGGAGCCCGGGCCACTCGCGAAGCGGCCCCCGGAGTTGCCTCGAGACAGCGGATCCGGTATCGGACGGGAACAGGACCTCGTGTGCGGCTCCGGCCAGCTCGACGTGGAGCGATTCTGCGGCCGGCAACGCCTCGGGATCGAGCCAGCCCTTGGCTACCATGGCTCGACCGATGAAGTGCATCTGCGCGCGAGCGAACGGCCTGAGTCCGCCCGACGAATCGAACCGGTAGCGCCACTTGCCGGGCGAGGGCACCACCGTGGCCAGGAACAACGCCTGGTCCAGGCTGAGGTCCCCGGCGTCACGGCCGAAATAGTAGGTCGCGGCCTCGTCGGCGCCGTGCACCTCGGGCCCCCACTCGATGACGTTCAAGTAGACCTCGAGCAGCCGCCGCTTGGAGATCCCGGTGAGGTGCTCGAGCACCCACGCCAGCGTGACCTCCTGGAACTTGCGCGACAACGTGCGTTCGTGCCCGAGGTAGAGATTGCGCGCGAGCTGCATGGTAATGGTGCCGGCGCCGCGCCGGAACGCGCCGGCCCTCAGGTTCTCCGCGATCGCCTCCTTGACCGCCCCGGTGTTGAAGCCGCGATGGTGGAAGAAACCGCCGTCCTCGTTGACCACCACCGCGTTCACGAGCTCCGGAGCGATCTGCTCGAGGGTTCGGTAGTGCGGGTTGGCCGCAGACAGCTCGCGGGTGACGACGCGGCCGTGCGGCAGGTGGATCGAGGCCACGAACGGATCCTCGAGCCCGAGCAGATCCAGGTGCGTCCGCTCCGGATCCAGCGCGAGCCCGTGCGAGACGACGCGGGCCGAGAACTCCACGCTGTCGGGCTGCGCCAGGTCGAGCCGGAACGTCAGGCGGTAGTCCCACGAGCCGCGCGTCGCCACGTCGCGCAGCGGGCCGAGGACCGGCGGGGGCAAGCTCCCCTTGATCCGCTCGTCGGTGAGCTGGTCGGCGCTCAAGCCGACCTCGACCGCCGGCCCCTGGCGCCAGATCGTCGCCTGGAGCCTGACCCCGATCGCCCCGATCTGGATGCGCGATCCTTCGGCCATCGCGACGCGGCCGGCGTGGCGATCCTGGTGGACCACCGCGTCGGCCAGGATCCGCACCGTGGAACGCCCGCCCTGCTGATCCGGAAGCTCGAGCCGCGCGCCGCCCGTGAGCCGGTCGTCCCCCGCGTAGACGAACGATGCGGCGAAGGGCACCTCGCGCGGGCCCAGGATCGAGCCGAGGGCCGCAAGCTGGACCCCGCCGCGGGCGGGCGTGAGGTTCAACCACGAGATCCGGGCCCCGCTCCACAATGCGTCGGCGCCGCGAGCGCTCTGCAGCGTCACGTCGTAAAGCGCCAGGCGGGGCATTCGCCGCGCTGGGGCGCTCAGCAAGCGCGCCAGGCCGGATGCCGAACGACGCAGCCGCCCGGGCCCCGGTCCCCCCGGCGGGGGAGCCGCTTCGGGTGGCAGCGTGTCCAGGTCCGCGGCGGGACTGGTCGGAAGGCGGACCCGCGCGTGCGCCGCGCCGAGCCGATCGACCCGTACGCGCCCGAAGAGGAGGGCCCAGGGATCCAGGCCCAAGCCCAGCGAGTCGGCGTGGAGCAGGGTGTCGCCGGTCGCGCGGCCCACCACGTCGAGGTCCCGAAACGTGGCGCGCGCTGGCAGCTCGAGCCGCAACCTGCCCCAGGAAGCCTCGAGGTCGCGCCGGGTCGCCAGGGCCTCGAGCCGCGACCCCACGAGGCGGACGAGCAGCGGTCGAATCGCGAACGGCAGGGCCGCGACCAGCGCCACGGCGGCCAGCCAAGAAAGGGCACGGAAGCGTCCCACGAGCGCTCAGACCCCGGCAGGGCTCGCCGAGGGTTGGAGATCCCCCGACCCGGCGGCTCGACCGGTTCCCGCACCGGCCCGGATCACTGGACTGTCGCCCCGCGGCAGGCCAGCCATTCGCGGTATAACGTCTCGGCCTCGTCGACGAACGAGGTATGGCGTGGCGCCCAGCCCAGCTCGCGGCGGGCCTTGGCGGCCGAGAACTGCTGGTCCATCAGCTGGGCGGTCCCCGCCAGAGTCCGCCGCACTTCGGTGGCGTCCACGGACTGGGCCCGGGCCCCGGCGGCGCGGGCCGCCGCCTCGGCAAGCTCGCGCACCGTGAAGCGGCTTTCGTCGGCCAGCAGGTAGCGCTCGTCGCGCGGACCCTGCTCGAAGGCGAGTCGATAAGCCTCGGCGACGTCGTCCACGTGCACCATGCCCCAGCGCTGGCGGCCGTCGCCCGGATAATGCACCGTGCCCTTCTCGCACGCCTCCCGGAACCAATCTCCCAACGTGCCGCCGGCCCGGCCGTAGACCATGGCCGGGCGGAGAACGAGGGCCTGGACCCCTTGGCTGGCGAGGCCGAGGGCGATCTCCTCGTGCGCCGGGCGCCACCGCACCGTCTGGGCCGGGTCGAGCGGCGAGCTCTCGTCGACGACCCGGCCACCGGTGTCGCCGTGCACCCAGATGCCGCTGGTGTAAAGCAGTCGGCGGATCCGACCTTCCTGAGCCGCGGTGCGAAACGCCTCGAGCGCCCGTTGGTCGAGGCGTGGGGGGTCCGAAGCGTCGTAGGCGGCGTGGACCACCGCGTCGCCGGTCTCGAGCTCGGCGAGGAGCCCTTCGAGGGCGCCCAAGTCCCCGACCACGGGCTCGACACCCGCCGCGGCGATCGTCGAGGCGCGCCCCAGGTCGCGCACCAAACCCCGGACCTCGTAACCGGACCGGGCGAGCCGCGCCGCGATGGCTCCGCCCAGGTAGCCGGTGGCTCCGGTGACGAACACTCTGCGGCTCACGCTCGAAGGCGCTCCGGCGAACCGCGGGTCGGGGACGTCACTCGCCTCGGTACGTGCAGCGCGCGGTGCAGGTCTCGTGCACGGTGATGGCGGCCAGCGACGGCAACGCCGGCTTGAATCGCCTCCACAGCCACAGGCACAGGCGCTCGGAGGTCGGGTTCTCCAACCCGGGCACCTCGTTGAGCGTACGGTGGTCGAGCTCGTTCTGGAGGATCGGCTCCACGGCCTCGGTGATGCCGGCGAAGTCGAGGAGCCAACCCATCGCCTCGTCCACCTCCCCCGCCACCGTGACCTCGATCTGGAACGAATGCCCGTGGATGCGGAAACACTTGTGCGCCTCGGGCACCCGGGGGAGCATGTGAGCCGCCTCGAAGCGGTAGGTCTTGCTCAACTCGACGAGCATGGGAGCAGGCTCAGGCAAGGGTGGCGGCGTACCGAACGGGGTCGATGAGCCCGGCTTCGCGGAACCCTTTGCGGCGCAAAAGGCAAGCGTCGCACGCGCCGCACGCCGCACCGTCCAGCGCCGGATCGTAGCAGGAATGCGTGAGCGAGAAATCGACACCCAGCGATGCCCCCAACCGCACGATCCCGGCCTTGTCCAGGGTCAGGAGCGGGGCGTGGACTTGGTACTCGGCGCCTTCGGCCCCGGCCCGGGTCGCGAGGCCAGCCAGAGCCTTAAACGCGGTCAGGAAGGCCGGCCGGCAGTCGGGATAGCCGGAAAAGTCCAAGGCGTTCACTCCCACCACGAGGTCGACGGACCCCACGGTCTCGGCATACGCGAGCGCCAAGGCGAGCAGGATCGTGTTGCGCGCCGGCACGTAGGTGATCGGAATCCCGCCCCCGATCTCGGCCTCCGCACGGTGCTTGGGGACGGGAAGCTCGGCGGTCAAGGCCGACCCACCCAGGGCGCGCAGGTCGACCGCGATCTCGCGGTGATCGCGCGCTCCCAGCGCCCGAGACAGCCGACGCGCCGCCTCGATCTCCGCGCGATGCCGTTGTCCGTAGTCGACCGTCAGGCTGTGGCACTCGAAGCCCTGGCGGACCGCCCACGCCAGGCAGGTCGCCGAGTCGAGGCCGCCGGACAGCAGGACCACCGCGGGCCGTGCGCGGGTCACTCGGTCCTCCCGGACCCGGTTCCTGAAGCGCGTCGGGCGCACCGGCCGCCACTCACGTGCCCCTCGCCGGGCCCCACAGCCAGACGTGGAGCCGCGGGCTCATGCGCAGGCCCTCACGCTTGCAGATCTCGGCCAACGTCGCGGCGTGGCCGCGCACGCGCTCTTCGGTCATTCCCTCGGGCATCAGCATGACCCGCTCCCGCGGCAGCCGGTGCTCGGCAATCAAGCGACGCGCATCGTCGGGATCGGGGGGGTCCCCGACCACGATCTTGAAGGTCGCATGGGGCTCGGCGACCCAGGCGGCCCCGTGGCGCCAGGTGTCGGCCCAGCGTGGCGTGGCCGACGGCAGCTTGGGCGAGACGTTGTAGGCGAGCCGCGGGTGTGAGAGGGGCGGGGGACCGATCCCGCTGGTCTCGACCTCGACGCGCGTCCAGCGCTGAAGCGCCTGCTGCAACAAGCCCAGCAGCCCGGCATGCTCGAGCGGCTCCCCGCCCGAGATCACCAGCAACGGCGCGTCGCCCAGCGCCCGTGCCGTTTGCCAGATCTCGTCGACCTCCATCACGCTGCCCGCTCCCGGATCCCACGAGTACTTGGTGTCGCACCAGCGGCAGCCTACGTCACATCCCTGCAGCCGCACGAAATGTGCGGGCGTGCCGGCCGAGGGGCCCTCCCCCTGCAGGGAAAGAAAGATCTCGCTGATCCGTGCAGTGCTCACGACCCGGGCCTCAAGGCCCCGTGAACGTCGCGGCGGGGAACTCGGTCACCGTCTCGATGTGGCGGGTGAAAATCGTTCGGTCGCCGTTCCGGTGCACGGTCGGGAACCACAGCCCGCCATGCTGTTCGTAGCCTTCCCAGGTCCAGGTCTCGGCGGGCGGCGACTCGCCCTGCAGCACGTACTCCCAGCGCTCGACGCGATGGGTGGCGCGGTTGACGTACACCCAATAACGGTCGCCGGGCGTCTCGCCAACCTTGTCGAAGCTGAGCGCGACCCGGTCGTACACGGCACCGGACAGCGTGCTGTCGCCCGCGTACTTCAAGCGGACCCCGGGATCGCGCAGCTTGTAGGGCATGAGCATCCAATAGGTGTCGTTGGTCCAGAGCGAATGGGCGCGCTGCATCAGCTTCGGCAGCGTATCGCCTTCCATCGGCGTGCCGTTCATCCACGCCTTGCCCTCGCCGGTGTCGAGCCGGTCGACGAAGACGTAGGGGATCCCCTGCCGGTTCTTCCCCTCGACCCGATGCCAACCGCTGTGCTTGTTCCAAGAGTGGCGGCGGCCGGGCCGCAGCGTGTCGCCCACCGCGCTCTCGAAGGTCCAGCGAATCCCGACCAGGCCGTCCCAGCGTTGCCGGCCCCCGAGCGCCCCCGTGACCTGATCGGCGATCCGAATCGCACGCGGATCGGAGTCGGCGGTTTCTGCGCGCGCGTGATCCGGAGCGCCCAAGAGCAGCGCGAGCCCGAGCCCTGCGATCGGGACGGTCAGTGCGCGCGGTCGCGAGCGAGATCGAATTCCTTGCCGCAGTTGAAACATTTCCAATGATAGACGTCCTGGCCGCTGGGCCAGCTGACGCGATCGTTGCGGCCGCACCCCGGGCACGAGATGCGCACGCGCTCGGTGGTCGCGGACTCCGCGGTCGGATTCGGGTTCACCATGGGACGAGCCGGTGGCCTCCGGTTCGGGAGAAACAACGCGTCGGGAGTTTAGCAACGCTGGTCCGCGCGCGGTAGCGGCCGTCCGCTCAGGATTTCGGCGAGATGCCGGGTAAAGGCCGAACGGGCCCACACTTGGTCGGCGCCCGCCGCCCGTGCCGAGGCGCGCAGCGCGGCATCGACGTGCGAGCAGAAGCCGATCACCGGGACCGACGCGAGCCCCGGGTCGGCCTTGATCCGGCGCAGGAGCCCGGTGGAAACGTCGACCGCCTCCAAATCGACGAGAACGAGGTCGGGCGGCCTTGTCCGGCACCGCTCCAGAGCCCGATCGGGGGCCACGACTTCGAGCTCAACCCCAAGGAGCGTTGCGGTTTGGGCGATGCGTGCAGCGAAGAAGAGATCCGGGGCGATGGCGGCAACGCGTCGCGACATGGAGCCAGGATAGCACCGGTGAGACCGGCGCCGACCCCGGCGCCCAGGCCCACCATCACGCCGCCCTTGTCGCAGCGGCAGTCATGAGGCTGTCAGGCGGCCGGCCAGCCACGCCAGCCGTCTCCGCGCCACGACCGCTCTTGACACCTCGGACTTGCGGCACAAGACTGCGGTTTGGACGTCAAGGCCCGCGGGGAACTCGGTTGCGATGTTACCGGCCGGGGATCGGACTGTGGCTCGGCTCCCCCGACCGGCGAACTCGGTCGCGACAATCCCGGGCGTGACGTCCCAGGGGCGCGCCGTGGAACAGTGCGCGCTCCCTCAGCAGGAGACGACGGTGGAAGCTTCCACCGTCGTCCTTTTGTCGGTGCTGGCCACCGACCCGGTCAGCGGGTCCACTCGAAGCGACGGACCCACCGGGCCACCGCGGACAACGGAGCCAGGCACAGCAGCCCGCTCACCACGGGCGGCCCCCAGAGGAGTGCGCCGGCCGGCAGCTGGGCTCGCTGGGAGTCCGCCACTGCGAGCAGCCCGAGCCACGCGCCGGCCTGCAGCACCAGCAGCCCCGAGGCGGAGAGCCGACCGGCCAGCGTCAGCATCGCCCGCGGATTAGTCCAACCGGGATCGCCGAACAAGGCGCCCGTCCACAGGCCGAGCGAGAGCGACAGCGCCAGCGCCGAAACCCCGACAATGGTGGTCTCAATCCACTCGGCCGGACCCAAGGGGAACGCCAGCGCCAGGCTCGCGCCCGCCACTCCCATCATCGCCAGCGAGAACATTCCGGCCCCGAGCCACTTGGCCGCCACCCATCGCCAGGCGGCCACCGGTGCCAGGCGGCACCAGGCGAGGCCATCGCGCTCGAAGGGGACGGAGCGCGCCGCCACCTCGTATCCCAATCCCACGGTGAGTGCGAGCAACATCGCACGTGTCACCATCCGGGGTGAGGCAGCATGAAGTGGGGCGCCGACCAGCGGGAGCAGCGTCCACAGCGCGGCAGCGACCAGCACGTCGCTCAGCACCGTCCAATCCCGTGCGAACAGCCGGGCGTCGCGGACGATCAAGGTCGCGATGACGTGCCGGCGCAGAGCGTGGCGCGGCTGGCCGGTCGCCGCGGCCGGTGCCTGCCTGCGTCGCGGCACGGGGTGGGCCGCGTGCGCCAGTGCGGTGTCGAGGTACCGCCCCGCCGCGAGGGTTGCCGCGCCCAGCGACAGGGCTCCGGCCAGCCCGAGCAGCGCCGTCCAGCCGAGCGCGACGGCCGGCTGCCGCCGATGGGCGGCCATCACGGCCCCGGCCATCCAGTGGGCCGGCGATGCCACCCACAGCGCCGCCGGTGCGTGCAGGGCCCCGCTCCAGCGGCGGCGGAGATCGTCGCCTTCGGCCCCAAGCCGCGGCAAGAGGAACGAGTTGGCGATCCAAAGCAGGGCGATCACCAGGGTCGACAGCAGGCCGAGTGCGTCCCGCGCGCGTCGCGGCGGCACCACGTGAACCAGCCACAGCGCCAGGGCAATGCCCACTCCCAGGGGCACCGCCCACAAGGCCACGAGCTGGAGCGGGAGCGCGAGCCATGCCCAGGCCGGCAGCCGGTAGGAAAGGGCAAACGCCACCACCGCCGGCAGCCCGACCACTCCCAGAAGGGCGGTCGTGCGAGGCAGCGAGTCGCACAGCTTGAGCGCCAGGAGGGCGACCGGGGAAAGCGGTGCCCGTCTCAGGAGCTCCAGATCGGAGTCGAGCAGCAGAGCGGACACTGCGAAGTGGAGGTCGAACACCGCGAGGCCCGCCACCGCGGCGACCAGCACCAGGGCCAAGGCTCCGCCGGCGTCGGCGACCCCAAGGCCCGAGGCCTTGAACCGGGAGAACACCGTGGTCAGGGCGCCGACCACGAGGAGGGCGAACGTCAGGGCCAGGGCCAAGCCGACCAGGCCGCGAAACCGCCCCAGCCCGGTGCCCGCTGCTCTCGCCGGAGGAAACAACTGGTGTTGTGCCAGGCGCCAGCGTCCGCGCGCGACCCCGGCGAAAATCACGCCGATCCGTCCTCGCGGGAGCGCGTGAGCTCCAGGAACACGTCTTCGAGCGTGGCCTCACCCCGGGTTCCCCGCAACTCGTCCAGGCTGCCGTCCGCGATCACCCGCCCCCGATGGAGAATCACGACTCGGTCGCACAACCTCTCCGCCACCTCGAGCAGGTGGGTCGAGACCAGCACGCCGAGGCCGCGCGCGGCCCGCTCGCGCAGCAGATCCTTGAACGCTCGGGCTCCGTAGGGGTCGAGCCCGCCGAGCGGCTCGTCGAGCAACGTCAGCACCGGGTCGTGGATCAGTGCGGCCGCCAACGCCACCTTCTGACGCATGCCGTGCGAGTAGGTCTCGATCGGCTCGTCGCGGGCTTCGGCAAGCTCGAGGTGGTCGAGCAGGCGTTCGGCCCGCTCCCACGCCAAGGCACCGGGCACGTCGTACAGGGCGCCGACGAACTCCAGGAACTCGCAGGCACTCAGCCGGTCGTAGAGGAAGGGCCGATCGGGAACGAAACCGAGCCGCGCCCGGGCTCGCCTCGAGTCGCCCCGCAACGACGCTCCGGCGATCAGCACCTCGCCGAGGTCCGGACGAAGCAATCCGGCGCAGACACGCAGGGTGGTGGTCTTGCCGGCACCGTTCGGGCCCAGGAAGGCCACGATTTCCCCCGGTCGCACCTCCAGGTTCAGCCGGTCCACCGCGGTCAATGCACCGTAGCGGCGCGTCAGGTCGGTGATTCGCAGGGGGTCGGGCGGGTCGGGCATGGGAGGAGCTTCGCAGAGACCGGTGCAGTCTAGGTCCCGGCCCCGGATTGGTGAAGCGTCCTTTCGGGGCACCGCGCCGCTCGGCGGCGGGCCCGGAAGGCAGGTGCTTGACGCGGTTCGCGGCCGGGGGAGATAGTCTCAGGTCCGTCCCACGGGAATTCTGGCCGCGCCAGCCTCGGGGCGCGGCGATCGCACGCCCGGCGTGCGGGGGAGTCAGCCGTGCGCTTCGCGGCAGCCATCATCGCTCTCCTGGGCTTCGGGGCCTGGGGGCTCGCGGGGTGCTCGGAGTCGGACCAGCCGGGCGCGCGGGCCGTCGCCGACGATGCCCCGCACGGCGACACCGCCCGGTCGAGTGCGACCGCCCGATCCCCGGCCTCCGGCGTGCCCGCTGGCGACGACGCGGCCGCCACCGGCGACCCGAGCTTCGAGACGGTCCTTGCCCCGCTCCACGACGTGGAGATCTTCGCACGACTGGCAGGCATGGTGATGTCCCTCGGCGTGGAGGAAGGGCGGCGGGTCGCCCCCGGAGACACGTTGGCCCGACTGGACGACCGCGAGCAGCGGGCCACACTCGCCGAGTGGGAGGCTCAAGTCGAGCAGGCTCGGGCCGCTTGGGAGCGAGCCCAGAGACTGCACGAGCAGAAGGTAATCGCGGACGAGCCGTACATCGGCGCGCGCTCCGAGCTCCAGGCGGCGGAGGCGCGGCGGGACCGCGCCAAGGTCGAGTGGGAGCGCTGTACGGTGTGCGCTCCGATTGCCGGCGTCGTCACGCAACGCCGCGTGCAGGTCGGGCAGATGGTCAAGGAAAACGACCTGCTGTTCCGGGTCAGCGATCCCGACCGGCTGCGGGCCGAGTTGCTGCTGCCGGAGACCCTGCTCGGGACCGTGCACTCGGGCCAGCGGGTGCGCCTGCTGCCGGCCGCGGGAAGCCCGACGATCGCGCGGCTGTCGCACGTCAGCTCGCTGGTGGACCCGGCGAGCGGTACGTTCCGGGCTTTCATCGACCTGGACAATCGGCGCGCTCGTCTGCCGGCCGGCATCTCGGCGCGCGTCGTGTTCGAGCCGTCACCCGCTTCGACGAGGTAGCGCTTGCCGTCCGACTACCCCCGCCTGAGGCGGGATCTCACCTGGCGTCGCTTCGTGATGGAGGGCCAGGACTCCTACATCTTCAAGGACGAAGTCTCCCAGGCGTACACCAAGCTGGACGCCATCAGCGGCACGCTTGCGCTCCAGTTGGACGGCGCGGTTTCGCCGCAGCAGTTGCTGGAGTTCGCGCGGGAACGCTGGCCGAGCCTGGAGTTCGACCAAGACTACGTCGCGGACGTGCTGGTCGACCTGAAGCGGCTCAAGTTCCTCGAGGATCCATTCGAGCGCAACGCCATGATGGAGGCGCGAGTGCGCCAGGATCGCGCACAAATCAACGCCTCCACCTTCAAGAACCTCTTCTATATCCCACTCGGCACGGTGAATCCGGACCGTTTCTTGACCCGGACCTATCCGCGCGTGGCGTTCCTGTTTCAGCCGCGGTTCGTGGGTCTGGGACTGGTGCTGTTCACGTTCTCCGGCTATCTCGTCTGGCTCAACCGGGACCACCTCGTGGCCGGAGCCTCCTCCCTGTTCCTGGGGGCCGGCCAGGGGGTACTCGGCGCCTTCCTCGTCTGGCTCGTGGTTACGGGAGCCGTCATCATCCACGAGCTGGGCCACGGATACGCGGTCAAGCACTTCGGCGGCAAGGTGCATCGTTTGGGTTTCATCTTCGTCTTCGGATTCCTGTGCATGTTTTGCGACACCAGCGATTCGCACCTCTTTCCCGAGCGCAAGCACCGCGCCTATGTCGCGCTCGCCGGCACCTACACCGAACTCTATATCGCCACGCTGGTCACGCTGCTTTGGTGGGTGACGCCGACGGGCTCGGTGATCAATCAGCTCGCGTTCAACGTGGTCCTGTTCGTGAGCGTGAGCGGCATGTTGTTCAACTACAACCCCCTGATCAAGACCGACGGCTACTACGTGCTGTCCGACCTGCTGGACATGCCGAGCCTGGAAGAAGACGCGTTTGCCTACTTGGGCTACCTCGCCCGCCGCTACGGGCTCGGCATCCAGCTGGAATGTCCCGTGGAAGGCCGCCGCCGTAAGCGGATCCTGGTGGCCTACGGCGCCTCGTCGATCGCCTATTCGGTGTTCTTGACGCTGTGGGTCTTCCAGGTGCTGCGTCACGCGCTGATCCAGTATCTGGCCTTCGCGGGGGCGCTGCTCTCGGTGGTGTTCCTGGGGTTCGTGCTGCGCCGCGTGGCTCGTCCCCTCGGCCACAGCACCCGACTCTGGGTGCTGGATCACCACGGCTGGATCCGCCGGCAGCTCGTTCCGATCAGCGGATGCTTCGCGCTGGCGGCCGGCTTGTTCTTCCTGCTCCCGGTCCCCGGCCTCAAGGTGTTCGACGCCACGCTCCGGCCGGCCCGCGAGGCGGCGGTGGTGGCGCCCGAGGAGCTGCGTCTGGACCGCACGTGGTTCACGGCCGGCCAACCGGTCGATTCGGGGACGACGCTCGCCACCTTGGATCCGGAGGCCCTGGGTCAGGATCTGGCCGAGACCTCTGCCCAGGTCGGGAAGCTCAAGGTCGATGCCGCGGTCGCGCTGCGCCGGGGCGCGGACGCCGAGGCCGCCGCGGCCCAGGACCGAGCGGGCGCGGAGCAGCTCCGCTTCGAGGTCTTCGAGCGCCGGGTTCGCGGAGCCGACCTCAAGGCGCCGTTTCGCGGCCGGGTGCTGACGCCCCAGAACCCGGAGCGGATCGGCGAGCGTTTCGAGCGGGGAGACACCCTGTGCATGGTGGGCGACTTCAGCGCCCTGCGAGCCGAGATGCGCGTCACCGAGATGGACCTCGACGAAGTGGCGATCGGAGCGCCGGTGCACTTGCGCCTGCGATCGGCCCCCTCGCGATCGCTGCGGGGCCGGGTGACGGCAATCGAGCCGGCCTCGGGGACCACTCTCGAGGGCCGCGAGTACCGGGTGTGGGTGGCCTTGACCAACGGACCGGACGAGCCACGTTCCGGGCTCACCGGGCGGGCCTGGGTCGCGACCCCGACGCGGAGCCCGGCCTCCCACCTGTTCCGCTGGCTGGCGCGCTTCGTCCGCGCGGACCTGTGGGTCTAGTGATGGACTCCCGAGGCCCGACCCAGGTCCCAACCGCCGACGTGGAGCTCCAGCGCCAGCTTCTGCAGGCGTACGAGAGCCTCTCGGAGATCACGAGCCGCCTCCTGCTCATCAACGAGGCCATCGAGGCGGCGATGTCGAGCCAGGAGCGAGTCGAGCTCTCGCAACGTTTTCTCGAGGTTATCTCGCACGGCTTCGAGGTCCAGCGGGCCGCCGTGTTCCTGGTGGAAGGCGACGGGTTCTCGGTGGGCGCCACCGTCGGCTTGGCGGCCGAGGAAGTGGGTGCTTTGGTGTCCAGCGAGGTCGATACCGATGCTTGCCGCGAGGCCCTCGACAGCGCCTCGATGCACGTGGTCGACGCGACTCTGCTGTCGAGCGACGCGCTGACCGCGGCGGAACGTGCCGACGCCGAGGGCGAGGGCGAAGCGGAAGGCGAAGAGCGGGACGACGACGAAGGTCCCGTGGAGCAAGAGGCAGAGGAAGGCGAGGAGGAAGACGAGCACCCCGATAAGGAAGAGGAGGCTGGAAGCGAAGAAGAGGACGAAGGCGACGACGATGAAGCTTCTTCGGCCTTCTTCGGCCTCTACCTGCCCGTGCGGGCCCAGGCCCAGCCGGTGGCGGTGCTGGCGCTCGGCGAGCGCGCCCGCGCCGGACCATTCCTGGCGGACGACCTGGTCTTCCTGAGGCACTTGTTGATCCAGTTCGCGCTGGCACTCCATCGCGGCACCCTGCTCGAACAGGACGCCGAGCGGCTGCGGGAGCGCGACGCTCTGCTGCGCGTCGGCCGGGAGATCACCTCCACCCTGGACCTCGACTCGGTGCTGCGCGCGGTGGTGAACACGGTGGCGGCGGTGGTCGAGAACGATCGGGCCGAAATCGCGCTGCGCAAAGGGGACCGGCTGGTGCTGCGGGCGATCTCGGGCCTTCCCCGCCTCGACCCCGACCAGGCCGAGTTCTTCAAGCTGCAGAAGCCGCTCGAGTATCTGAGCTTGAACCCGATCCGCGTCCACCTTTCGGCCGACGGTCTGGCAGAAGGGGACAAGCAGCCGGGGGCCGCTGTGTTCTCGGAGTACTTCTCGAGGCAGGAGATGCGCAGCTTCATGGCCCTGCCGCTCCGGGACAACCAGGGCGTGTTGGGGTTCCTGTGCATCGAGTCGCGGCAGGACTCCTGGAACCTGCATCCGGCCGAAGGCGACGCGCTGGACATCCTGGCCTCCCAGACAACGGTGGCGATCCGAAACGCCACGCTCTACTCGGAGATCCCACTGCGCGGCATCTCCATCCCGATCGCCAGGGCGAAGGGCCGCCTCGGGGCCTTGAGCCGTCGGACCCGGATGCGTTTGGCGGCGGCCGCGCTGGTGGCGGCGGTCGTGATGCTGGTCCCCGTCTTCCCCGAGCGGGCCGGCGGGCCGGCCGAGCTGCGGGCGCTTCGGGTCCAGGGCGCGCGCGCCGTCACCGAGGGGGTCGTGGAACGGGTCCTGGTTCGGGGCGGGGAGAGGGTCCAAGCTGGCCAGCTCCTTGCGATCCTGGAGGACCTGCCGCTGGCGGGTCGCATGGCCGGGCTCGAAGGCCAGATCGGGGTCCTCCGGAGGGACATCTCGAGCGCCCGCCGGATCGGAGACCAGGGGGCGTGGCGCTCGGGACAGATCCAGCTCGAGGCGTTGGAGCGGTCGCTCGAGCTGGAGCAGCGGCGGGCCCAGGGGACGAACCTGATCGCCCCCTTCGACGGTCAGGTGCTGGAGCTCGACCTGGGCCAGCGGGTGGGACAGCACCTCGACGCCGGTGAAGCCTTTTGCACCATTGCTGCCCTCGATTCGATGGCCGCGGACCTCGCGGTCGGAGAAGAGAAGATCGGCCGGGTCAGGATGGGCCGGCCGGTGGCGCTGCGGGTGGCGGCCTACCCGACCCGCACCTTCCGTGGCCAGGTGATCGAGGTCGGCTGGCGGGCCCGCACCGACGACCATGGGAGAGCGCACTTCCTGGTCCGGGCTCGGGTCGCGAATCCCGACCGGATCCTCCGCCCTGGAATGACCGGAGTGGGCAAGGCCTTCGTACGTCGGCGGTCCTTGTCGTCGCTGGCCATGGAGCCACTCGCCAGGGCGTTCCAGCTCGCCTGGTGGTAGGCCAACGCCGAGGTCGGCGGGCTCCGGGGGCCGATCGACAGACGATCGGTCGTGCTCCAAGCGATCGATGCCGAGATCGCCAGCAGCGATCGCGAACGAATGCGGACGTCCGCACCTCGAGGCCGATTCGAGGGCAGGGCGGACCGCAGGCCCCCACTCGTAAGTCGTGCAGCGGTCCGCTCGGGGACTTCGGTCCGGCCGCCCATCGGGATCGGCACGCATGATGCAATGCCTCGGATCCGTTGAAACGGACAGTAGAGCTTGGATCACCCCGTGAATCCCGAGAGGAGGTGACATCCAGTGGCCAAGAAGCCGACCAAGATGAAGACCCGGAAGACGACCGCCCGGGCGAAGGCGCGGAGGAAGTCGACCGCGCGCGCCCCGAAGGCGGCCCTGAGTGGGCCGAAGCCGAAGATCTGGGGACCCTAGTCCCGACTCGGCCGCAAGGAGCGAAGCCCCGGCGGACGCCGGGGCTTCCTGCTAAAGACCCTTCCAGCGAATGGAGGGCTCGAGCGAACGGGGGCCCTTCATGGAGCGGAAACCGTATTCGCTCCACAAGAAATGCGGAAATCCGCAGCGGGAATTCCCGATCGCTTGAGCAGAGATTCCAACACAAGGAGGGATTCCATGGCGACGAAGCGAGCGAGCAGGGTGAAAGGCCGGAAGTTCACGGCCAAGGCCAAAGCGTCGAGGAAGTCGATTGTCCGCGAGCCGAAGATGGCCCTGAGACAGTCGGGTCCCAAGCCCAAGGTGTGGGGACCCTAGGCGCGCGGTCTCGAGGAGTCCATGGAAGCCCCGGCCCCGAGCCGGGGCTTCGGCGTCCCGCCCGGGCGCCGGGTTGCCGCCAAAATCCGGGTGGCCTGGACGGCCGGTCGACGACCACGGCCACGGCGGCGGGGTCACGGGACCCGAGGTGGCCTCCGATCGCGGTCACTCCGATCGACGCGCTCCGCCCGACAGCGCCGCCGCACGGCTCAGCAGCGTCTCGTAGCCGGCCGGGAGCTTAGCGAAGTGGCGTCGCACGACCGAAGGATCCCCTCGGGCATCCCGCAGCGTGTCGCAGACCTTCCTCACCCGGCCCGCCACACGCGGCATCAGCTCGTCGTCGCCTGCCAACGTGCGGGCCGCAGCGTAGGGGTCGCCGTCGGACTCGACCAGCGCCCGCAAGATCTCGCCGGTCAGATAGTAGGAGAGCGCCGAGCGCTCCGTGAGCGGCACCTTCTGGCCCGCGCGCTTGCGACGCTTCAAGAGACGGGCCGCCTCGATCAAGTTGAACCGCGCCGCCCTCACGTGATCCAGGACCCAGTCGCCCAGTCGCCCGCGCGGCGCCACCGGGTCGCCGTCCCAGGGAGGATGCTCGTCCGGGTGCTGGCGCCGCCACACCTGCTCGAGCTCGGCGACCGTCACGTGTTCGGTGGCCCGCGCCCGCACGGCCAGGCCGGCGCACAGATTGGCCAGCTCGCGGATGTTCCCCGGCCAGGCATGGCGCTGGAGAGCTTGGATCACCTCGGCGTCGATCAACCAATCGTCGACGTCGAGCTCCCGCGCCTGACGGCCCATGAAGTGACGGATCAGGGGCTCCAGGTCCTCGAGGCGCTCCCGGAGGGGCGGGATGGGGACGGCGAACACGTTCAGCCGGTAGTACAGGTCCTCGCGGAATCGCCGGTGGGTGACCTCGGCGCGTAGGTCGCGGTTGGTGGCGGCGATCACCCGCACGTCGACCTCGATCAGGCTCTCGTCGCCCACGCGGCGGAAGCGCGACTCCTGCAGCACGCGCAGCAGGCGGGTCTGGAGCTGGAGCGGCATCTCGCCGATTTCGTCCAGGAACAGCGTTCCTCGATGAGCGAGCTCGAAGGCGCCGCGGCGGTCCCGGTGGGCGCCGGTGAAGGCACCGCGTACGTGTCCGAACAGTTCGCTCTCGATCAGCTCACGCGGAATGGACGCGCAATCCGCGACCTCGAAGGGCGCCTCGCCGCGCTCGGAGAGCTCGTGAATGGCACGGGCGGCCAGCTCCTTGCCGACCCCCGACTCCCCGGTCAGCAGGACCGGGAAGCGGGTGCGCGCCACGGCGACCAAATCCTGACAGGTCTCGAGGAGGGACTCGCTCTCGCCGACCATGGTGCGCAGCGCCGGACACTGCTGGCGCAAGTCGTCGAGGGTGCGAGCCGGTCCGGTCGTTCGTCGCCGGGCCATGCTCCGCGCCGCCTCCGGCTTGGGACCGGCCCGCGCCGAATGGGCTCCCAGAGCCTGCGAGGCGAGGGCCGTCATGGACTCGAGCAGCCCGAAGAGTCCTTCGTCCTCACCTCCGGGCAGCAGGCGGGGACCGAACAGCAGCAGGCCCGAGAGCCCATGGGAGTCGACCACGGCCGAACCGCAGACCGCGTCGTAGCGCTCGACCAAGAGGTCTCGCAGCGGGCCGAGCCCGCGCGCCGCCGCGGGCCCGAAGAGCGAAAAGATTCCTTCGCGGAGGATCCACTCGCGGGTCGCCGCCGGGACCGCGATCCAGTCCCCCGGCCCGGCCTCGTCGATCCCCGAGGCGAACAGCAGCTCGTAGCGCCCGCGCTCGTCGACCACGAACGCCGCCCCTGAGCGCACTCCGAGGGCTCCCATCCCCGATAGGACGATGCGGGCCGCGACCTGGGCCTGGGTGCGCGCGCCGAGCAGCGTGCGCGCCACTTCGTAGAGCGTGGCGAGTTCGCTGGCGCGGCGCTGCGACTCGTCGCGGCTCTCGACCGGCTGGTTGAGTCCCTCGCGCGGGCTCATGGACGGTCCTCGTTGTGCAATCACGGCCTCTTCCAGAGGACTCAGCAAGGCGAACGGTACCAAACTACGCGCGTCGCAGGTAGCGGCATGCGACGAGTTCGGTCGAGAGCGCGGGTCGGATCGCCTACCGGGAGACCGCCCCCAGGGCCTTGGCTAATCGAGGCAGGCTGACGTCGTAGCGATAGCCGACGTTCATGTGACCGTCGTCGAATTCCTCGTACTCGAAGGGGATCCCGAGTTCGCCGAGCCTGCGGGCGAAAAGCCGCGCACCCAGGTGGAGATGCCACTCGTCTCGGGTGCCGCAGTCCAGGTAGAGGAGTCGAAGCGAACGCAGGGCGTGCGCGTGGGCCTCGAGCAGCCGGATCGGATCGTGCTCCAGCCAGCGCTCCCACACGTGTTCGCGGAAGGCCCCGGTTTCCAAGTCGCACGGCAGATCCATGCCGAGCGGCACGCTGGCGGGGCTGGGGGAGTAGGCCGCCGCCATCGCCAGGATGTTGAGCACCGCGAGATCCTCGTGCTTCTTCTGGCGCTTGGCCTCGAACGCCTCGAGCCAGCTGGGGAGGCCACCGGCTTCCTGCACGGCCGTGCAGAACTTCGGGACGTCGCCCCGGTAGCAGTACTCGAACATCATGTCGCCGCTGTGGCAGGCCACCGCGCCGAAGGTTTCGGGGTGCTTCATGCCTTGCACCAGCGCTCCGTAGCCGCCCGAGGACTTCCCGGCGATCCCGCGGTGCTCGCGAGCCGGAAGCGTTCGGTACCGCTGGTCCACGATCCCGACCAGCTCGGAGACCAGGTGATCCTCGTACCGGCCGGTGGCGCTCGAGTTGAGGTACTGGGATCCGCCGTAACGGGTGAAGCAGTCGGGCATCACCAGGATCATCTCGCCACACGCCCCGCCCGCGATCAGCCCGTCCATCCGCTCGTCGAGCGCCGGGGACCAGGGCGAATCGTTGAGGAGCATGCGGCCGCGGCCGGTGAAACCGGTGAGCACGTAGATCACCGGGTAGCGCCGATCCGTCTCTTCGGCATACGACGGCGGCAGGTAGATCGGCACGGTGCGCTCGTCCGGATCACCCGCCGGGTTGTCCCGGAGCGCCTCGCTAAGGACGCGTTCCATCACCACCTGCCCGGCCCTCATTCCTCCTCCGCGAGATCAGAACTCCGGCACCCCGAAGTCGCTCTGCGACCTTTCCTGCAGGGTACGACGAGCGGCCTCGAGGAGCGAGTCGGCCCGGTTCGGCGGCCGCAGCCGGTCGAGTTCGGCCAGCGCTTCCCGCGCCGGGTCGTCGAGATGCTGGTCCACCAGCGCCAGCGCCCGGTCCCGGGCGAGCCGTGGGTCGGCAAGGCCGAGCCGGGCGGCGACCTGAAGCTCGAGGACGCCGTACTTGGGGTGGTCGGGAAGCAGCAGCTCCCCGAGCGCGGCGTGGGCCTCGGGGCGGCCGATGCCGCAGCGGATGGCTTCGGACAACTGCCGACGCGCCTCGAGCGAGTCGCGGCCCGCGAGCAGGGCCTCGCCGGCCTGGCGCAAGTGGGTCACCCGGCACAGCGAGTCGTCGCGAGCCCCGAGCGCCCACCACGCCTGCTCCGCCGCGGCGCGGCGCCCGCGCCAGAGCTCGGCCCAGCCCAGCCAGTAGAGGTGGTCGAGGCGGCTCTCGCGGGCCGCCAGCCCGCGCCGGAAGGCGTGGACCGCGCCGTCCGGGCGGCCGAACGCCAGCAGATCCGTGCCGACCTGGAAAAAAGGGTCTCGGGAGCGAGCGTGGAGCGGTGCGAGCCCGAGACCGTCCCAGTAGAGGAAGCGGCAGGGAAAGGCCCCTGCGGTCGACTCGGAGAACTGCGAGTAGAAGTACGACTCGATCGATGGGTCGTGGTAGAGCGCTCGCACCAGGGCCCCGTTGCCCATCTGGAATCCCGCCCACGGAGGGAGCGTCGAGAAAAAGAAGCGCGTCCGGTGCGCCGGGGAAGGCTCGAGCTGCAGCAGCTGCCGGCTCAACGTGTCCGTGAGGGCGGCGGCACGCTGGAAGTAGAAGGACGTCAGGTGGGAGGTCCAGCCCCAGGGCCGGTCGGCGACCGCGAACGCCCTCGTGCCGCTGCCGGCCGCGTGCCACCAGAGCAAACCCGCCGTCAGGACGACCCAGCCGACCCGCGACACGCGGCGAAAGAGCCACGCCATGAGCAGCGCCCCGGCGACCGCGGAGAGCGAGTAGTAGTAGCCGCTCCAGATCGATGCCACCGGACCGATCACGAGCCCGGTGGCCAGGAGCCATGCGATCGCGAAAGCGAGGGCTCGCCGCGCCGGGAGGGGCGTGGGGGCGGCCGGCCCTGCCGCGGGTCCGAGCCAGAGCCCGAGCGCGGCAAGCAAGAGGAGCGGCAGCGGGGCCGGCCCGTGGCGGCCGAGGCTCTCGAGGAACCCCGACGGGTGCTCGAGCCCGAGTAGGCTCTGGATCTCATGGGCGTAGGCGGCCACGAAGTGGCCCGGCGCGAAGTGCAGGGGCGCGGCAACCGCGGGATGCCGATGTCGCATGATCCAGGAGGCCGCGAGCCAGACCAACGTCATCAGGGCGAAGGGTGCGAGGCGCGCGGAGATGTCGACCGGCCGGGACGCCGCGGCCCGTGCCTTCGCCCCGGGTTCGGGCGTGCGCCCGCGTTCGACGCACCACATTGAGGCCGCGAAGATCGCGACCATCGGCAGGGCCGACTCCTTGCTGAAGATGGCGAGGCCGTAGGCCACGACCGCCCAGCCCCCGAGGCGGCGCCGGAACAGCGCCAGGGCCGCCAGGCTCAGCGTCAGTGCCAACAGGTCCTGGGCGCACGAAACCCAAGTGAGGTTGACGCGTTGGAACGGCACCAGCGCGAAGTAGAGCAATCCCACCGGCACGCCTTCTCGGGGTACGAGCACCCGCAGCAGGTCGGCCAAGAGCACCAGGGCCGCGAGGAAGAGGGCGAAGTTCACGAGGTGGAACACGCGCGGGTTTCCGTCGGCGACCGGCGCCAGCAGCTCGAAGTAGAGCTGGCGGGAGACCGGCCGGTAGTAGTTGCCGAGCGGGCCCATGGCAATCAGGGATGCGGCCAGGGGTCGAGCCGCCTCTTCGAGGAACAGGTAATCGTCGTTGAGAAAGCCGGTGCGGAGCGCGTCGCCATAGAGCAACGTCAAGGCCGCCAGCGCCACCGCCAACGCCGGCCACCAAGGGCGTCCGGACGAGCGGGTCACGGTCGGAATCTAACAGCCGCGGGTCGGGGGAAGCCATGGCCAGCGGCCGTGGTCGGCGCCGCGCCTGGAACCCCGGGCTAAGAACTTGGCCTCCCGGTGCCGATACCCTGCGGGCGTGGTTTGCGGGTCGGCTCTCCACCTTAGGAGGAGCGCTCTCGATGCCGTCACCTCATCCATCTCATCTGGCCACCATCGATCGCCGGAACTGGTGGTTGTGGATCGTCACCTTGACGGTCCTGGTCGCCCTGACCGTGACCGTGTCGGTGCTCTATGCGCCGCTGCTGGACTTTGCTTCCGGGAGCGGCCAGTACGAGCTCTGGATCCGCGACGGTTACTACGCCGGGGTGGGCTTGAGCGGCTTGGTGCTGCTGTTCTGTCTCTACATCGTGTTCAAGCAGAGGCAGCTCATCGCGATGCGCGGGGCGCTACAACGCGAGCAGAGCGAGCGTGAGGACATGCGGACGCGGCTTTCCGAGATCTCGGCGCTGTTCGGCATGACCACGACCCTCAACCTGCAGCTCAAGCTCGACACCCTCCTCGAGATCATGGTGCGGCGTGTGGTCTCGACCCTGAGCGCGCAGCAGGCCTCGGTCATGATCTACACACCCGAGAGCGGGGTCCTCGAGACCCGCGCCACCTACGGACTGGAATCCGAGTACGCGCGCAACGGCCGCCTGCGCCTGGGCGAGGGCATTGCGGGCTGGGTGGCGCAGCGCCAGGAGGCGATTCTTCTGGGCGCCGACGAGCCGAATCAGACCTTCCGGCAGCACTACAAGCGCGAGCGCCACATCACCTCGGCCCTGTCGCTGCCCTTGCGGGTCGGGGATCGCTGCGTGGGCGTGCTGAACGTGGCCCGCATCAACCACCCGGATCCCTTTCGCGAACATCACCGGGACTTGCTGCGGATGTTCGCCGAGCACGTGGGATCGGTGATCGAGCGCGCCGAGACCATGGAGCGCCTGGCGGCCCGCACCCAGGTCCTGGAGGCCTCGAATTTCCAGCTCGCCGAGCTGAACCTCATGAAGGACACCTTCCTTTCCACCGCCAGCCACGAGCTCAAGACGCCGCTGACCTCGGTGATCGCGTACGCCGAGATGCTGCAAGGTAACCCGAGCCGGCTCTCGGACGAGCAGCGGGACGAATTCCTGCGCCGCCTGAACAACGAGGCCAACGCGCTGCTCTCGCTGATCGACGACATCCTCGATCTGTCGCGCCTCGAGAACGGCAAGTTGGTGCTGGAGCGAAAGCCGCACGCCCTCAACGAAATCGTGCGCGTGGCGCTCGACACGGCACGCCCGATGGCCGAGAAGCACGGAGTGGCGCTGGTGGAGAGCCTCGGCTCGGACCTTCCGGGGTTGGAGGTGGACGAGGGCAAGATGCGGCAGGTGATGGTGAACCTGCTGGTCAACGCGATCAAGTTCACGCCCAGCGGCTCTCGGGTCACGGTTCGCACTCGCCTGGATCACCAGTTCGTCGTGGTCGAGGTGAGCGACCAGGGCCCCGGCGTCCGTCCGGACGAAGCCGTCCACATCTTCGAGCTGTTCGGGCAAGGCGCTCGCCACAACGGCAAGCAGGTGACGGGCGTGGGAATCGGCCTGCATCTCGTCAAGCGGCTCACCGAGCTGCATGGCGGGCACGTCGGGGTCGAGAGCCGACTGGGCCAGGGCAGCACCTTCTGGGTCCGGCTGGCGGCCAGCCCGATCGCGGTCCAGGCCCTGGCAGCCTGAATCCCACCTCACCGACGGCGAGCCGCCCCTCGACTCGCCCTCCCCTTCCCTTCGCGTCGGTGAGCCTTCGGGCCAATCGGGCCCTATGGGATACTCCCGGCGCACGAGCTGCGCGACCCACCCCCGACCGCCGACGGCGAGCGCCCGGCGGCCCGGTGAATGACTCCTTGGCATGCCGAAACGCCCGACACACATTTCATCCGATTCCGTAACAGGAGGTGTGGGCTCGCCGACGCCCCGCATGGCCCCCGGTGCCGCTCCCGAGGTTGCGGCCCGGTCCGGCACCGCCTCGGGCGGCGAGGCGCCGTCCCCGGAGCCGCCCGGCGCCGGTCCACATCGGCATGGGAGCGGGCAGGGCCCGCTCAGCCGCGCCGATCGGGAAGCGGTTCGCAAGCGGGATCCGGAAGCCCTAGGCGCCCTATTCGAGTGCTATTTCGACCGGGTTTACGCGTTGATCTTCCGGCTGCTGGGTGAAAGGACGCTGGCCGAGGACGTCACGCAGGAGGTGTTTCTCAAGGTGTATCGGGCGGCCCATCGCATGGATCCGGAGCGGGATCCCGGGCCCTGGCTGATGGCCATCGCTCACAACGCCTGCCGCGACGTGTGGCGCTCGAACGCCCATCGGGTGAGGCGGCGGGCCGTCTCGATCGACGAGCATCCGCATCTGGGCGGCGGACTTTCCGCCGGCACCAACGACCCGGAGCGAGACGCGCTTGCGGGAGAGCGGGAACGGCTCATCCAGGAGGCGATTCTCCGGCTCCCGGAACCGCTGCGCGTGGCGATCGTGCTTCACGACTACCAGGGACTGGGTCACGAGGAGATCGCCGCCATCACCGGCGTTCGCCACGCCGCGGCGCGGAAACGGTACTCGCGGGCGCTGGCGGCCCTGGCCCTGCTGCTGGGCAAGTTGCGATGACCGAACGCGAGTCCATGACGGGGCCCGAGGCGCGAGCGCGCGAAGCGCTGCGCGCCCTCGGTGCCCCACGGGCCGACGAGGATTTCCGCGCCCGGCTGAAGCGCGAGTTCATGGCCGGCCCCGCAGCCGGGGGGCGAGTAGCGGCGGAGTCCGGCCGGCGGTGGTGGCATCGGCCGGCGTGGCAGGGTGCCGTCGCCGGGGCTTGCGTGCTGACGATTGCGGTCCCGGTCTTGAACCGCGGACCTCGCTGGCAGCTCGTGTCGGGGGCGGGCGACGGCATCGCGGTCATCGACCGCCGTCCGATCCCGCTCGGACACCGGGAGGATCTCGGCCGCGCGCTCGCGCCGGGCGCCCGCCTCACGCTCGACTCGGGAAGCCCGCTGGAGATCGAGTCTCCGGGTCACCTGGTGATTCAGGTCACCCCGGGGACCGAGCTATCGCTGCCTGGCCCGCCCGGTCGCTGGTTCGGACGAGAGGTACGGGCGACGGTCGGGACGGGCGAGGTGCGCATCACCACCGGCCCGCGTTTCGCCGGAGCGCGTCTGCGGGTCGACACCCCGGAGGCCGGTGTTCTGGTGAGCGGCACCACCCTGGCGGTGATCTGCGAGCCCGGCGGCACCTGCGTGTGCGTCTACGAGGGCTCGGTGCGGGTCGGCGAGAAGGGCAGGCCGATGAGTCGGGTCGAGCGGGGGCGTCGTCGGTTCGTGTTCGTCGACGGGCGCCCGCCCGAAGACGACTCGATCCGGGCCAACGAGGGCGTCGAGCTGGCCCGGTTCCGGGATCAGCACCGAGCCCGGCTGGAGCGCGCCGCGGAGTAGGTAATTCGATTCTTTTCGGCAGAGTCGTTCCCCGGGCCGCGAATCGGACGATCCGGAAATCTTCGCTCGATTGAGCCCAGCGGGAAGAACGTGAAGTGGCTCGGACCTTCGATCCTCCTGGACTCGAAGCGTCTCCGGTCACGAGGTCCCGCCTCAGGCGGCCTCTTGGGTCCCCGGCTCGGTCGGGTATTCCTCGCCTCGGAGCGCCCGTCGCACGCTGCGCTCGGGTGGCAGCGGGCGCAGCTCCACCGCCGCTTCGGCCTTCAGCCGTTCCCGGGTCGGCGAAAACAGCAGCTTCAGGTGGGGGCGCGCCGGGTCGTTCGCATTCGGAGCCAACACGACCGCCAGCGAGCCGTCGTCCAGCTCGACGAGCTGCCCGGTTGGGTAGAAACCGATGGTCTGGACCAGCGCCCACAGCATCGCCGGGTGAAAGCGAGATCTCAGGGGACCCAGCATCATCCCGAGGGCCTGGTGGGGCGTGACCGAGGCTCCCCGCGCGCTGCGGTGGGTCTGCAGGGAAACGTAGCAGTCGGCGACCGCCACGATCCGGGACAACAGGCTGGTCTGCCATCCGGCCCCCAGCGCCGGGTATCCGTCGGGCCCCGGCCCGGCGTGGTGCTCGAGCGCGACCCGCATGCATCGCAGCGTGGTCTGGTTCAAGGTCGTGGACTTGGCGAGCAGTTTGGCTCCCTCCAGCGGGTGGCGCGCCGCGAGGGTCTGCTCTTCGGGCGTGAAGCGCTCGAGCGGGTGCTGGATCAGGTCGGCCACCGCCGCCTTGCCGACATCGTGAAGCAGTGCCGCCACTCCCAGATCGGCCAAGGCGCGCCGGTCCATCTCGAGGAAGTATCCCATCGAGACCGACACCAGGCACACGTTCACCGCATGGGCATAGGTGTACTCGTCGTGATGGGTGAGGCTCGAGAGCCCGACCACCACCGGCTCCGACGCGAACGCCCCGTCCACCAGCGGCTGCACCACGCGCTTGGCGTGACGGAGCTCCATCCCGCCCTGGAGGGAGGTCGCGGCGAGCAGCGAGCGAGCGCCTTGGACCGCCAGCGAGTAGCTCTTGCGCCCGGCCCCGCGCGGAGCCGAGTACTCGGGGCCCGCCGAACCGCTGCCCCAACCCCAACCGCCGTCGCCCGTTCCACCCCCTTCGCCGGATCCCCCTCCACCGGCTGGACCGGTCTCCGCTGCGTCGGTCGGGCCGGCCGATTCCGACTCCAAGCCATCAGGGGTCTCGGTCGAGGCGTGGATGGCGGGCAGGACGTGGTCCGTACCCTGAGCGAGGCAGGCGGTGAGTAGCTCGAGCCCCTTGTATTGGTGGGGCTGCAGGAACAAGCGGAAGAACTGCACCAGCTCGGCCTTGGTCACGCCCTGCTGCACGCGAAAGCCTGCGATCTCCCGCTTCTTGAACTCCTCGAGAACATGCTGGTGAAAACGCGCGTTTCGGGACCGAATCGGGACGCGGGTGTTGTTCAGGTAGAGGTCGTCCTCGATCGCCACCAGCACCGCTTCGCCGCTCTCCTGGAGCAGCGGCCCGATTTGCTGCAGGAAGCCCTGGAGTTGCTGATCGAACACTTGATTGTCCGCCTGGTAGGAGCGCCCGACTCGGATCAGAGCCGAGAAGCGGGCCAGCAGCTGGAGCCCGACGTCCTGGGCGGTCCGCCGGGCCGGTGCGAGAGGCTCTCGGGGCTGCCCGGGGGAGGGTGGAACCGGGACCGAGGTCACGGCGCCGCCTTCCGGGACACCGCGTCGAGGCACGCGGCGCGCACCGCCTCGCTCCGCGACCGCAAGCCGGCCTCCAATGCGGCGAGCGCCCGCGGAGTGCCGAGGCGCTGCAGGGTATGCGCCGCGGCGGTGCGCTGGATGGTGCGGCGGGCGAACCAACCCCCTTTGTGGAGCAGCGCCTCCAACGTCGAAACCGCGTCGTCGTCCGCGACCTCGCCCAGCGCGCCGATCAACGCACGCTGATTGTCTTCGCTCCGCGACTCGAACTCCGGCGCTTCGATCTGCTTCAGGATGGCGCGGGTGACCTCGGGATCCTTGCACCGCATCAGGGTGTTCAGGGTTCCGGCCAGCAGACGCGGATCCCGGCTGTCGAGCTGTCCGAGGAGGATCGGCAGGCGCGCATCGTGCGGGACGTCGCCGAGCGAGGTCACCACTTGGCGGCGAACGCGTGGATCCGGGTGCGCGGCGGCGGTGGCCAACAGGTCGACCACCTCCGGTCCGCCGATCTGGCCGAGCACGAAGACGACGTTGCGGACCACGAACCAGCGTGAATCGGTCAAGTACGGCGCCAGGAGCTGCGGGTCCTCGCCGCACAGATAGCAGAGCATCGTGCAGGCGGCCGCGCGGGTTCTCGACTTGGTGGCCTTGGCCATCACGGCGCAGGCCAGCTCGAGGGCCGGCCGCCCGATCGCCACCATGATTCCGGTGAACTTGAACTGATCGATGGCCTCGGACTCGTCGAGGCGCTCGGTGACGTCGCGCGCATCGAGCGCCGACATCGCGGCTCCCAGCGACTCGTCGCCGAGCGAGCCGTCCGGATCGACCTCCCGCAGCAGCGTCAGCGCCTGCTGGGCCTCGCTCCACGACGATCGCTGGATCGCCGCCACCAACCAGGTGACGACGGACTGGGCCAGGATCCCCCGTGTCTCGACGCTTCCATCGAGGGCCAGCATGCGCGCGAACAGGGTCGGGACCTGATGATTCCATTCGAGCGCGGCCTCTGCCGACCACTCCGCCCGCAGCATCGTGCGCACGAACTGCATGCCGCGAGCGAGCGAGTCGTAGGCCGAGACCACGTCGGCGGGCTGCACGGGCAGCGGCCAGTCATCGAACGTGTCGCGGTGAAGGCCCTGCGCCACGCCCGTCACCTGGCCGATGTCGGCCCGGATCTCGGAGCCGGTCGGCGACCAGGCGTAGGTCTGTCCCGGGTGGCCGCCGCCGCCGCCGCCGCGGCCGGTGCCGCGCCGGGACGACAGGTAGATGGTCTGCGAGATCGGGACCGTCTCGATCTGGACTTTGGTGGTGTTGGCCTGCCACAGCAGGGTCACCAGATCGTCGTGGGTCAGCAAGCCCCCGCCGGCGGCCAACAACGCGTCGAACAAGGCGTCAAAATCGTGCTGGGGGACCTCGGGCAGCAGCGTGAGTCCGCGGATGCCGTCGCGGTAGAAGACGAACGGAAGCTGCTCGGCGGCGGAGGGTTGGGCATCCTCGTGGGAGCGGGGTCTGGGGAAGACCACGGGCTCGTTGCCGAGAAAGATCTCGCTGGCCTGGATGCGCAACGTCCAGGCTCCGTGCGTCCTCAGCGCCTGTTCGAGCTGCTCGAGCAGCTGGGCGCGGATCCGGACCACGATCGGGTTTTCGCGGCGGTAGAGCCGGCAGGTCTTCAGGGCGCGCCCGAGCTGACGGAACCAGAGCGCCGCGGATTGCGCCGCCGGACTGAGGTCCCGGAGGGCGGGATATCGAGCCTGAGGGTTGGCCGCGGAAGTCGTCATGTGCTCCCATTCCGGCGTGGAATCGGGCCCGCGGGCGACCTGGTGGCCCAAGCAAGAACCCGATCGATGGGGCGAGCTCCGCCCGACATCGCAAGCCCAGCTCCGTTATCGGCGAAGGAGAGGAGTGGATTGAGGCGCCCGGCTCGGTCGCGGCGTCGCGGGCACGCCCCGGCCTGCGGGCTTGGTCGGCAGGTCGATCGGTGGGAGCGACGGGCACGACCGCACGGTACGGTACGGACGGTGGGGACGGCTTGACGGCCGACGAGTCGTCGCTTACCCTGCGAGGTTTCTACCGACCTAACTCTTTGTGCCCACGAGGATAGCGACCATGAAGCGCACGTACCGGCCGCGCAACCGGCACCGCAAGAAGACGCACGGCTTCCGTGCCCGCATGAAGACCAAGGGTGGGCGGAAGGTCCTCTCGGCCCGCCGGCGCGAGGGACGCAAGCGGCTGTCCGTCTCTTCGACCTGAGCTCCGGAATCCTCATTGGCGTCGCCGGCGGTGGATCCGTGGCGCCCGGACGGGGCTTCGCTGGCGACTCAACCGCTCCTCGTCACGCGCTCCCGTCCACGAAGGCCCCCCATGAACCCCCAACGAGCCGAGCGAATCGGTCGGCAGCATCGACTCACTTCGCGGCTGGACTTCGCGCGCGTCAAGTCGCAGGGCACCGCATTCCGCGGCGCGCACTGTATGCTGCTCGTCCGCGGTTGCCCGGGGGAGACGACCCGCGTCGGTTTCGTGGCCAGCCGCAGGGCGGTGGGGGAAGCGGTCGATCGGAACCGCGCTCGTCGCCGGCTTCGCGAGATCGTGAGACGCCGCTGGCCCCGAGTGCCCCCGACGGGATACCTGCTGATGTTCATCGCTTTTCGCACGGCACCGATCGCGCCGCACCAGGACTTGGCGAGCGACGTGGAGCGCATGCTGTCGGCGGCCGGGGCGCTCGCGCCGCTCGAGGTTCGGTGACCGTGTCGCGCACGTTTGGCGTCCGCCTCGTCCGTCTCTATCAGCTCCTTTCGGGTCCATGGGTTCGTGGCGCGTGCCGCTACGCGCCGTCCTGCTCCGAGTACGCGCGAGAGGCGATCGTGCGGCACGGGCTCCTGCGGGGAATCGGGCTGGCGGTGCGCCGGATCCTGCGCTGTCATCCGCTGGGTCGTCACGGCTACGACCCGGTGCCCTGACCATGGACCGACGCACGGTCGTCGCGATCGCGCTGTGCTTGCTGGTGCTCATCGCGTATTACCCCCTGCTCAAGTGGCTCGGGCTCGATCGTTACCTGCGGCCGCCGGGGACGCCGGCCCGCGTCGCGGCGGTCGATAGTGCGAAGGCAGTCGGGGACACGACCCGGCCGGCCCCTGCCCTTTCGAGACCTTCCCTTTCGGCGGCGACGCCGCCGGCGGCCTCCGTACCTCCGGTGCTGGCGAGCGGGAGCGCCGGCCCCGTCGCGCGGCTCGAGCGGACGACCCACGTCGAGACACCGCTTTATCGAGCGGAGTTCACCAACCGGGGAGCCCGCTTGGTGGCCGTCGAGCTCAAGCACTACGCCTCGGCTCACGGCCCGTCCTCGGGAGCCTCGTCGCCCCCACGCCGGGACCGCCCCTTGCCGCCGGGGGACCGCGTGGTGCTGGCGGGCGGCCCTTCGCTGAGTCTGGACCTGGGGTCCGGAGACGGGTTACGCCCCCTGGGGAACGTGATCTACCAAGTGGCCGAGAGCCTGGATGCCGCCGGCCGTCCCCGGGCCGTCACGTTCACCGCCCAGGACAGCACCGGGCTTCGCATCCGGCAGACCTACCGCATGCGACCCGACGACTATGCGATGGACCTGGAAGTGGAGCTCTCCGGCGTACCGCTCGAGTGGCGACTGGCGGACTACTCACTCACGGCACGCTCCTGGCCTTTGCTCCACGAGTATGATCCGGCGATCGAGGAGCGCTCGCTCAGGGCCGTGAGCCTTGTGGGGACCAACCTCCACCGCGAGGCGGCGGTGGCCCTGCGGCGCGGCCCGCGGGCTTTCGACGGCAACGTGCTGTGGGCCGGCGTGCAGAGCCGGTACTTCCTCGGCGTGCTGGCGGTGGTTCAGGCCCCGGCCAAGTCGGTGATCGCGCGCACGGAGAACCGGGCCCTCACGGCCGACGAGCAGAAGCTGATGCTCGCGCCGGGCCGGGGCGAGCAGCCGGTCGCGGTCAGCTCGCTGGTCCTGGGGCTGCCGAGCGAGGCCAGCCCGGTGCATCGGTTCACGGTCTATTTCGGTCCGGGCGAGTACTTTCGGCTCGCCCGCCTGGGCATGGGGCGGTCGGTGGATCTGGGTTGGAACTGGATCCTCCCGTTCAGCAAGGCCCTGCTGCAACTGCTGATCTGGCTCCACGCCCTGATGCGCAACTTCGGCATGGCGATCATCCTGCTCGCGACCTTGGTGCGGGTGGTCCTCCATCCGCTCAACATGATGAGCATGAAGAGCATGCGCGCCATGCAGAAGCTGCAGCCCGAGATCGAGCGCATCCGGCAGAAGTACAAGAACGATGCGCAGGCGATGAACACGGCCGTGATGGCATTGTACAAGGAGAACAAGGTCAATCCGGCGGGTGGCTGCCTGCCGATGTTGATCCAGATGCCGCTGTTCTTCGCGCTCTACTCGGTGCTCTACAATGCCATCGAGCTGAGGCAGGCGCCCTTCGTCGGCTGGATCCGGGACCTTTCGGCGCCCGAGGTGCTCATGACCGTGGGTACCCTGCCGATACGGCTGCTCCCGCTGCTGATGGCCGCCTCGGGCTTGCTGTCACAGCGGCTCACGCCGACCGACCCGCGGCAGGTGACGTCGATGTACCTGATGAACGTGGTCATGGTGGTGTTCTTCTACAACCTGCCGTCCGGACTGGTGCTCTACTGGACGGTGATGAACCTGCTCACTGCGCTCCAGCAATGGATGGTGCTGCACGAGGACGGCTCCCGGGCCACGGCCGGCCCTGGCGTTCCGGCGGTGGCGAGGAGAGCAGCCCCGAAGTAGTCTAGAACGGTTTCTCTGCGGCGGCCCGCCGCGCGGCCGCTCCCGCGCCGCCCGCCGCACACCGATGGTTCGCCACTCGTGCGCGGGGCCATCCAGGTTCGCGACCCGCGGCGCGACACACACACGCGAGGTTCACCATGCAGCCCAAGGGCTCGATCTTCGAAGGCAAGACGCTGGACGACGCGGTCAAGAAAGGCTTGGAGGCGCTGGGTCTGACGCGCGCGGAAGTCATGATCACGGTGACCGAGGAAGGCTCGGGCGGGTTCCTGGGTTTGGGGGCGCGTCCCTACAAGGTGCGCATGATGCCGCGCCCGCCCCAAAAGGAATCCGGACGGTCGAGCCGCGTCGGCCGCCGCGAGCGGCCGCCCGAACGGGCCGGGCGCGGCGGCGAGGCGGCACGGTCGGGATCGCGCGCCGAACGTCGCGACGAGGTGCGGCGGCCCGGAGGGCCTCGCGAGCCGGGGGCCCGGCGCGGCACAGGACGCGAGGCCGTGGCCGAGCGGGCCGGCGCCGATCCCGAGCGAGCCGGGCGCCGCCGCCGCGGCCGCCGCGGAGGTCGAGGCCGCCGCGGTGAGGGCCTCCCGGCACACGAACCGGGCGCCCCGGTGGAGCCCCGGGTACAGGCCGGAGCCGAGCGACCGAGCCCGACACCGCGGGGCCCGCACGAGCGCGGCGCGCCCGCCGAAGAGGGCCCGCCGATGCCCAGCGACGAGCTGTCGGCGCTGGGGAGTCGGCTGGCCGGCGAGTTGTTCCAGGCGATGAGGTTCGACGCCCGCGTCTCGGCGCGGGCCGATAGCCCCAACGTCGACGTCACCGCCGAGGTCGCCGACGACGAAGAGCTCCTGACCGGGCGCAAGGGCGAGGTGCGTCAGGCGCTGCAGCACTTGCTGAACCGGATGATCAACCGGGGCGGTGGCTCGCGCTACCACGTCCAGCTCGAGATCAACGACTTCTGGCAGCGTCGTGAGGAGGAGCTCCGTGACCTGGCGCTTAGGCTCGCTGAGGAGGCGGCTGCGACGGGTAGCGAAAAGCTGACGGAATACTTGAATGCACAGGAGCGGCGGATCGTGCACGTCACCCTGAGGGACGACGCTCGCGTGAAGACCTACGCCATCGGCGACGGGCTGATCAAGAAGGTGGCGGTGGCTCCCGCGGACGCCGAGGAATCGAAACCGGGCGGATAGGCTGGCGTCGATCCGCTCGCGCGCCGGCCTCGTTCACGGGTCCGGCGCGCGACCATTTCGGGGGTACGACATGCTTGGGTTGGACGATACCATTGCGGCGGTGGCCACCGGCGGCGGGCCGGCCGGGCTCGCCGTGGTGCGGCTGAGCGGCGGCGACGCGTTGCGGTTGGCGGACCAGGTCTTCCGCGGTGCGACTCGGTTGTCCGATGCCGGAAGCCACACGCTGCACCACGGCTGGGCGACGTGGCCTGACCGGGGCGTCGACCGGTCTCGGCGGGCCGGCAAGGGCCCAGCGCCGGCTGGCGAGGCCGTCGCCCCGGCCGGCGGCGCCCGGCTCGACGAGGTCGTGGTCTCGGTGTTTCGCGCCCCGCGCTCGTACACTCGCGAGGACGTCGTCGAGTTCTCCTGCCACGGGGGCGAATGGCCGGCGCGCCGCATCCGAGCGGCGCTGCTCGAGGCGGGTGCGCGCCTGGCTCGCCCGGGAGAGTTCACGCTGCGTGCCTTCCTGAGCGGACGGATCGACCTGGCGCAGGCCGAGGCGGTCGCCGATCTCATCCAGGCTTCCACAGCGCGCGCCCACGAGCTCGCCTTGTCGCAGCTTGCCGGGGACCTGTCGCGGACCTTGAACGGTCTGGCCGAGCGGATCGCCGACGCCGCGGCCGAGGTCGAGGCCCGGGTGGATTTCGCCGAGGACGTCGGCGGAGCCGAAGTGCCGCCGCACGTCGTCACCGCGATCGGCGCGGCCCATCGAGGACTGGCCGAGCTGCTGGCCGGGGCCCACTGGGCGCGGGCGGTGCGCGAGGGGGTCCGCGTGGCCCTGGTGGGCCGGCCGAACGTCGGCAAGTCGTCGCTCTTCAACGCCCTGGTCGGCGAGCCGCGGGCGATCGTGACGCCGATCCCCGGCACCACCCGGGACCGGGTGAGCGAGGCGATCGAGCTCGCGGGCATCCGGGTCACGCTCTCGGACACCGCCGGGCTGCGCGACGGCGCCGGCCCGGTGGAGACGATGGGAATCGCGATCACGGAGCAGGCGATCGACGGCAGCGCCGCGGTGCTCTGGGTGGTGGACGGCTCGGTCCCGCTGGGCCGCGAGGACTGCTCGCTGGCGCGGCGCCTCGAGGGCCGGCGGGTGCTGGCGGCGCTCAACAAGTGCGATCGACCCGCGGTGGTGCGCGATGCCGACCTCGCGAGGTCTTCCGCCGTTGACCTCGGGCGATCGTCCGGCGCCGAGCCCTGGCCCGTGGTGGCCGTATCGGCGACCCGCGGGGATGGGCTCGAAGCGCTGCGGGCGGCGTTGGCGAAGCTCCTGGGAGCGGGCGAGGACGAGCGGGCGCTGGCGGCGTCCGTCGGCAATCCGCGCCACGTCGAAGCGCTCGGACGCGCGCGCGAAGCGCTCGGGCGTGCCGCGGGGGCGGCCGGCGCGGCGCCGGGCGAAATCGTTGCGCTCGAGCTGCGCGAGGCTCTCGAGGCGATCGGCGAAGTGACCGGCAGGTCGGCCGGCGAAGACCTGCTGGAGCGAATCTTCGCCAGATTCTGCATCGGGAAATGAGAACCAGGGGGTCCGGCAGGGCACGCGGAATCCAATGGCTCCAGAGGAGGTCGTGATGTGGCTCGCGCGAAGACTCATCGCCGGATCCCGATTCGCCACGTCAAGTTTCTGTGATCGGCTCCGCACGACACCGCCAGCTCCACCGCGAGTACGCCGTGGCCAGCCCGAGACCGCGGCGCTGCAGCCTTTGGCCGTGACTCTTCCCTGGTTGTGAATCGGATGCCTCAAGGGATCCTTTGATGCCCGACTCCTTCGACGTCGTGGTGGTCGGCGCCGGTCACGCCGGGTGCGAAGCCGCGGTAGCGTGCGCCAAACTCGGACTGCGCACCGCTCTGCTGACCGTGCGACTCGAGGACACCGCCAAGATGTCCTGCAACCCGGCGGTGGGTGGGATCGCCAAAGGCCACATGGTGCGTGAGATCGACGCGCTTGGCGGCATCATGGGACGCGTCACCGACCGCGCCGGCATTCAGTTCAAGATGCTCAACCGGGGACGCGGCCCCGCGGTGTGGTCGCCGCGTGCCCAGTGCGACAAGGCGAAGTACTCGGAGGAAATGACGCGGCTGCTCGCCGCAACGGCGGGGCTCGAGCGCATCGCGGGCGTGGTCCACCGGGTGTGCCTCGAGCAGGGCCGCGTGTGCGGCGTCGGGCTCGACGATGGCCGGCGGCTCGGCTGTAAGGCGGCGGTCGTCACCCCCGGAACGTTCCTCAATGGGCTGATCCATATCGGCGAGCGGAAGCTCGAGGGCGGTCGCATCGGCGAGCACGCCGCGCGGGCGTTGAGCGAGTGCCTGGCCGAGCTGGGCCTCGAGCGCGGTCGGCTCAAGACCGGCACCCCGCCGCGTCTCCACCGCGACTCGATCGACTGGGATGCCGTCGAGCCCCAGCCCGGTGACGAGCCTCCCCTGCCCTTTTCCCACTGGACCGACCGGCTCGAGCTGGAGCAGGTGCTGTGTTACCTCACCCACACCAACCAACGCACCCACGAGGTGATCGGGCGCAATCTCCATCGATCGCCGCTGTACTCCGGGGAGATCAAGGGCCAAGGTCCACGCTACTGCCCCTCGCTCGAGGACAAGGTGGTCAAGTTCCCGGAGCGGCCGTCCCACCACGTGTTCCTGGAGCCCGAGGGACGTTCGGTGGTCGAAATCTACGTGAACGGCGTGTCGTCCAGCCTGCCGGCCGAGGTGCAGCTCGAGTTCGTGCGCACCATCCGCGGTCTCGAACAGGCCGAGATGCTGCGACCGGGCTACGCGGTGGAGTACGACTTCGTGCTGCCGCACCAGCTCAAACCCACCCTGGAGGTGAAACGGATCCCCGGACTATTCCTGGCGGGTCAGATCTGCGGCACCTCGGGATACGAGGAGGCGGCGGCCCAGGGGTGGGTGGCGGGCGTCAATGCGGCGCTCCAGCTTCTCGGGCGCGAGCCGGTGATCCTGCGGCGCGACCAGGCGTACATGGGCGTGCTGGTGGACGATCTCGTGACCCGGGAGCATCGTGAGCCCTACCGCATGTTCACGTCGGCCGCCGAGCATCGGCTGCTCCTGCGCGCCGACAACGCGGACGAGCGGCTGAGCGGGCTCGGCTTCGAGATCGGGCTGCTGGACGCGGACCAGCGCGAGCACGTGCGGGCCAAGTACGCGGCGATCGAGCAGGAAGAGCGCCGGCTGTCGCGGGTGGTGGTGGCGCTGGGAGCAGCGGCTCCCCCGTTGCGCCGCGAGGGCGAGCCGGAGCGAGCCCCGACCGTGGCTGCGATCGATTTTCTGGCCCGGCCGGAGGGGTCCTATGCCGCGCTTGGTGCCCTGCTGGACCGACCTGGCCCCCTGCCGGGGCCATGGGCCGAGTGTCTGGAAGTGCGGCTCCGCTACCGCGGCTACATCGAACGCCAGCGCCGAGTCGCCGAACGGCAGGCGGGCCTCGAGAACCTGGTTCTCCCCGATGCGCTCTGGGCGACCCCGCTCACCGGGGTGTCCCGCGAAGCGCGCGAGAAGCTTCAGCGCGTGCGGCCCGCCACCGCCGGCCAGGCATCGAGGATCGCCGGCGTATCGCCGGCGGATGTGGCCGTGTTGCTGGTGCAGGTGCGCCGCCTCGGAGGCCGCCCCAACCCGGGTCGAGTCTCCCGCGAAGCACCCGCGACCCATGGCTGAGAAGTAGATCGAGTTGCGTGCGGGCTACGAGGTTCGTCGATCGCGGTGGCCGGGCCGCTCGAGCCCATGAAGGACTTCGTCGGCACGCTTCACTCGATCCCGGCTTTTCCCTTCGCGATGCGCTTGAGGAAGTCGGCCGTGGCCCGAACCCGGGGATCCCGTCGGAACTCCGGATGCGTGATGAGCCACACGTCGTTGGCGGCAACCTCGTCCGAGACCGCGACTAGCGTGCCATCCTCGCGGGCGACGAATCGCGGAAGCACGGCCACCCCGGCGGATTCGTGGGCTGCGGCCAGCAGGAGATGCGTGCTGTTCGTGGACAACGCAACCGCCGCGCTCGCGAGCACGGGCTGGAACCACGCCGCGTTCTGCAGCTCGTGGAACTCGGGCGTGTAGACGAGCAGCGGCACTCCGCGCACGTCCTCGGGGCCGCGGATGTACAGTCGCCGTCGCTGCGCCAAGCTACGCGTGGCGTAGAGCGCGAGCCCGGCGCGGGCGATCCGCGCCGCGACCAGCCCTTCCTGGCGCGGGCGCGGCGACCGCACCGCCAACTCCGCCTCGCCGCGTGACAGATCCAAGGGTCGCGTGCCGACCACCACGCGCAGCTCGATCTCGGGATGTAGAGCCCGGAACGAGGCGTGGTGGCGCGCCAGCCAGTGGGACGCCATCTCGGGCACGATGGCCAGTCGCACACGACCCGTGACACGGCCCGCGCCCTCCCGCGCCCGCACGCCCACCGCGAGCGCGGCACGCTCCATGGCCTCCGCCCCTGCTCGAATGGCCTCGCCATGCGGCGTGAGCAGGTGGCCCGCCGCGGTGCGGTAGAACAGCGGCACGCCGAGCGCGCGCTCGAGGGCGCCCAGCCGCCGCGCCACCGTCGTGTGCTCGACGCCGAGACCCTTGGCTGCCGTGGATAGTCGCCCGGCCCGGACGACGGCCAGGAACACGCGGAGGCTGTCCCAGTCCATCCCTGCATTATTGCACACAGACATGTGCGTGAATACCTAGTGCCGGCCGAGGCTGCCGCTCCCATCCTTACGGAGGAGAGCTGGCCGCGACGGTCGCGGCCGGTCGACCTTTCCGGAGGATGGATTCATGACGACGACGGAGACCTATCGCGAGAAGCAGCGCTCGACGTGGCGGGCATCGGCGGACGGCTGGGGGAAGTGGGCGGATTGGAATCAGCACGCCATGCGCGAGGTGACGGACTGGCTGTGCCAGGCGGCCCAACTGGCTCCGAGCATGCATGTGCTCGACGTGGCGACCGGGTTGGGGCAGCCAGCGCTGGACGAGGCGAAGCGCGTGAGCCCCAATGGGACAGTGGTGGCGACCGACCTGTCCCCCGAAATGCTCGCGGTGGCGGAACGCCGGGCGCGCGAAGGCGGGCTCCGAAACCTCGATTTCCAAACCATGGACGCGGAGGCGTTGGGCTTTCCCGACCGCAGCTTCGACGCGGTCACCTGCGCCTATGGGCTGATGTTCTGCCCCGATCCGGTGCGTGCCGTCGCCGAGATGCGACGGGTGCTGCGTCCCGGTGGACGCCTGGCGCTGGCAGTGTGGGACGAGGCGGCTCGCAATCCGTTTTTCTCGACGATCAGGAGGGCGGTAGGCCCGATCCTCAAGAATCCCCCACCCGATCCCAAGGCCCCGGGGCAGTTCCGCCTCGCGCCCCCCGGCGAGCTCGAGGCGGTGCTGGAGGCCGCCGGCTTCCGCGACTTCGTGGTCGAGTCGGTCGCCTCCCGGTTCGAGTGCGGCTCGCCGGAACAGTACTGGGAGATCGTGAACGACCATGCCACCGGGCTCCGCTTGGCGCTTGAGGGGTTGCCCCAGCCCGATCGCGATCAGGCGAGAAGTGCGGCAATCGAGGCCGCCAGAACGTTCGTTTCGGGGCAGGGGCTGCGCTTCGCCGCGACGTCGCGGTGCGTCTGGGCGGCCAGGTAGGGTCCGAGGTCGCACCCGGACCGTTCCAGCCGCGTGTCGCCTGCAAGGGCGCGACGGGCGAACGGCAGGGGCCGACCGTGCTACTGTGCTCTCATGGCATGGTCGAAAGCTGGATCCATCGAATTAGACGGCTCGGGCACGCCCGTCCTCCAGTCCCGATAGCGCCTTCCATGTCTCATCCGTCGAGGGCGCCGAGGCGCGGTCGTGGCCGGCGCCCAAGAGCAACGATCGCAGCGACGCCGAAGCGGCATTCCGGCCGTCCCTCCGCAGTTCGCCGAGTCTCTCCGCCCGCCGGTAGATCGAGGCTTTCGGTCCGCCGCCGGCGCGAGGACCTGGCCCGGTCGGGGTCCCGCCGAACGCTCGGCATGCGGGCTCCCGAGGCAACGGTTGAAGCCCAGCCTTGGGAGGGGATCGTGCCGCACCTCCAGAAGCTGGAAGGTGACGTCGAAGCAATCATCGAGCGACTCAAGCTCTACATGCTAAAGGTGATCCTATGGAACCGCGGCATCTCCAACCTGGTGTCGCGAAACGACGAGCCCCGTTTCGTGGAGCGCCACCTGATGGAAAGCCTGGAGCCCGCTTCGTGGCTGAGGGCGAGCGGCGCTCGGCGATGGCTGGATGTGGGGTCAGGAGCTGGATTGCCGGCCATCCCTCTGATCCTGGCGGGTGTCGGTAAAGAATGGACGCTGGTAGAGGCTCGGCGTAACAAGACATTGTTTCTTATTAAAACTATTCAAGACATGATGTTAAGCGGCGTTACCGTGACGTGCGATCGGTACGAGCATCTGGCCTCGGATCCGCAGCTGGACGGCCGATTCGAAGGTCTGACGGCTCGTGCCGCGCTGGCTCTTTCGCCGACGTTGCAGACGGCGAGCAAGCTGGTAGCGCCCGGTGGCCACGCCTTCCTGTGGAAGGGAAGCAGGCTCGACGAAGAGCCTCGCAGCGACGAGGGGTGGAGGAGGTATTGGTCCGAGGGTGGGGTCGTGCGGGTTGGGAAAGGCCCTATCAGAGTCGTTCTATTCAATAGAAAAACAACAGATTAGTGATATTCATTTGGGGATGTTTCACGTGAAACATTCGCCTTGTCTAGGCGGCCCGAGGCCTGGTAGCTTCCGGCTCCTGGAGATGTGATAGACCTCCATCGGTGGGCAGGAAGTCCGCCCCCTCCACAGGCCATGGAATGGGACGCGTGATTGCGATCGCCAGCCAGAAGGGCGGCGTCGGCAAGACCACGACAGCGATCAACTTGGGGGCCTGTTTGGCTCAGATGAGCCGACGGGTCCTGATCGTTGACATCGATCCCCAGAGCAACGCATCGAGCGGCCTTGGGATCAGCGGAAACAACCGCCAATACACGGTCTATGAGGCGCTTCTGGGCCAGGCCGATCTGGCCATGGCGATCGTTCCGACAGCGCTCGCCAGCCTCGATCTCGCACCGGCGGGCCAGCGGCTGTCGGGTGCCGAAGTGGAGCTGGTAGGTGTGCTCGCCCGGGAGACTCGGTTCCGCGCCTGTATTGGTCAGGTACGGAACGGATATGACTACATTCTCGTCGACTGCCCACCATCTCTCGGGCTACTCACGGTCAATGCGCTCACCGGGTCAGATTCGGTGCTGCTGCCGCTTCAGTGCGAGTACCTGGCGCTCGAGGGTCTCACCTCCTTGATGTCGGCGATAAGCTTGGTGCAAGGCCACTTGAATCCGGAGCTGCGGATCGAAGGCGTGCTGCTGACCATGTACGACGCCAGGCTCAACCTCTCTCAGCAGGTTGCGGATGAAGCTCGGAAGTTCTTCTCGGAGAGAGTCTACAAGACAGTGATTCCCAGAAACGTCAGGCTCAGTGAAGCCCCGTCCTTCGGAAAGCCCATCGTTCTATACGACCCGGAGAGCTCGGGTGCGGAGAGCTACCGTCGGCTCGCTCAGGAGGTGGCGGACCATGGCTAGGGACCGTGAGGTGATCGATCATGACTAGAAAAGCGCTAGGTCGAGGGTTGGAGGCACTGATCCCGGTCGGCTCTGCAACCGAGGTCCTCGACCAACGGCCGGACGGGATCGCGCTGCTCGCGATCGAGAACGTCGGCCCCAACCCCTTCCAGCCACGCAGCCGATTCGACGAACAGGCGCTGCAGGAGCTGGCGAACTCGATCAAGGCGACCGGCGTGCTTCAGCCGATCTTGGTTCGAAAGCTGGCGGCCGGCAGCTTTCAGCTCGTAGCAGGAGAACGCCGCCTCAAGGCTGCGCGGTTGGCAGGCATAGAGAAGGTCCCGGCCATCATCCGACCCGTTGGCGACCGCGAGATGATGGAGCTGGCCCTGGTGGAGAACCTGCAACGCGAAGACTTGAACCCGATGGACGAGGCAAGGGCATATCAGAGCTTGGTTTCGAAAATCGGTCTCACGCACGACCAGATCTCCGAACGGGTGGGCATGCAACGAAGCTCGATCACGAACTCCCTTCGGCTGCTTAGCCTTCCGGCCGAGGTTCAGGACATGGTTTCACGTGGAACATTGACCGCCGGCCATGGGCGAGCACTGCTCGCCCTGGAATCATCAGGGGACCAGCTCGCTTCCGCTCGGTACGTGATGGCCAAGGGCTTTTCGGTGCGCCGCACAGAGGCTTTGATCAACCGCAAGCTGCGACGTCGGCCGCCCCGGCCCAAAGTAGCCCGTCAGCCGGCCCTTACAGAATGGGAGAGCCGGCTGCAGCAGAAGTTCGCGACCCGAGTACAGATCCATGTTGGTCGCAAGACGGGGACGGTCGAGTTCGAGTACTACGGCCAGGAGGACCTGGAGCGTCTCCTCGAGGCATGGAATGTCTTGTGAGTGACTGGGACCTCGGAACATGACGAGTGCTTCGGGCCTATGGCACGCATCCGCGCGCCACGATCAACTGCGGGTCTTCAGCCCGCGCAGCGACTCCTGCGAGTCGCGACGGCCGGACTCCCCTGGCCCGACCGCGTACCGCATGGGAGCCGGGAAGGGAGCCGCATGATGAGGTTCCGGTCACGTCCCGCGGTCGAGGAGGCTCCGCCTCCTCCCAACACGGTGCTGGGTGTGGGCTCGAGCTTCCGCGGCACGCTCATGGTAACTGGCACGCTTCGAATCGATGGCGAGTTCGAGGGTGACATCCTGAACTGCGAGCGGCTGGAGATCGGGGAGCATGGCCTGATGAGGTCCGACATCGAGGTGAAGCGTGCTGTGATCCACGGCCGCGTGGTGGGCAACATTCGCGCGCTCGGGGTACTGGAGATGAAATCCGGTGCGCGCGTCGAAGGAGATGTCACAGCCGTGAGCGTCATCATGGAGTCGGGGGTCTTTTTTACCGGGCACTGCACCATGCTCGAAAACGGCACCGAGACGACACTGGTCCAGGAGCTGGATCGACCGCGCGAGTATGCAAGAGACTGATACACCGGCAGATTGTCATTTTAATTCATTCATAATAAAAGAGTTGATGATTTTTTATCAGCCACTGGCGTTCCCATCCGGTGCGTCGTAACCTCGCCCCTCCATCGCGAAACCGACTCGACGATCGTTGTTCCAGTGCTCTGTGCCGCCGCTGCTCGGCGGGACTAACTATCGTTGCGCTCCTCGCAGGTTTTCGAGTTGGCTCCATGGAAGCTGCGCCCACGCACCGAGCGGCCTCGTCTGCCTGGCCCGATGGCACCGAACTCGTTCCGTTCGAAAACCTCGAAGGGATCGTTCTGCTCACGGCCACCGCGCGGGGGCGTAACGATCGCGACACGACGGGGTTCTTCGTGCTCGACACCGGCGCCGGCTACCTGGCTTTGGACGCCGATCTAGCCCGTGCGCTCGACATCGCCGACAGCTCGGACAGCCCGACGGTGGTCGATCTCGCACCCCGGCCGCTTCCGCGCTTCGTCATCGGACGCTGGACCATAGATCAAGTGGCGCCGCTGCTGACCGTGAGAATGGAGGCGGTGCGAAATGCCACCGATCGTCCGGTGCTCGGTCTGCTTGGTCATCGGCCGCTCCGAGATCGGGCGCTCTGGATCGATTACCCGGCGAGGCTCTTGGCGTTGATTCCAGCGACCGGCCGACAGCCCAGCGATCGGGATTCGAGTCGTGAAGCCTCGCGGAAGCTGCTGCTCGGGGTGCTGTCGCGCCAGGCGGTTGCGGTCCCGTTCCGCCTGGTGGGCGACGGAAAGGTGCTGGTGGAAGGGCGGGTTTCCGCTGCGGCGCGCCGTAGCGCGCGGCTCAACCTCCTGGTCGACACCGGTTCGTCCAAGTGTGTGCTGTTCGAGGAGGCCTTGGGACTGCTGGGGTCGACCCGAGGCTTGGAATCGCTGCGCGGGCTGATCGCGCCAACGCTGCTTGGACCAGGAACGGCGTGGTTGACGCGCGTCGACGCCATCGCACTGGTGTCGTCACCGCCGGGCGCCCAGGCGCGCGGGGTGGATGTCGCGGTGGTACAGAGCCGGCTGTCGGAGGTGCTGTCGCGGGCCACCGGCGAGACGATCCACGGGCTGCTCGGTTACTCGTTCCTCAAACGTTTCCGCGTGGGGCTCGACTACCCGCATCGCATCCTGTGGCTGGATCCCGTGCGCGGCTTTCGTGATGACCGACCCTACGAGTACTCGCAGATCGGGCTGCAGCTCGAGCGGCTTGGCAAGGGGGTGCGGGTCGCGGCCGTGGCGGAGGGCTCGCCGGCGGCCCGCGCCGGGATCGCGGCTGGGGACGTGATCGTATCCCTGCAGGGCGTGTCCGCGGATACGGCCAATGTCATTCGACTTACTCACATGCTCGAGGGCCCGCCCGGCAGCCGCGTGACGCTGCAAGTTCGCCGCGGCGAGACGGAGCGTACCTATCGGATCCGCCGTCGCCGACTTCTCTGATCGAGAGCGCCGCCGTGGGCGCTGGTTGGTCTTCGCGGCGGCTTCGCTCTGGGGCACGTCGGCGACGCTGGCGCGCTTTCTCTTCAGCGATCGGCAAGTCCCCCCGCTCACGGTGGTGGAGTTGCGCCTGTTGGTCGCCATCGCCCTCCTGGGGCCTTGGCTGGTGTTTCGTCGTCCGCGGGCCCTTCGCGTCGACCGGGCCGACTGGGGGTATTTTCTGGTGCTCGGGCTATTCGGAGTGGCAGCCATTCAGAGCACCTACTACTACGCGATCGCGCGGCTCGGCGTTGGTCTCGCGATCCTGCTCCAATACCTCGCCCCCTCGATCATCGTGCTCCACGATTGGGCGCGGGGCCGATCGCCGAGCGCGCGCACCCTGGCGGCGGTTGCGGCGGCAGTGGCCGGCACGGCCCTGCTGGTGGGTGGAGTCGGAGCGCGGCCCGTCCAGGCGCAGCCCTTCGATTGGATGGTCGGGCTCGCCTCGGCCTTCGCGTTCGCCTTCTACATCGCCTACTCCAAGCGCGGCCTCGTGCGCTATCCACCGGAGACTGTATTGCTCTACACGTTCATCGTGGCGGCCGTGCTGTGGGCGATCGTCACGCCGCCGTGGCGAATCGTCGCGGCGGGCTACGGAGCCCGGCTGTGGGGCATGTTCCTCGCGCTCGGCGTCTGCTCGACGCTGGTGCCGTTCACCCTGTTCTACGCCGGCTTGCGCCACCTCCCTGCGGCGCAAGCCAGCATCGTCGCCACCCTCGAGCCGGTCGTTGCCGTGCTGTCGGCGGCCGTCTTCCTCGGTGAGGGACTGAGCCCATTCCAGTGGGCCGGCGCGGCTCTAGTCCTCATCGCGTCGGTGTTCGCCGGCGGGCCCGAGGGTGCGCTGGCGGCGGAGCGGGCGTAACTCGGAGAGGTTCGTGTTCCAATAACCCCGTTCGGCGCGTTGGATTGGTCCGTTCCTCGCTCGAAATGGAACCCCTTGTTTTGCGTGGCTACGTGCCTCCCTGACCAGGCCGCCCGCAGGCTGGCCGCCGTGGCCGGGAGCAGCCGCGAAGATGCCTCACGACGAAGAGCGGTTCACGCGCCAGAGCTTCGCGCTTGGCGCTTCCGCCAGGCGAGAGTGATGCCGCCAGTCAAGGCCAAGGCGAAAAGCAGAGCTGCGATGCCCGAAGGTGCTACCGCTGGCAGGCCGAAGGTGACACAGAGCGTTCCGTTGCCCTCATAAGTGCCACCGAGCGCGGAGCACATCACGGGATCCGTATTGCTCACGCAGCCACCCCCGGTCAACCGACATGCCCCTCTCTGGGAAGGGGATGGGCACCCCGGGCCGACGCATCCCTGCTTTCGATCATCGGCGCCTTCCCGCGGGCGGTTCGCTGGGATGGCTTCCTCGGGGTTCAGCGGCATCGGCGTTTCATTCAAATAACTGCCGTCATTGTCGGAATCCTCAGTAACCTCGTCAAGATCGTGATCACCATCCGTGTCTGTCTTGATTCGGTCCCAGTCATCTTGCCAATCATTTGGTGGCGGTCTCCTGTTGTCTCCGTCGTTCTCGAGTTTGACGTCCCAATCACCATCATCGTCAGTGTCCGCCCAGTATTCATTCCACGTACCGTCTTCGTCATCGTCTATTCCCATTGAGTCGGGATTCCCGTCTCCGTCCTCGTCCGTGAAGAAGTGGTCGTCCTTGCCATCGCCGTCCCAATCCTCACCCCACTGCTGGGGAGGTCCGGCAAAAGCGACACCAATGTCGAACATACCGACACCTGCGACGATCAGTAACGTAAACGCAAGCCCTAGCCCGGATTATTCACGAAAGACAGTGAACGCGAAGACCTCCGCGTGGTAGAAGGTGCTTGTTCACGGCACCTTTTCCACGGACGGAGGTCTTCGCGTGCGCGACTCTACCACAACACCCTGTGTGCTGTTCCCGGAGCTGTTCGACCGGCCCCTGACTGCCCGCTTCGACGTCCCCAACGCCAGCTCCGACGGCGGCGCGGTGCTGCTCAAGGCGGCCGAGCGCCGGCTGGGCCTGATTGGTCGGCTGGCCGGCACACTCGACGACGAGCGCGAGCCCGGCAAGGTCTGCCACGGGCTCGAAGACCTGCTCGCTCAGCGCATCTACGGGCTGGCGCTCGGCTACGAGGACGCCAACGACGCCGCCCGGCTCGTCGACGACCCGCTCCACAAGCTGCTGCTCGACCGCGATCCAGTGACCGGCGAGGCGCTCGCCTCGCAGCCTACCCTGTCGCGGTTCGAGAACCGCGTCACCCGCGGCGAGCTGCTGCGCCTGGGCGCGGCCCACTTCGAGGCGGTGCTCGACCGCCACGCCCGCCGACGGCGCACGGTACGCCGCATCACCGTGGACCTCGATCTTACCGACGATGCCACCCACGGGGCGCAGCAGCTCAGCTTCTTCAACGGCTTCTACGGCACCTGGTGCTACCTGCCGATGCTGGCCTTTCTCACCTTCGACCGCGAGCCGGAGCAGTACCTGGTGGCGGCGGTGCTGCGTCCGGGCAACGCGCCTACCCAGCGCGGGGCGCTGCCGCTGTTGAAGCGCATCGTCGGCCGACTCCAGGAGCGCCTCCCCCGCGCCCGGATCCTGGTGCGCCTGGATGGCGGCTTCGCCGAGCCCGAGCTGTTCACCTTCCTCGATGAGGTCTGCGTGGACTACGTGGTGGGCCTGCCCCGCAACGCCGTGCTGGAGCGCTGCGCCGCGCTGCCCCTGCTCGAAGCCCGCCTGCGGAGCCTCGCCTCGGGCCAGACCGAGCACGTCTACACCGACTGCCGCCACGCCGCCGGCAGCTGGGATCGGCAGCGCCGGGTGGTCCTCAAGGCCGAGGTGGTCCAGCTGGCAGGGCGCGAGCCGCGCGACAACCCGCGCTTCGTGGTCACCAACCTGACTCGTTCTCCGCGCCGTATCTACGAGCGCATCTACTGCCAGCGCGGCGAACTCGAGAACCGGGTCAAGGAGCTGTTTGACGTCGCCCTCGACCGCACCAGCTGCTCGCGCTTCCTCGCCAATCAACTGCGCGTGCTGCTGGCGGCCGCCGCCTTTGCGCTGCTGCAGGAGCTGCGGCTCGCCTGCCGCGGCACCGCCTGGGCGCGCGCCCAGGTCGCCACCCTGCGACTCGAGCTGCTCAAGATCGGCGTGCAGGTGATCGCCTCGGTCCGGCGCCTCCGGCTGCGGCTCCCCGAGGCGTTCCCGTTCCGCGATGGCTGGTGCCGCATCGCGCTCCAGAGCGGCGCCTCGCCCGGCTGAGATCGCGCGCGTCGCCCGCGTCGTCATCGTTCGATCCCTCATCCCGGGGCGGAGCCTTGCTCAACCACCTCCGCCAAAGACCCGCCGCGCGTTCCGGTTGGCACGAACCTGGCGGTTGCGCCCCGCACGCCCGCCTGTATCCTCACCGCCGCGCTCGCCCGCCCGATCACGCCGCCACAAGCCGCCCCTCGGGGCGCTCATGAATAGGTCGGGCTAAGGCTCTCTGAGTTGGGATCTTCCAGCCATTCGCACATGGCTATTGCGGCTTCGCACGTCAGCGCACCCGGAGGCCGAATCCGGGATGAATCGCGACCGCGTGATCGTTGTCGTAGCTCAGTCCCAGGGAGAGAACCAAGCGATCGGTGGGTCGGTAGCGAGCCCCCAGCGTGCCGACCAGCTCTTCTCCGGCAATCTCCAGTGCCAGGGCGCGGGCTCCATCCGACTCATCAGGGTCCGCCAAGGCCGGCGTGTGTCCCTGGATCTCCGCCACCACGTCGAATCTCGCGAAGCTTCGTTCCGTCGCGACGGTGAAGCTGTAGACGTTCTGCGTGTCGAGGTCGGGCGGTCGGCCGACCATGGTGTACCCGAGGTTTAGGTGAAGGTCGAATGGCTCGACGCGCCGGCTCAGGATCAGGTCCCCGGTGTAGTCGGCCCGGCCCGAGCCGATGAGCCGGCTCCGTGCCGTGGGGAGCTTCACCTCCAGGGCCACCGCGACGCCTGGGACCCGCGGACCTTCGGGCCACCCCAGCAGCGTGGCCGCCGCTTCCAAGTCGCCGAGGCCGGCCGCCAAGGTGCGAACCCCTCCCAGGAGGTGTGCGTAGAGGATGGGCTCCAACCGGAAAGCGACCCGGCGGCTGGCCGCGAAGTCCAGCGCTAAGGGCACGCTGTATGCGGTCCGATGAGCGTCTCCCTCGACCTCGAACCCCGTCTCCACGCGGACGCTCCCGGGCGGAGCCTGGCGGGCGGTCTCGGTCTCGAGCGGCTGGGTCTCCACCGCCCACGAGTTGCCGAGAGTTCCCCCAGGGGGACGATTCCCGTCATCCGAGCGTGCCTCCGGTGTCCCACCTTCCCCCGAGTGATCGGTCGGTTCCTCGAGGTCGGCGACGGGCGACGCCGGGGCGGGCGGCGTCCCGACGCGCGGCGACCAATGCGTGTCCGCGAGCAGCCGGTTTCCGGCGATGTCCTCCCACCCGTACAGCTTGAAGTTCTGGTTCTTGCGATCGTTCTCGCCGTCCTGGGCGACGAACAGCCCGTAAGGAAACTGCCGGGACGTGGGGCAGCTCGTCACGGCGATCCCATCGGTGTGGTCCACGACGCCGATTCGGCCGGCTCGCGGCTCGATCGTGACCACGTAGGGGTTGTCGCCCCTGCGGTCGTAGACGTTGAAGGTGCTGCTGCCCTGGCTCGAGGCGATCAGGTACCCCCTGCCGCCGGTCGCGGAGTACAAGGCCAGCCCTTCCACGTCCGCGGTCAGGTCATGCTCCCCGACTTTTGCCACCAGGGTGCGTCGGTCACCGTCTTCCGGCTCCGCCCCGAACTTCCAGATGCCGACCGGCTCCTCCGAAAGGTAGTAGTACCCGAGTTCGTGATCGGCGACGCAGCCTTCGCAGATCGAACCAACCTCGAACGCGCGCACCCGCGTGGCCGAGATCATCCCTCCGCCGGCATCTTCCAACCGGTGCTGCTCGACCCGCCCTTTGTCGGTGGTGACGAAGAAGTAGCACTTGCCGCTCCGCGCGCTATGGTAGACGCAGGTTCCGTAGGGGCTCGTGCCTCCGAACACCGACATGAATCCGCCCGCCGTCGCGTCCGAGAGCGATCGCGTGATCGGATCGATCACCCAGACCTTTACCCCCGACCCGCTCTTCGAGCGACAGCCGGCCAAGGCCAGGTCGACTCGTCTGCCTCCGAGCGGAAAATCGTAGAGGACGTCCACGTCGTTCGGCCGTGATCTGTCGGAGACCAGCTGCCGCTGACTGCCGTCCAAGTCATAGACCATGAGTCCACCGTGCTTGTCGGTGCCGAGAACAAGGCTCTTTTCAGGGTCGGTCGGATGCACCCAGATGGCCGGAGTATCCGCCGCGTCGCCTGCGTGGGGGACGGGCTCGGTCTCGATCCGGGCCACCGGCCGCACGATGGTGGACTCGGGGATACCGAAGACGCTGGAGTCCGGGGCTACAGTCGGGGGGCCCTGGGGCGCAGACCCGGCGCTCGCGGCACCGAAGGCCGCGAGGATCGCCGCAGCCGTGACGACGAGAACGACCCGTGGCGCCTGGGTCCGGACGCGCTTTCGATGGCTTCCCGCTTGGGACGGCATCGGGCATCTCCACGCGCTGCCTGGCTTCCGAGACACACGCCGCTCGGTGTCGGAAGAACGGCGTGGCCATTTGGCGGCCCCTGGTCGCGGCCCGGTAGCTGAGCCACCCAGGAAATTTACCACACGCTTCCAATCCATCTACTTTGAGCGGCCGTCTCCAGAATCGACACCTCGGGCGGTCCCAGGCCGCTTGCAGGCTCCACTACTCGGCCCCGGCCGCTTCCGAGCCTGCCGCGCGCCCCGCCAGGTAAGCCCGTCCGCGCTCCATGAGCGCCACGAACGCTTCCTCGTCGCCCGCGGCGATGACCGATCGCACGCGCTCGACGGCGCTGGCGAGGGTTGCCAGGGCATCGGCTCCAGAGCGGTTGAGTGCCTGGATCTCGAAGTAGAGATGCGGATTTTCGCGGGCGACCTGGGCGGCCAGCATGGCTTGTGCGTCGAAGGTGGTGGATGACAGCCGCGCCAGCATCCCCGCGGCCTCGCCACTTTCTGCCAGGGCGGTGAAGAACGAAATGTTGAGCGCGTGCGAGAGGCCCAGCACGTAGGCGATCAGCCGGTCGTGCGATTCGAGATCGAGCTCGATCTGAATCGCCATGGTCG
>DASXTP010000144.1:0-2332 GCA_036505355.1 Candidatus Eiseniibacteriota bacterium | reverse complement strand
GCGGCGACGGTCACGGCGTTGGCGACGCTGCTGGCTCATATGCTCGTGGCCGACCTGAAGCAGTACCCGCCGGTCGGGCCAGCGCCTAGCCGCGGAGGCTCGCCTGAGTTGAGGGGGCCGACCTCCAGAGCCAGCAACCAGGAACTGGTCGCCGCTGACCGCCCGCCATGCCGTCGCCGGCCGGTGAAGTCTGCGCTGAGGGGCACAGATGGTGGGTAAGCGCACGCGCAGGAGCCGGAGTGGTGAGGGGGTGTCTGGAGGGTGTCTGGAGGGTGTCTGAAGGGTGTGTTAGTTAGAAGAATACCCCGGGGTATCGACCGCACCCAGAAAGGGTGCGAATCATATGTAAGACCATCAAAAGCCCATCCCGGCAGTTGCCCGCAGCCCTCCAGCAATCGAAGGCGTCCGCCGGGCGAGCGACCATACCGTGCTCGCCGAACTGATCGGCCTCGCTCAGCGCGTCTGGGCACCGGTGCAGGTTTCTTGCGCAGCGGGGGCGTGTCGTCGAGCCCGGGCGAGTCGAGATGGGAGGACACGCGCGTCTCGATCGTGATCGAGGCCCTTGACACGCAGGTGGTCGCGATGGCGAAGTTCACGGAGACGAGAGCAGTCGGTTTCAAACAGGGAGGACTACCAGGTGATCGCTGCGATCTACGCTCGCAAGAGCACCGAGCAGGAACGGGGGGAGTCGGTCGACCGTCAGGAGCGGCTGTGCCGGGAGCTCGCCACCACCCAGGGCTGGCACGTGGACGACCGTTACGTGTTCGTCGACAAAGCCGTGAGCGGTGCGGAGTTCGCCAAGCGGCCTGGCCTCCAGGCCCTGCTCGAGACCCTCGCGCGACGCCCCGCGCCCGTCCACCTCGTCCTCGTGACCGACAAGGACCGCCTTGGACGCGAGCAGATCGAGACCGCCTATCTCCTCAAGCAATTCGCGCTGGCCGGCGTGCGCGTCGTCGAGACGAAGACCGGCCAGCCCATCGCGCTCGCCACGCCGACCGACAAGGTGCTGCTGTCGGTGACCAGTTTCGCCGCCGAGGTGGAGCGCGACCAGGCGCGGCACCGGACGCATCAGGCCCTGCTCCTCAAGGCCCGGCAGCGGCAGGTCACGGGTGGCCGCGTGTTCGGCTACCTCAATCGCGACGTCTACCCCGCGGGCGCCGACCCCACGAGCCGGCCGAAGCGCCTCTACGTCGAGCGCGTCGTCCACGAGCCCGAAGCGGCCGTCGTCCGGCGCATCTTCGAGTTGTACGCCAGCGGGCTGGGCCTGCGGAGCATCGCGCACCGGCTCAATGACGAGGGGGCGCTGGCCCCCCTGCCCCGCCGCCCGGGCCGCCCCCGGGGCTGGGCCCCCTCCAGCGTGCGGGAGGCTCTCTACCGCGAGCTCTATCGCGGGGTGATCGTGTGGAATCGGACCAGGAACCGCAACGAGTGGGGGCTCAAGAAACAGACGCCGCGCGATCCGAGCGAGTGGGTCCGCGAGCCGGATGAGACCCTCCGCATCGTCTCGGACGAGGTGTGGCAGGCCGTCCACGACCGGCTGGCCAGCGCCCGCCAGGCCTACCTGCGGGGGACCAAGGGGCAGGTCTGGGGCCGGCCGCCGAGTGGCGTCGAGTCCAAGTACCTGCTGACCGGAATGGCCACCTGCGGCGCGTGCGGGGCCACCCTGCACGTGCGGAGCCGCAGCCATGGCCGCCGCCGGGCGTTCTTCTACGGCTGCACGGCGCACCACCATCGCGGGCCGAGCGTCTGCCGCAACGACGTCGAGCTCCCGATGGTCGAGACCGATGAGGCCCTGCTCACGACCTTCGAAGCGCAGTTGCTCCATCCCGCGGTCGTGCAGCAGGCCATCCGGGAGGCAGTGGCCCAGCTCTCGGCGGCCTCGGACACGCCGCCCGCTCGAGCCGAGGCGATGCGCGATGAGCTCTCGAACGTGACCGCGAAACTCGACCGGCTGACACAGGCCGTGGTCTTAGGCGGCGACCTGCCCACCCTCGTCGCCGAGATGAAGGCGCTTGAGCGGCGCCGCGCCTACCTCGAGGCAGAGGTCCAGAACGTCGAACATGTGGAAGGCCTGAGTGCGACCGACCTGCAGGCCCTCGAGCCCGAACTCCTGACGCGCCTAGAGGATTGGCGGGCGATGTTCCGCCGTCATGTGCTGGAGGCGCGACAGATGATCGCCAAGATCTTGACCGGGCGGGTCGTCTTCACGCCGAGGGCGACGGGAGCCGAGTGGGCAGTCGAGTACGCGGCCGAGTGCTCGCTCGGCAAATTGGTCAGTGGGATCCTCGTGCCAAAAGCGGTGGTGGCCCCAACGGGATTCGAACCCGTGTTT
>DASXTP010000143.1:0-3385 GCA_036505355.1 Candidatus Eiseniibacteriota bacterium | reverse complement strand
CCTCGGACGCTACGAGCGGGAGGGCGCCGACCCGGCCCTCTTCGGTGAGTACACGATCGGTACGCAGCAAGGCGACGTCATGTGTCGGCCCGCCTTCGAGCTCTGCGCCGAGCTATGTCGGCGCTACTCCTCCGGGGCGGTCGAGGCGATCTGCGGGGTCGGGCGCGAGCAGATCGAGAGCGCCGCGCGGCTACTCTGGGAATCGCGGCCCGTCGCCTACTACGCCTGGAGCGGCGTCGAGCAGCAGAGCAACGCCACCGAGATCTTCCGCGCCATCTCGATGCTCTACGCCCTGACTGGGAGCTTCGATGCCCGGGGCGGAAACGTGCTCTTCCCGGGCGTGCCGGCCGCGAACGTCGCTGGCGACGAGCTGTTGTCGGCTGAACAGCTCGCCCGAGCGCTCGGCCGGCTAGAGCGGCCACTGGGCCCGTCCCGCTGGGGGTGGGTCACGACGGACGAGGTGTACCGGGCAGTTCTGGAGCAGCGCCCCTATGCGGTGCGGGGGTTGGTCGGGTTCGGCGCCAACCTGCTCCTCGCCCATGCCGATGTCCGACGGGGGCGGGAGGCGCTGGCGGCGCTCGACTTCTACCTCCACGCCGACCTTTTCATGAACCCGACCGCCGAGCTGGCCGACGTCGTGCTACCGGTCGCGACTCCGTTCGAGCGGGAGGGCCTCAAGATCGGCTTCGACGTGAGCCCGGCGGCGCAGTCGCTGGTGCAACTGCGGCGACGCGTGGTCGAGCCACGCGGCGAGGCACGCTCGGATACCGAGATCGTGTTCGATCTCGCCTGCCGTCTCGGTCTCGGCGACCGCTTCTGGGACGGTGACATCGAGGCGGCTTACCGCCACCAGCTCGGCCCGTCCGGCGTGACGCTCGAAGCGCTGCGCGAGAACCCGGGCGGGGTGCGGGTGCCGCTCCAGACGCGCTATCGCAAGTACGCGGAAGAAAACGATGGCGTACCGAAGGGATTCGCCACACCGACGCGGAAGATCGAGCTGTACTCCGAGACGTTCCTGGCCCATGGGTATCGGCCGCTGCCGGAGCACGAGGAGCCGCTGATCGGACCGCTGTCACGACCGGATCTGGCCGAGCGCTACCCGTTGATCCTGACCTGCGCCAAGTCCACGCAGTTCTGCGAGAGTCAGCACCGCGCGCTGCCAAGCCTGCGCCGCCGCGTCCCCGACCCGGAGGTGGAACTGCACCCGGCGGCGGCCGCCGAGCGGGGCATCCGCGCGGGCGACTGGGTGGCCGTCGAGACGGCGGAGGGGCAGGTCCGGGCCCGCGCGCGGCTGAACGAGAGTCTCGATCCGCGGGTGGTCTGCGGCCAGCACGGCTGGTGGCAGGCCTGTCCGGAGATCGGCGCGCCTGGCTACGACCCCTTCGGGCCGGACGGCGCCAATCTCAACCTGATCATCGGCAATGCAGCGATCGACCCGATCAGCGGCTCGGTTCCCCACCGCGCCTACCTCTGTCAGGTCCGCCGCGGTGATTGAGTGCGCCTCCAGCAGCTGCGGTCGCGCGCGGTCCGCAACACGAATCCTCACCGGAACAGGAGAATCCCATGGCACTCACCAAGCTGACCATGACCGACGAGCAGCGCAAGTCCGTCGCGCTGGAATATCTCAAAGCATTCGACAACGGTGGCGTCACATCGTCGGGCGGCTCGATCCTTGACCTGTTTTCCGCCGATGCGCAGGTCTACTTCCCGAAGTGGGGTCTCGCCACTGGCAAGGATCAGATCGGCAAACTCTTCGGCGATGTCGGTGGTACGATCAAATCGATCGTTCATCACTACTCGCACTTCAATTGGATCTTCTCGGGTAGTGACCTGGTCGTGTGCGAGGGGACGAGCCACGGTGAACATGTTGACGGGCCGTGGCGCGCCGGTGCGCCCGAGTGGGGGGCTGGACGTTGGTGCGACGTATTCGAGATCCGCGACTGGCTCATCCAGCGGTGTTTCATCTATCTGGACCCGGACTACGCCGGCAAGGACACAGCGCGGTATCCGTGGCTGCGCCAGCGCACGTGATCACGCTGGCCGTACCGAGGAATGCTCATGCCGTGAACGTGCGGGGTCTCGTCGACGTGGTGCCCGCGGTCGCCGCCGTTCGCGCTGGCGCGTGAACACGTTTCCGTGGCGATGGCGCTGGCCGGCAGGCAATTCGCCTGAAGTCCTTCGCGGAGCCCAGCGAGCGCGACGGCGACCTCGTTCCACGGCCGACAAGGAGCCAGCACATGGCCATGACCGGAAGCGAGGGGCGCTCGCCTCTCGAGGTGGCGCGGGAGCTAGCCCCCAAGATCCGCGCCTGCGCCGACGAGATCGAGGCGGAGCGGGAGCTGCCGCGGGCGCTCTTCGAGGCGCTGGCCGACGCCGGACTGTTCCAGCTGGCCCTTCCGCGCGCCCTGGGCGGGTCCGAGCTCGACCTGCCGACCTATATCCAGGTGATCGAAGAGCTCGGCAAGGCGGACGCGAGCACCGGCTGGATCGTCAACCAGGGCGCGATCTTTGCGACCTACGCGGCCCGGATGCCGCGCGACGTCGCTCGCTCGATCTGGGTCGACACACCGCGCGGCATCGTTGCCAACAGCCCCGCCCCGACCTGCAAGGCGGTGGTGGTGCCGGGCGGGTACCGGGTCACCGGCCGCCAGGGCTTCAGCACCGGTTGCCGGCACGCCGCCTGGGTGGCCGCGCACTCCCAGGTCCTCGAGAACGGCCAGGTGAGACTGCTCGATGACGGTCAACCAGAGGCGCGCTACCTCTTCGTGCCGGTATCCTCAGCCGAGCTGCTCGACACCTGACACGTCCGTGGCATGCGCGGCACGGGGACTCACCACTTCGCCGTCCACGACGTCTTCGTGCCCGGGGAGCGCAGCGTCCTGTCGGCGGGGGCGCCATTGGTGGAGACCGGGCCGCTCTACCAGATCCCCCGGACCCTGCTCTTCGCGTCGGGCGATGCCTCGGTGGCGCTGGGACTGGCCCGCGCCTGCCTGGACACGTTCTTCGAGCTTGCCGGCGCCAAGACACCGCGGGCCATGAAGGGGCTGCTACGCGATCAGCCCATGGTCCAGGCGGACGTGGGCCGCGCCGAGGCCCACCTCCGCTCCGGCCGCGCCCTGCTCACCGAAACGGTCCGGGAAGTCTGGGCGGCGGCGACCGCGGGCACGCTCAGCCTGGACCAGCGGGCGGCGCTGCGCCTCGCCACGACGCACGCGATCCGGCTGGCCGTCCAGGTGGTCGACACCGTCTACAACGCCGCCGGGGCGACCGCGATCTACGAGGGGCATCTCCTCCAGCGCCACTTCCAGGACATCCACGTGATCAGTCAGCACCTGCAGGGGCGCCTCAGCCACTACGAGCTGGTCGGCCGGCACTGCCTGGGGCT
>DASXTP010000142.1:0-29199 GCA_036505355.1 Candidatus Eiseniibacteriota bacterium | reverse complement strand
GAGGCTCAGAGCCCACACGTCGTTCAGCTCGCCGCTCGAGCCATGGCCGCTGAAGATGACCAACCGGTCGCGGCCCGGGTCGTAGATCGCGGCTGTCTCCTGGCGAGCCGGCGGCGGCGTGCCCGAGGTCGTGACTTGGGTGAGGGTAGGGGTGCCGCCCAGGGATAGAGCCCAGACATCGTTGGTGAAATCTCCCGTGCCGCTGATGCCCCCGAAGATCAGGAGCCGATCGCGCACCGGGTCGTAGACCATGGTGTGGCTGTCGCGGGTGAACGGGGTGACGACCGCGCTCAGGGTGGCCCAGCTTCCGCAGGCCGAGAAGGTGGAGGAGATGCTCGGAACGGAAGCAACGGGGCCCAAGGGCCCGAGACCCGCTGGGCGCATGGCGTGGTTTCGCGCCTCTAGCATCCTCTCGCGCACGGTGAGTCGCTTCCCGTGCGCTCGCGTCGCCGCCTCGGTGGGGGCGGCGGAGATCAGAGGTGCCGCGAGAGCGAAAACGAGAATCGGCGACAAGAGCCGAGGGCGCGTGAGCATGCTCTCCCCTTCGTCCGCCCGAGCGATGGGGATCCCGGGCGCCTTTGGGCCCGCTCCCAAGAATAATACGCCGGGCTCGAGGGGTAGAAAACTTTCTTGTCGGCGCGAAGACTGCTGTGGAGCGGCTGGCGCAGGTTCGCGGCCTACAGCCAGCTACACCCGCTCGATGATCACCGCGATGCCCTGGCCACCGCCGATGCAGGCCGAGGCAGCCCCCCAGCGCTTGCCGCGCTTGCCGAGCTCGACCAGCAGCGTGTAGATCAACCGCGTGCCGGTGGCGCCCAGGGGATGGCCCAGGGCGATCGCGCCGCCGTTCACGTTGACCTTGTCGCGGTCGAGCTCGAGCGCCTTCTCGACCGCCAGGTATTGGCCCGCGAAGGCCTCGTTGATCTCGAGCAGGTCGAGATCCCGCACGGTGATTCCTGCCCGCTCGACCGCCCTGCGAATCGCCGGGACCGGGCCGAAGCCCATGGTCTCGGGATCGACTCCCACGCTGGCGTAGGCCCTCACGTGGCCCAGCACCTTCTTGCCCGCGGCCCGCGCCCGCTCCGCGCTGGTCACCACCACCGCCGCGGCGCCATCCACGATCCCCGAGGCGTTTCCCGCGGTGACGAATGACTCGGGCCCGAACGCGGGAGGGAGCTTCGCCAGTCCCTCGGGCGTGGTATCGGGGAACAGATGGTCGTCCTTCTCGACCTTGACGGCCTTCTTCCCCTGCTTGACCTCGACCGGAACGATCTCCTCGGCGAAGCGCCCGTTCTGGGACGCCAGGTTGCCCGACCGGTGCGACCGCAGCGCGTACTCGTCCTGCTGCTCGCGCGTGATGCCGAACTTGCGCGCCAGGTTGTCCGAGGTCTGCGCCATGAAGAGCCCGCAGTAGGAGTCCTTGAGCGCCACCATGAGCGAGTCCTCGAGCTGGCCCTGGCCGAGCTTGAGCCCACCGCGCGCACCGCGGATCACGTGCGGAGCTTGGCTCATGTTCTCCATGCCGCCGGCCAGCACCCAGGTCGCCTCGCCGGTCTGGATCTGCTGCGCCGCGCACACCACGCTCTGGAGCCCCGAGCCGCACAGGCGGTTCACGGTCAAGGCGGGGACTTCCTTGGCGATCCCGGCCTTGAGCGCCACGTGGCGGGCGCCGTAGAGGGCGTCGCCCGAGGTCTGCATGGCGTTGCCCATCACCACGTGGTCGATCACCTCGGGTCCGACCCCGGCGCGCTCGAGGGCCGCGCGCGCCGCCGCGGCTCCCAGGTCGATCGCCGACACCGGTGCCAGGGCGCCCCCGGGGAGGCCGTCGCCGCGCTTGCCGCCGATCCACTCGGCCATGGGAGTGCGCGCGCCAGCGACGATGACGACGTCCACCAGACCATTTGTTGACATGGGTTTACTCCGTCTTTATGAGGAAAGAGGCGAGGCGTTGCCGACTTCTGCGGCGCGGCGAGGTTCAGCCATTAGATTCAGGAGACGGCGCACGGTAGCAAAGGGCTCTCGGACCCTCAAGCCGGCCGGGGGTCGAATGCTAGATTCCCCGGCCATGAAGTCCCATACCGAGCACCTAGTCATGAACGTCCCCGCGCGACGCGGTTTCGTCAACCTCACCCCCGAGGTCGAGCGCGTGGTGCGGGAGAGCGGGATCGCCGAGGGCCTGGTGCTGGTGAACGCCATGCACATCACCGCCAGCGTGTTCATCAACGACGACGAGCGCGGCCTCCATCACGACTACGAGGCCTGGCTCGAGAAGCTGGCGCCGCACGCGCCGGTCTCGCAGTACCGTCACAACGACACCGGCGAGGACAACGCCGACGCCCACCTGAAGCGCCAGGTCATGGGGCGCGAGGTGGTGGTGGCGGTCACCAAAGGCAAGCTCGACTTCGGACCCTGGGAGCAGATCTTCTACGGCGAGTTCGACGGGCGGCGCAAGAAGCGAGTGCTGATCAAGGTGATTGGCGAGTAGCAGGCAGGCGTCCTGGTCGCGAGGCCGCCGGTGGGCGCCGCACTACCGCCGCGACAGGGCCGCCAGCACGAGGCTCAGCAGCAGGCTCAGCACCAGGCAGGTTCCGAGCGGTACGTAGACCTTCCAGTGCTCACCGCCGAACGCAAAGTCGCCCGGCAGGCGCCCGATCCAGGGGATCCTCGGCCCGAGCAGGATCGCGATGCCGAGCACCGCGAGTGTCAAGCCCATCACCACCAGCAGCCGGCCGAGCGGGGAGAGGTCCATGTTCGTCACTCGGCCTGGCGCACAGCTTCCGCGACGCCTTCGACCAGCGCCTCGTGCAGCGACGCCACCAGGGTCGCCAGCTCCTCGGTTGCCGCCGCCGGGGCGGCCATGTGCTGCGCCGCCGCCTTGCCGAGCCTAAGGCCCACCGTGGCTGCGCCGGTGGCGCCGCCTTCCTGGCCGATCGAGCCGTACTCGGCGTAGCGCTCGGAAATGAGCACGCGGCGCTTCGTTGATTCCTCAGCCGGCGGCGGATCCGCGGTCTCGCCCGGCGCTGGGCCCGGCCCCTCGCTGGGCACGGGGTTCGGTGCCTCGCCCGGCGGTCGGCTCCGCGCCTCGTCCGCCAGCGCCGCTTCGTGCATGGCGTCCAGCGCCCGGCTGGTCTCCTGGTTGAAGCCCCCCGCCGCCACCAGTCCGCGTACACAGGCGTAGAGCGCGAAGCACTCCCACTCGGCGTGGGCGCGCCGGACCGCGTCGGGCGAAGCAGCCGGCAGCACGCCGGACTCCACGATGTCGTCGAAGAGCCGCGGCGCCACCGACGCGTAGAACTCCGCCGCGAAACGCCCGCGGTGCTCGGGATCTCGGATCATTTCAGGTCGTAGCGCGAGATTCCCCGGGCGCGGCCCCGGGACCAGCTCGCGCTTTAGCTGGGGGGATTCGTGCTCCAATCGTAGAACCCGCGACCGGTCTTCCGACCGTTCCGGCCGGCCAGGACCATGCGCTTCAGCAGCGGCGGGGGCGCGAAGCGCGGCTCCTTGAACTCGTCGAACATGATCTGGGCGATGTAGTACGTGGTGTCGAGGCCCACGTAGTCGCCGAGCAGCAGCGGTCCCATCGGGTAGCCGCAGCCCAGCTTCATGGCGTTGTCGATGTCGTCGCGGCCGGCCAGCCCCTGCTCGTAGACCCGGATCGCGTCCAACATGTAGGGGACGAGCAGCCGGTTCACCACGAATCCCGGCGAGTCGCCGGTGGTGACCACAGTCTTGCCGATCTTGCGGCACCATTCCGCCGCCTGCTGGTAGCTGGCGTCGCTGGTGGCCAGGGTGCGGACCACCTCGACCAGCTTCATCAACGGCACGGGGTTGAAGAAGTGGAGGCCGAGGAAACGGTCGGCGCGCTTGGTGAAGGTGCTGAGCTCGGTGATCGAGAGGCTCGAGGTGTTCGAGGCCAACAGGGTGGCGACCTTGCAGGCCTGGTCTAGGGTCGTGAACAGGGTCTTCTTGAGCTCGACGTTCTCGGTCGCCGCCTCGATCACCAGATCGCAGTCGGCGAGGTCCTCGAGCCGCGTCGTGCCCTGGAGCCGGGCGAGCGTCTGCTCCATGTCGGCGGCGGAGAGCTTCCCCTTCTCGACCCCGCCCTGCAGGAACTTCCGGATCGCGGTCAAGCCCTTCTCGAGCACCGCCGGCGACACCTCGCTGACCACGGTCGAGAAGCCCGCCTGCGCACTCACCTGGGCGATGCCGCCGCCCATGAGACCACAGCCCACCACACCCACCTTCTGGATCGCCATCGGACGCACGCCTCCGCTGTCGCATGGAAGACCACTCGGATTCGAACCGGCCGGCGAGGATACGGGAGGGCCCCAGGGCCGGGCAAGATCGGTGGCGAACATTGACGCCTCGGTGCGGGCGGGGCAGACTCGCGCCCGATCCATGAAGCGCGGCGGGCGCACTTGAGTCGGCTCGCCGCGGCCCCATCGCCAACCCCGTCGGGAGATCGTTCGCCGTGAGCGCTGACGTCCTGGATTCTCTGGTCCTCGAGGCCTCCACCAAGATCGTGCTGTTGGTGCTCGATGGGATCGGCGACCTGCCGCATCCCGAGCACGGCGGCCACACTCCGCTCGAGGCCGCGCGCACGCCCCACCTGGACGCCCTGACGCCGCGATCGGCTCTCGGACGCCTGCTGCCGGTGGCGCACGGCATCACTCCGGGCAGCGGCCCCGGGCACCTCGGTCTGTTCGGCTACGACCCGCTCACCACCCAGGTGGGCCGCGGCGTGCTCGAGGCGCTGGGCGCGGGCTTCGAGCTCAGAGGCGGTGACGTCGCGGCCCGCGCCAACTTCTGCACCCTGGACGGCCGCGGCGTGGTTACCGACCGGCGCGCCGGGCGCATCTCGAGCGAGACCTGCGCCCGGCTGGTGGACCGGCTGCAGCGCGAGGTCGGGCAGATCGAGGACGTCCAGGTGCTGCTCAAGGCGGGCAAGGGGCATCGCTTCGTCGGCGTGCTGCACGGGCTGGGGCTGGCCGGCGAGGTGAGCGACGCCGATCCGCACCGCGAGGGTGTGCCGGTTCCGCCGGCCCGCGCCCTCTCGCCCGGGCCGGCGGCCGAGAAAACCGCCCGGATCGTCAATGCCTTGGTCGCCCGGGCAGGGGAGGCGCTGCGAGGCGAGGCGCCGGCGAGCGGCGCGCTGCTCCGCGGGTTTTCCTCTCGGCCCGAGCTGCCTTCCTACCATGCACGCTTCAAGCTCAAGGCGGCGGCCGTGGCCTCGTACCCGATGTACCGAGGGGTGGCGCAGCTCGCCGGCATGGACGTGCTGCCGACCGGGGAGCGGATCGGAGACGCCTTCGCGACCGCGAAGGCGCGCTGGGCCGACTTCGACTTCTTCTTCATCCACTTCAAGGCCACCGACATGGCCGGCGAGGATGGCGATTTCGGCGCCAAGGTGGCGGCCATCGAGGAAGTCGATGCGGCCTTGCCCGGCTTGCTCGGCCTGGATCCCGACGTGCTCTGCGTCACCGGCGACCACTCGACTCCGGTCCTGATGCGGGGGCATTCCTGGCACCCGGTGCCGGTCTTGCTCGTCGGGCCGTGGTCTGGTGCCGACCAAGCGCCGCGCTTCCACGAGAAGGCCGCGCGGGCGGGAAGCCTGGGGACGATCGCCAGCAAGGACCTGATGCCGTTGCTGCTCGCCAATGCCGGGCGGCTGGACAAGTACGGGGCCTAGCTCGGGCTGTTCGGCGCCGGGTTGGCCGGGCCGTCCCGTCGGCGGCTCTTCCGCCCGGCGCTCGGCGGCGCAGCTTTGAGCGCACCGACTCGCCCAACTCCTACGACGATCGGGTGGTGGCGACGGTGCGAGTCGGGTTCTGATCGGGGGATTTCCTACCGCCGGGTCGACGAAAAAGCCACCCAGCCGCTCACGCACCGCTTCCTGACCTTGCTTTCTACCTCTATGCTTCCCCCACAGCACAGCCTCCCTCGGTCTCACGAGATGCGGCGAGACTCGCAATGCTGGCTGGACCCAAGAGGCAAGGAGAAGACACCTATGTTTTCAGCACGGACGACAGCATGCCGAATGGGAACCTGGGCGCGCACGCGGATGTTGCCGGGAGCGATCGGGGCCGTGGCTGGCGTTTGGGTCATGGTCTCGTCTCTCTCAGCGGCTCCGCTCAGTCAGTCGAAGATGATCATCGAGGTCAACGCCACCGACGGTGACGCCGGCATCCAGTTCTTCATCGACGGACCCGGCTGGTCGAGGCTCGAGATCTCGGACCCCAACCACCAGAAGATCGTTGACATCGAAGCCAGCGGTGGCGTGGGGGCGCAAGGCCTCACCGAGCTCTTCTGCGAGAGCGCGGAGCCGTCGTTCGAGGAGCAGTCGCTGGCGGAGCTGTTCGCTCGCTTCCCTGCAGGCATGTACACCTGTGACGGCGAGACGGTGGATGGAAAGTCCCTGAGCGGCAGGGCCACCTTCGGGCACAACCTCCCGGCCGGCCCCGATATCGTCTTTCCCGCGGAGGGTGGCGGGGCGATCAATCCCAGCGCGCCGGTCGTCATCGACTGGCAGCCGGTGACGAGCCCGTTCCCGGGTACGTCGCTGCCGGTGAACGTCGTCGGGTACGAGGTGATTGTCGAGCGGCTAAAGCCGCTGCCGGAACTCTCGTTCGACGTGAAGCTGCCGGCCACGTTGACGCAGCTCACGGTGTCGCCCGAGTTCCTCCAGTCGAACGCGGACTATCGGATCGAGGTGCTGGCGATCGACGCGACCGGCAACCAGACGATCACGGAGCGGGATTTCAAGACGCAGTAGACCACGCTGGCCGTGCGCGCCCCGGGAGACTCCCGGGGCGCGACGGCCGTGGATGGGTGGAGGGCATGCGACTCGAAGGGCGGCTGCGGATGAGAACGAGTCGGTGAGACGAGCCTCCACCCCCTCCGCGCGGACGGGGACTTCGGTGGGCCGGGGCGCTGGGAAGGCGACCGACCCCACGAAGGGACCGTCCCGAGCTTTGGCGCATGCCGCCTGCCTGACGCTTCTCGCATGCGGCATCGTCCTCCGGGTCTGGCACTTTCCCGTCGCGGTCTACACGCCCGATGAGGATGCCTATGCCAACTTCTACGCCGCGCCATTGGTCCAACAAGGCCTTGGGCGGCTGCCGGCATTGGTGAACGACTACGACGCACGACCGGAGATGCATCAGTTCCCTTCTCCGACCCGCGTCGGGCACCTGTGGTTGATGGTCGCGACGATGTTGGTCCTGGAGGATCACTCGCCGCGCGCAGGGGCCGCCCTCTCGACCGTGGCCAGTGTGTTGATCCTGGTCTTGATCTGGGTCGTGGGCGCCACATTCGTTCATCCCTGGGTGGCGGCGATGGCGCTGCTCTTCGCCATCGTTTCGCCCATGGATCTCGCCATGGCGCGTCGCGCCTGGGGGGATGAACTGTTCGCCTGCTTGGCCCTGGCCGCGACATGGGCCTTTCTCGTCTATTCGAGTGCCCCACGGCGGAAGCGATGGGCAGCCGCGTGCCTCGGTCTTGCTGGCTACGCGATTCTGACCAAGGAGACCGGACTGCTGCTGCTCGGGCTGGCGACGATCGGCCTGACCGTCGTGGCGTGGCGTGCGTCTGGACCTCGCACGGCGGCCCTCCTGCTCGCAGGCGGGGCGATCACGCTCGTCCTCACCGGCGCTGTATGGGCCGCGGCGGTCGGTGGTTGGGAACCGCTGCGCGCCGCCTTCGATCGGCTAACAGACGCTTCGAGCGTCAATGAGTACATGCGAAAGTATCAATCCGGGGGGCCCGAGTACTACGTGCGGGGGATAGGCCGGCTCCAACCGCTGCCGATGGCGCTTGGGGTTCTGGCAGCGGTGCTCGTCGTGTTGCGAGTCCACACCCGCCTCGGCCTGCCCCGGAAGGATGCGGACAACGCAACCTGGGCGACGCTCGCATACCTGGTGATGGCCTTCACCACGGTGGCCGTGGCCTATCCGCAAAAGAATCTGAGGTTCCTAGGCCCGGCCTACGCTCCACTCGATCTGCTCGCGGCGGGATTGCTGTGGGGCGGGCTCTCGTTCGCGCGCGCGCGCGTCCGCCCGGTGCTTTATCGCCGCAGTGCTGTGGCGCTGGGTCTGGGGCTCGTCGCGTGCGCCGTCGCCGATCATCACCGCTTCGTGACGTACTTCATCGAGCGACAGATTCCCGACCTGGCCACGCCGTGGTTTACTCGGTGATCGTTGGTGCAGGAAAGCCCGCACTCCGAAAGGCTACCGCGGTGGACGGGGTATGTGCGGTGCGAGAGTGGCGGAACTGGCAGACGCGCTGGACTTAGGATCCAGTGGGGAAACCCGTGCGAGTTCAAATCTCGCCTCTCGCACTCCTGACCGCTGGGGGCAGCGTGGCCAGCTCGGCGCCAGCAAGAGAAAGCCCTGGCGCTCGAAGAATCCAGTCTGGCACTAAGGCGCCGTCGAGCGACTCGGATCGGCCCGTGCGTGTCACCGCGCGCATCTTCCAGGCGCAGATCCACCGGCGCGATACGAACGAATCGCGGCTTGGCGACGGCCCCACCGATGATGCCCCCGGTCACGGCACCCACGACGGTCCCCAAAATGGCTCCCCACCCGGCCTTCAACTCCGCGGTCGGTTCCAGGCAGATGAGGGCGTTCGGATCGCGCGGGTCGTCGCCACCGAGGTAGCCAGCGATGGTCCCCATCAAGGCCCCGACCCCCGCGCCGATACCGAGCCCGGCCCAGAAGTGGGACTGATCGCCGAGGCCGGTACCGGACTCTGCGGCTCGGGCGGAGACTCGTCGGGCGGATGTGAGCCACGAGTCTCAACCGTTTGCGGCGGTGGTTCCGCGGTGTCTTCCGGGGTGGGAAACCCGTGCGAGTTCAAGTCTCGCCTCTCGCACCACGTGTTCTGCGGTCCCCGCGGAGTGGCGTACGCCCCTGCGTCTCGCGTCAGGGCTTCGAGCAGTCCACGACCAGGCTCTGCTCCACCGACCCTTCTATGCTTCGAGAGTCAATTGAGCGCGTGCCGCCAGACGCCGCTCCCGTCGATCCCAGCGAACAGGCCCGTGCCGCTCGCGGCAAGTGCGCGGATACTCGCATTCGTCAAGACGCCCTGGACGTCCGTCCAGGTGCCCCCGCTGTCGGTCGAGCGAAACGCGACGCCGCCATTGGTCCCGGCGAACAGGCTCGCGCCGCCGACGGCGAATGCGGTGACGTCCGAGTCCGTCAAGATGCTGAATGCGTGCCACGTGGCCCCGTCATCGACCGAGCGAAAGACTCCGCCTGCGCCGGTTCCGGCGAACAGGTTCGTGCCGCTCAGCGCAAGTGCGTAGACCCGGCCGACCCCGCCAAAGGCCGCCTTCCAGTTGGCACCGTCGTCGGTCGAGCGAAAGACGCCCGTGCTGGTCGCGGCGAGCACGCTCGTGCCGCTGTACGCAAGCGCGGTGACGTCCGTGTTCGTCAAGCCGGTGCTGGCATCCGTCCAGTTGTTGCCGCTGTCGTCCGAGCGAAACACCCCGCTACCGGTTCCGGCGAACAGTTTCGCGCCGCTGACCGCAAGGGTTCGGACGTCGGTGTCCGTCAGGCCGCCGTTGAGCGCCGTCCAGGTGTTGCCGTCATTGGTCGAGCGGAGCACCCCCCCGCCGCTGGTTCCTGCGAACAGGGTCGTGCCGCTCACAGCGAGCGCGGCGACGTACAGGTTTGTCAAGCCGTTGTTGATCTGCGTCCAACTGGCGCCGTCGTCGATCGAGCGGAATACCCCGCCGCCGTAGGTGCCGGCGAACAGGCTCGTGCCCCGGGTCGCAAGCGCGAACACGTGCGTGTTCGTCAAACCGCTATTGATCGCCGCCCAGGTGGCGCCGTTGTCCGGCGAGCGAAAGGCTCCGCCGCTGGTCCCGGCGAACAGGCTCGTGCCGCTGAACGCCATCGCGGAGACGGATACGTTCGTCAGGCCGCTGTTGATTTCCGTCCAGTTGTCGCCTTCGTCGGTCGAACGGAACACCCCGCCGCCATAGGTGCCGGCGAACAGGACCGTGCCGCTGACGGCGAACGCGGCGACACTCGAGCCCGTCGAGCCAATATCGACCGCCGTCCAAGTAGCGCCGTCGTTGATCGAGCGGGATACTCCGCCGCCGGAGGTCCCGGCAAACAGGGTCGTGCCGATGACCGCAAACGCGCGGGCGATCAGGCCGGCATTGACCGGGGTCCAGCTGGCGCCGTCATCCCTCGACCGAAACGTCCCGCTGCTCGTCCCGGCGAAGAGGCTCGTGCCCCTTGTTCCGAGCGCATAGACGGCCGAGCCCTTCAAGCCGTTATTGACCGCCGTCCAGGTCGTGCCGTTGTCGGTCGATCGGAACACGTCGCCGAGACCTCTAGGGGAGGCAGTCCCCGCGAACAGGCTGGTGCCACGAACCGCAAACGCGCGCACATAGGGGCTGGTCAAGCCAACGGCCGTCCACTTGGCGCCATTGTCGGTCGAGCGAAACACCCCGCCGGAGGTCCCAGCGAAGAGGCTCGTGCCGTTGACCGCCAGCACGGTGACCCGGAAGCCCGTCAAGCCAGCCGTGGCCCAACTGGCGCCGTTGTTGGTCGAGAGAAACACTCCGCCGCCGTCGGTCCCGGCGAACAGGCCGGAGCCGCCGACGGCAAGGGAGGTTACGACGCCGCCAGTGGGCCCGGAGGTCGCCGCCCACTGAGCGAGTGGCTCTGGCGCCGTTACATCATGATGGGTGCCACAACCGACCAGGTGGGTCGCGGCCACAAGCCACAAGATCGATCCCAGACGCTTCATGGATTAAGGAGACCTCTCTACCAAGCGAGCTTTGGACCACGATAAGACTACGCGGAAACGCCCCTGGGGTCTACTTGGAAGGGCGGAGAGAGGGACGAGTCGGGACCGGCACCGAGCGCCCTTTCGGTGGCCGGGAACATCGCCGAGGTCGAGACGTCTGGACCGGCCATCCCATCTTGTCTAGAGTCCCGCGCCGTGGTCGCCATGACGAGATCCGTCGGATATGCCTGGTTCGACCGACTCCTGCGTCGGACCGCCGCGCTGGCGCCGTGGTCTCCGACCCTCGCCCTGCTCGTGGCCGCGTGCCCGTTCCTGCTCGCCGCCGCCGCCCCGGCCGCCGATTTGGCTCGTGTCGCGCCGGCAGCCCCGGCCGCCGATTCCAATCGCCTCGCGGCCGAACTTGCGGCCGCGCGCCGGGTGTTCCAGGCCAACCTCGATGCCATCCGTCGGCGCGACCGCGATGCCTACCTCGCCTGCTACCTCAACGCGCCGACTCTGGCGCGGACCGGATCGCAGGGCTTCACCCTGAGCTACGACTCGCTCGCCGCCTCGGCCGGCAGCGGCTGGCCGGATCTCTTCGAAGGGCTGGACCTCAGGCTCACCCCAATCCAACCCGGGCTCGTCTACGGCACCTACCGCTACCGCGTGCGCTACGCCGCCGAGGAGCAGCGCGGGCTCTCCGAGCGGTTGTTCCTGCGCACCGACCAGGGTTGGAAGATCGCCATGACGAGCGCGTTCCCGGCCCTGCCGGGTGTGCCGGCCCCGCCGCGCGCGATCGTGGGTGGGGCGCTGATCGACGGCACCGGGCGAGCCGCAGTGCGCAACGCCGTGGTGATCCTCCGCGACGGCAAGATCGAGGCGCTGGGCCCTCCCTCTCGCGTCCGCGTGCCCGCTGGCGTCGACACGCTGGATGCCCGCGGCTGCTGGGTGCTCCCTGGCCTCGTGGATTCGCACGTCCACTTCTCGCAGACCGGCTGGGCCGATGGCCGCCCGGATGGGCTCGACCTCCGGCCGATCCATCCCTACGAGGAGACCGAGCGGCGGCTGCGAGAGCATCCGGAGGTGTTCCAGCGCGCATGGCTCGCGAGCGGCGTGACGGCGGTGTTCGACGTCGGCGGCTATCCGTGGACGGTGGCCATGGCTCACGCCGCCGAGTCCAACTGGGAAGCCCCGCACATCGCGGCCGCCGGGCCGCTGCTCTCCACCGTGGACCATTGGCTGAACCTCCCGGCCGAGCGCCAGTTCATCCACCTGCACGACAGCACCAGCGCGGTCGAGGGTGTTCGCTATCTCAAGGCGCTCGGCGTGGCGGCGGTCAAGGTGTGGTTCATCGTCCGGCCGGGGTCGGATTTTCAGGCGATGGAGCGCGCGGTGCACGTCGCGGGAGAGGAGGCGCGGCGCGCGGGGCTGCCGCTGATCGTCCACGCCACCGGCCTGCGCGAGGCGAAGGCGGCGCTAAAGGCGGGAGCCAAGCTCCTGGTCCACAGCGTCGACGACCACCTGGTGGATGCCGAATTCCTGACGCTCGCGAAGCGCAACGGGACCCTCTACTGCCCGACCCTCACCGTGCGCGACGGCGGCCGGCGGATGGCCGATGCGGTGCTCGACGGGAATGCGCCGACGCTCGACGACCCCAACGGCGCGGTGGATTCACTCACTCGCGCCCTGGTCGCCGCCACCTCGGCCGAGGCCCGCCGCGCGGGCGCCACCGCGCGCCGGTACCGAGCGACGCGGATGGACTCGCTCCGCGCCATGATGGCTGCCAACCTGCGGGCCGTGCGCCGCGCCGGGATCCCGATCGCCCTGGGCACCGACGCGGGCAATCCGCTCACCCTCCATGGGTCCGCCGTCTACGCCGAGATGGAGGCGATGGAGCGCGCGGGCCTCACGCCCGCGGAGGTGATCGTGGCTTCGACCCGCAACGCCGCGCGTGCCATGGGACGGGGGGCCGATCTCGGGACGCTCGAGGTTGGCAAGGCGGCCGATCTCCTGATCGTCGGGGCCGACCCCACCCGCGCTGTCGCGAACCTCCGCGCGCTGCGCTGGGTGGTACGCGGCGGCGTGGTGCGCTCGCGCGACGAGATGCGTGAGGCGGTGGCCAAGACCCGGTGGTGAGCGTCGCCCCGCGCACCGCGGTCGCCGCGGCCCGGTGGTGATGATCCCCGCCCGCGCCGCCGCCCCGCCCGCCGGTTCGTATGCCTCATCGCCAATGGTGTACGATGGCTGCGTTTGGGGTTCGGTGAGGGGCACCCAATTGACGAGGACGAGCCCGAGATCTCTTGCCGGCTCGGCGTCCTGGGCCCTGGACCCCGTGGATTGGAGTGGCGTCAGCCCATGAAATGGTCGGCCCGTACCACCGGCGCTTGGCAGCAGGCGCTGGACATCGAGGTGCCGACGGAAGAGGTCGAGCGGCGGCTGGAGGAGGTGGCGCGTGGCATCCAGCGCCGCGCCAGCCTGCCCGGCTTCCGGCGCGGGCGCGTGCCGCTCGACTTGGTGCGGCACCACTTCGCCGAGTCCCTGGAGCAGGAGTTCCTCGAAGCCTTCGTGCCCCGGGTGACCAGCGAAGCCGTGGACGAGGCGCGCTTGAACCCGGTGGTGCCGCCGCTGGTGCGAAACCTGCGCTTCACCCCCGGCCAGCCGCTGCGCTTCGAGGCGCTGGTCGACGTGCGGCCCGAGATCGTGGCCCGGGACTACCGGGGGATTCCAGTGCGGCGGCAGGTCCGGCCGGTGGACGAGCCCGCGGTCGAGACCGTGCTCCAGCGCCTGCGAGAGGAATCGGCGGTGTTCGTGGATCTGGCGCGGCCCGCCCAACGTGGAGACGTGGTGCTGGCCGATTCGGTGCGGCTCGACGCCAATGGCCGGCGCCTGCCCAGCACCCGGGCGCGCAACTTGCGGCTCGAGCTCGGGGCCCCCGACCTGGTGCCGGATCTCGAGAACGGCCTGCTCGGCGCCGAGGCCGGCCAGGAGCGCACCGTGGAGATCGCCTATCCGTCCGACTACCGCGTTCCGGAGCTGGCCGGCAAGCGGGCGCGCTACCTGGTGCGGGTCCGGAAAATCCAGGAAAAGAAGCTCCGGGACCTGGACGATAACCTGGCACGGGAGGTCTTCCAACTGCAGTCACTCGAAGAGCTTCGGTCTCGAGTACGACTCAACCTCGAGGGCGACGAACGGGTGCGTGTGCAGCGGGAAGTCGAAGGCGCGATCATCGAGGAGCTGATCCGAAGGAATCCGTTCGACCTGCCGGAGCGCCTGGTAGAGTGGACGCTCGAGCGCGTCCTCCGCGAGGTGACCGGCACCGACCGCCCGGTTCAAGAGCCGCTCAAGCGCGAGCTCGAGCAGCGCTACCGGCCGGGCGTCGAACGGTCGCTCAAGCGGGAAGTGCTGCTAGAGGCGGTGGCGCGCCAGGAAAAGCTCGAGGCCTCGGAGGAAGAGGTGGCGGGCGAGATCGACCGGATGGCCCAGGCGGACCCGCGCCAGGCGGCGCGCGTCCGCGCTCGCTACCAGAGCGCCGACCGGCGGAAGGCGCTCCAGGAGTCCCTCCTCGAGCGCAAGGCGCTGGAATGGCTGATGAACGTGGCCGAGGTGCAGGAAGAGGTCGTGCGGGAGAGCCAACTGGTGATCCCGGCGACGCGGTAATCCGGGGAAGCGTCATGCGGGCGCAGGTGGCTTAGAAGGCCCGAATGCGAGGAGCGACCGAGGAACACAGCAGTCGGAGTTTTTCAGTCACCTGCTAGGGTCCATCGGGAGGGTTCGGCGACATGGGTTTGGTCCCCATCGTGGTGGAGCAGACAGGGCGGGGCGAGCGCGCCTACGACATCTACTCGCGGTTGCTGAAGGACCGCATCATCTTCATCGGGACGCCGATCGACGACATGGTGGCCAACCTGGTGATCGCGCAGATGATCTTTCTCGAGGGCGAGGATCCCGACCGCGACATCAATCTCTATATCCACAGCCCGGGCGGCATGGTGACCGCGGGGCTCGCCATCTACGACACCATGCAGTTCGTCAAGCCGGACGTGGCGACGTTGTGCATGGGTCAGGCGGCCAGCATGGCCGCGGTGCTGCTCGCCGCTGGGGCCAAGGGGAAGCGATCGGTGCTCCCGAATTCGCGTATCATGATCCACCAGCCGCTGGGGGGCACTCAGGGGCAGACCACCGACATCGAGATCTACACCAAAGAAATGATCAAGATGCGGGAGCAGCTCAACGTGATCGTGGCGAAGCACACCGGCCAGCCGCTCGACGCGATCGTCCGCGACACCGATCGCAATTTTTTCATGTCGGCGGACGAGGCCAAGGCGTACGGTCTGGTGGATGAGATCATCGACAAGCGTCGGTAGGCTGGGTCCGGGCGCTCAAGCCCAACCGAGCCGGCCAAACCGGGCCGGGGGAGACACATGAAGAAGCGCATCGCGACACCGCACCCGATTCGTTGCTCGTTCTGCGGCCGAGGCCAGGACGAAGTCGCCCGGCTCGTTTCGGGCCCGTCCGTCTATATCTGCAGCGAGTGCGTCAAGCTCTGCAACGACATCCTCGAGGGCGAGCTCGAGCGCGAGCAGCCGTCGGCCGCCGGCCAGCTCCCCAAGCCGGCCGAGATCAAGCGCATCCTCGACGACTACGTGGTGTCCCAGAACCGGGCCAAGAAGACGCTGGCCGTGGCGGTCTACAACCACTACAAGCGCATCTATTCGCCGCCGCCGCCGAGCGAGGTCGAGCTCGAGAAGTCCAACATCCTGCTGATCGGGCCGACCGGGACAGGCAAAACGCTGTTGGCCCGGACGCTGGCGCGCTTCCTCAAAGTCCCGTTCGCGATCGTCGACGCCACCAGCCTCACCGAGGCGGGCTACGTCGGGGAGGACGTCGAGAACATCCTGGTGCGGCTGCTGCAATCCGCCGACTTCAACCTGGTGAACGCCGAACACGGGATCGTGTACATCGACGAGATCGACAAGATTTCGCGCAAGAGCGAGAACCCGAGCATCACCCGCGACGTGTCGGGCGAGGGCGTCCAGCAGGCGCTGCTCAAGATCCTGGAGGGCACGGTCGCCAACGTGCCGCCGCAGGGCGGCCGCAAGCACCCGCAGCAGAAGTACATCGAGGTGAACACCAAGGACATCCTGTTCATCTGCGGCGGGGCGTTCGAGGGCCTGGAGAAGATCATCGAGCGCCGTGTCGGGCAGAAGGTGCTGGGGTTCGGCGCCGACATCAAGAGCAAGAGCGAGAAGAAGATCGGCGAACTGATGGCCCTGGAAGAACCCGAAGACCTGCTGCGCTACGGCCTGATCCCGGAGCTGGTCGGGCGACTGCCGGTGGTGGGCACCTTGGACCCGCTGGACGAGAACGCCCTGGTCAGCATCCTCACCGAGCCCAAGAACGCGATCACCAAGCAGTACCAGAAGTTCTTCGAGATGGAGGGCGTCAAGCTCGACTTCACCGAGGACGCGCTCCGCGCGATTGCCACCCAGGCCATCAAGCGCGGCACCGGGGCCCGCGGCCTGCGCGCGGTGATCGAGGAGGCAATGCTCGACGTGATGTACGATATCCCGTCCCGTGCCGACGTCATCGGCTGCACGATCTCGCGCGAATCCATCCTGAACGGCGCGCCCCCCTTGCTCACCTATCGCGGGGAGCGCGAGAAGCGACGCAAGGAGGCGTAGCCTCGCCGCCCCGGAACGCGCACCCTAGCCACGCGACCTGAGGAGGCCTTCGTGCCCAAGTCCGCAGCCAAGCCCACGCCAAGGCCGAAGCCGAAATCGAAACGTCCCCGGCCGCGGGGCGCTGCCGAAATGGAGCGCGGTCGCCGCTTGTCGATCTCGCGCGGCGACGAGACGTTCGAGTTCGACGACCGCCTCCCGTTGTTGCCGCTGCGGGACGTGGTGATCTTCCCCTACATGACCATCCCGCTTCTGGTCGGGCGCCTGCCTTCGATCAACGCGATCGAGAAGGCGGTGTCGCGCGACCGCGTGCTGTTCGTCACCGCCCAGAAGCGCAGCGAGGTCGCCGACCCATCCCACGAGGAGCTGTACCGGGTGGGCACCGTGGTCCGCGTGCTCCAGCTCTTCCGGCTGCCGGACGGGACGATCCGGGTGCTGGTCGAGGGCCTTTGCCGGGCCCGGGTGGAGCGCTTCGTGTGGGTGACCGACTGCTACACCGTGCGGGTCTCGGTGCTTCCCGAAGAAGGTCGGGTGGGCGCCGAGGTCGAGGCGTTGATGCGCAACGTGCTGGGGCTCTTCAACGACTACGTCCACCTCAACCGGCGCATCCCGGACGAAGTGTTGATGACGGCCAACAACATCACCGATCCGGTGTCGCTCACCCACACCGTGGCGGCGCACCTGCTGGTCAAGGTGCCGCAGAAGCAGGGCCTGCTCGAGGTGGACGCGGTGGCCGAGCGGCTGAGGCAGCTCGGCCAGACGCTGGCCTCGGAGCTCGAGATCGTCAAGCTCGAGCGCAAGATCGAGGGCCAGGTGCGGTCGCAGGTCCACAAGAACCAGAAGGAGTTCTACCTCAACGAGCAGTTGAAGGCGATCCGCAAGGAGCTCGGGCACCAGCAGGAGTTCTCCAACGAGATCGACGAGCTGGAGACGGCGATCAAGCGGGCCCGCATGCCCCGCGAGGTGGCGGCCAAGGCGGTGAAAGAGCTGGAGCGGCTGTCCAAGATGAGCTTCATGTCGCCCGAAGCGACCGTGGTGCGCAACTACCTCGACTGGCTGGTGTCCTTGCCGTGGAGCAAGACCACCCGCGACAACGACGACATCCGGGGGGTCGAGAAGATCCTGGACGAAGACCACTACGGGCTGCGCAAGATCAAGGAACGCATCGTCGAGTATCTGGCGGTGCTCAAGCTCACCGGCCGCAACAAGGGACCGATCTTGTGCTTCGTCGGGCCACCGGGCGTCGGCAAGACCTCGCTCGGCAAGTCGATCGCGCGGGCGCTGGGCCGGCGATTCGTGCGGGTTTCCCTGGGCGGCGTGCGGGACGAGGCCGAGATCCGCGGGCATCGGCGCACCTACATCGGCTCGCTGCCCGGCCGCGTCATCCAGAACCTCAAGAAGGCCGGCAGCAAGAATCCGGTGTTCCTGCTCGACGAGGTCGACAAGCTGGGCGCCGATTTCCGCGGCGATCCGGCGGCCGCCCTGCTCGAGGTGCTGGACCCGGAGCAGAACCACACCTTCAACGACCACTACCTCGAGGTGGACTTCGACCTCTCCCAGGTCATGTTCATCTGCACCGCCAACTCGCTCTACAACATCCCGCCCGCCCTGATCGACCGCATGGAGATCATCCGGCTGCCAGGCTACCTGGAAAACGAGAAGATCGAGATTGCCCGCGCCTTCCTGGTACCCAAGCAGGTCCGGGCGGCGGGTCTCGAGCCGTCCGACGTGCGGGTCGGGGTCGGAGCGCTGCGCGCGTTGGTGAATCGCTACACGCGCGAGGCGGGGGTGCGGAACCTCGAGCGCGAGATCGCGGGCCTGTGCCGCAAGGTGGCCAAGCGCAAGGCCTCCGGCCTGTTGCGCGGCCGGGTTGCGATCACCCCCGACAACCTGCAGCGCTATCTGGGGCCGATGCGGTACTTGGACTCGGTGCTCGAGCGCATCTCCCGGGTGGGCGTGGCGAACGGCCTCGCCTGGACCGACGTCGGCGGAGAGGTGCTGACCATCGAGGTGAGCATCCTGCCGGGCAAGGGCGAACTGCTGCTGACCGGGAAGCTGGGGGACGTCATGCGCGAATCCGGGCAGGCGGCCCTGTCCTACGCGCGGGCCCGGGCCGTGAAGCTCGGTCTCGACAAGTGGTTCTATCGTGACGTCGACATCCACGTGCACATCCCCGAAGGGGCGAGCCCCAAGGACGGGCCCTCGGCCGGTATCACCATGTGCGTGGCACTGGTCAGCGCGCTCACCGGAGTGCCGACCAAGCCCGATGTCGCGATGACCGGCGAGATCACGCTACGAGGCACCGTGCTGGCGATCGGCGGCCTCAACGAGAAAGCGGTGGCCGCGCGCCGAGCCGGGGTGAAGACCCTGCTGATCCCCAAGGCCAACGAGAAGGACGTCACCGAGATTCCCGAGGAGGTGCGCGGCGACCTCGAGTTCGTGCTGGTCGACAGCATGGATCAGGTGCTCGAGCACGCTCTGGAGCGGCCGCTGGGGGCTCCGGCGGTGTCGGCACCGGAGCGGCCCGATCAGGGTGAGGCCGCCCACTATGCGCACTAGGCCGCGATGACGTTGGTCGCCACGAAGACCTCGGTCGGAACGGCCACGCGCACGCGTTTGTTCACCCCCGGCCCGGTGGAGATCCCGGTGCGCATCCTGCGCGCGCTCTCCCAGGTTCCTCCGCACCACCGCACCGACACCTTCCGCGAGACCGTGCGGCGCGTCACCGAGTCGCTGCGCCGGCTCCACGGCACGCAAGGCGAGGTGTTCCTGCTGGGGGCCTCCGGCACCGGGGCGATGGAGGCCGCGGTCGTGAACCTGCTGGCCCCGGGCGAAAAAGTGCTCGCCGTGGTGGGGGGCAAGTTCGGCGAGCGCTGGCGGGACTTGCTCCGCGCCTACGGCGTGCCGCACGAGGAGGTCGTGGTCGAATGGGGGGCTTCGGTCGACCCGGACGAGGTGGAGCGACGGCTGGCCCGCGATCCGGCGATCTCGACCGTGTACGCGACGCATAGTGAGACCTCGACCGGTGCGCTCCACGACGTCGAGGCCCTGGCGAGGATCACGCGGGCGCGTGGGCGCCGGCTGGTCGTGGACGCCATCACCAGCGTGGGTGTCCATTCCCTGCCCCAGGACGAATGGGGGGTGGATGTCGTGGTGTGCGGGTCGCAAAAGGGGCTCATGATCCCCCCCGGGCTCGCCACCGTGAGCCTCGCCCCCTGGGCAGCCGGGGTGATCGACGGGCCCGGCCTGCCGCGGTTCTATTTCGACCTCCGCAAGGCGCGTAAGAGCGCCCCGCTCGGCGAGACCGCCTTCACCCCGCCCGTGAGCTTGGTCCTGGCGCTCGAAGAAGCCTTGGCGATGATCGACGAAGAGGGGCTCGACCAGGTCCACGTGCGCCACCGGCGGCTGGCCATGGCCACGCGCGCCGGCGCGAAGGCGCTCGGCTTCAAGGTATTCGCGGCTCGACCGGCGCACTCGGTAACGGCGCTCACCCCCCCCGAGGGCATCGAGGCATCCGCCGTGGTGAAGCGCTTGCGAGAGGTCCACGCCATGGTGGTGGCCGGCGGCCAAGACCACCTGAAGGGCAAGATCCTGCGCATCGGACACATGGGCGCCTACGACCTGAGCGACATCTTCGCGGTGCTGGGGGCGCTGGAAGAGTGCGTGACGACGCTCGGCCGACCCACGGGCGGAGCCATCGAGGCGGCTCGGGTCGCCTGGGAGAGCGTGTGATGGCGTACCGGGCCGGGTGCCCCACCCGGCCCGCCCGAGACCCGGCCCCCGAACACGCAGGCGGCACGCCCCGGCCCGCGAGCGGCGCGGCCGCGAGGCACACGTGAGGGTCCTCGTCAGCGACAAACTGGACCCGGCGGCGCTCGAGCGCGTGCGGGCGGCCGGACACGAGGTGGTCGAGCGCACCGGCGTGAAGGGCTCGGAGCTGGTGAGCGCCCTCGACGGCTATCACGCCTTGATGATTCGCAGCGCCACCCAAGTGACCGCCGAGGTGTTGCGGGGCGCCCGCGGGCTCAAGGTGGTCGTCCGGGCCGGGACCGGCCTCGACAACGTGGACGTGGCCGCGGCGCGCGACCTCGGCATCGCCGTCCTCAACACGCCGGCGGCCAACAGCGTCTCGGTGGCCGAGCTCACCCTGGGGCTCCTCATCGCCTTCGAGCGGCATCTGCCGGAAGCGGCCAGCGAGCTGCGTGCCGGTCGGTGGGAGAAGACGCGTTTCGCCGGCCGCGAGCTGTCGGGGCGAAGGCTCGGGATCGTGGGCTTCGGCCGCATCGGGCGCGAGCTGGCGCTCAGGGCCCAGGCCTTCGAGCTCGAGGTGTGGGCCTCGGATCCGCTGCTCGCCGCATGGCCGCCCGGATTCGAATGGGTGCGCCCGGTGACGCTCGAGGCCCTCCTCCCCGAGTGCGACATCGTTTCCCTCCACCTGCCGCTCACGCCCGAAACGCGAAACCTGATCGGGGCGCGCGAGCTCGAGCGCATGCGGAAGGACGCCCTGCTCGTCAACTGCGCGCGCGGTGGCCTGGTGGACGAGGAAGCGCTGCTCCAAGCGCTTGAGGGTGGCGCCCTGCGCGGTGCGATCCTCGACTCCTTCGCGGTCGAGCCACCTGGGGAGCATCCGCTCTTGAAGCTTCCCAACGTGCTCGCCACGCCGCACCTCGGTGCCTCGACCGCAGAGGCCCAGCGCCGTGCCGGCGACGAGGCGGCGTCGCTCTTGATCGAGGCGCTGCAAAAGCTCGCGACCTGAAACGCCGGAGGCGTGGCGCGGGTGATCGCCGGCCATCCCCACGGCATGGGCAGCCCGCGTTCCCGGGCCCGAATTCCCGCGAATTGCTTGGTCCTGCTGAGGGCCTAGACTAGAATCGTTCCCCTAGGACCCCTCATGGACCGCCGCCCCGGCTCTCCCTGCCCAGGAGCTTGGCGTCCCCATTGGCCGCCTGCGCCTTGGCGTGCGCCTCTCGGCTTCTCGGGGCGGGATCCCGTTCGACGGGCACTCCTCAAGCCGGTCCTGGCCATCCTGCTTACCGCCGCCGCCGGGTCGGCAGCCGGGCCCGCGGACGCCCAGTTACGCACGGAGCCGGTGTGGGGCTCGGGACCCGCCGAGGCCACGAACAGCGTGGCGCTGGGGGACGTCGACAACGACGGCGACCTCGATGTCGTGTCGGGCAACTACTTCCAGAGCAGCACCCTCTACCTCAATCAGGGCGGAACTCTGGCCTCGACACCCGCCTGGTCCTCGGGGCCCGCACCCGGCACGCTCAGCGTGGCCCTGGGGGACGTCGACGGCGACGGCTACCTCGACCTGGTCTGCGGCAACAGCGGCGACGGGACCACGCTCTACCTCAATCATGGCGGCACCTTCGACACCGCGCCCGTGTGGGACTCGGGGACCCGGACGATCACCTCGAGCGTGGCCCTGGGGGACGTCGACGGGGACGGCGACCTCGACCTGGTGTGCGGCGCCAACGGTGCGAGCGGCAACCTCTACCGCAATCTGGGCGGCACCTTCGACCCGACGCCCGCCTGGTCTTCCCCCGACTCCTTCACGACCAGCATCGCCCTGGGAGACGTCGACGGCGATGGGGACCTCGACCTAGTGTGTGGCAACTACGGTCAGAGGAGCACGCTCTTCTTGAACCAGGGCGGCACCTTCGATGTTACGCCCGCTTGGTCTTCGGGGTCGGCCGCGAACACGACCAGCGTGGCTCTGGGGGACGGCGACGGCGACGGCGACCTCGACCTGGTGTGCGCGAACTACAATCAGAGCAGCACGTTCTACCGCAACCAAGCTGGCACCTTCGCCACCAGCCCCAACAGCTCGATATTCGCGCCGAACACTGTCAGCGTCGCCCTCGGGGACATGGACGCCGATGGCGACCTCGACGTGGTGCTCGGGGGCTTTGGGCAGAACAGCTCGCTCTACCTCAATCAGGGGTCGTACCTCTCCTACGGCTGGGGTTCACGATACGGAGAGTACACCGCAAGCGTCGCCCTGGGAGACATCGACGGCGATGGGTTTCTCGACCTGGTATGCGGGAACAAGGACCACACCAAGACGCTCTACTTGAACTGGGGCTTCAACATTTTGTCCACGTCGCCGCGCCTCGTAGGGGCGACCGAAAACACGTACGCCGTCGCCCTCGGGGACGTGAACGGAGATGGCGACCTCGACCTGGTGTGTGGCAACTATAACCAGAACACCACCCTCTACCTCAACCAGGACGGCACCTTCGCCGCCACCCCCGCTTGGTCGTCCGGGCCCCCCGACTACACCTACAGCGTGGCTCTCGGGGATGTCGACGGGGACGGGGACCTCGACTTGGTATGCGGGAACCAATACGCGCGCGGCACGACGCTCTACCTCAACCAAGGTGGCACCTTCACCACGAACCCCGTCTGGGCTTCGGAGGCCGAGCAGAACACACTCGGCGTGGCGCTGGGAGACGTGGACGGGGATGGGGATCTCGACCTGATACGGGGGAACTACGGTTGGAGCACCACGCTCTACCTCAACCAGGGCGGCACCTTCACCACTCCCGTTTGGTCCTCGGCTGCCAGGCGCACGCGGAGCGTGGCCTTGGGAGATGTGGACGGGGACGGGGACCTCGATTTGGTTTGCGGGAACGAGAACGAGCGCAGCACCCTCTACCGGAACCAAGGGGGTACCTTTGCCGCGACGCCCGCTTGGTCCTCGGGGCCCAGTAACGCTACCTACGGCGTCGCTCTTGGCGACCTCGACGGCGACGGGGATCTCGACCTGGTGTGCGCCAATTCCGGCGGCGGCAGCACGCTCTACCTCAACCAGGGCGGCACCTTCGCCACCACCCCGGCCTGGGAGGGATGGGTGGCGGGCGCCGTGGCGCTGGGAGACGTGAACGGGGATGGCAGCCTCGACCTGATATTCAACAGCGGCGTCTACCTCAACCAGGGCCCCACGTTGTTCGCAGGGGCGCCCGATTGGACTCCCACGGGCACCTACTCGATCATCATCGCCGCCGGGGATATCGATGGCGATGGCGACCTCGACGTCGTGGGCGTGACCTACAACGGTTCCAAATCGCTCTACACCGGTGTCAGGCTCCCGCCCTTGAAAGGCGACCCCCTCAACCCTCGCAACCAACTCCCCAACAACTCGGCCTGGCTGAGGAACGTACGGGTCGAGCGCCCGAGCCGAAACTCGCTCCGCTTCTCCTTCACCGCGGTGGACGTCGAGTCCGATGCAGTGCGCGTCGTCGCCGAATACCAATACGAGGGCGATCCCCAGTGGCTGCCGCTGCAGTTCACCACGACTTCACTGGCGGGACCTTTTTCCAGTTCGCCCTCGGGTACCAGCTCCTTCCCGAGCGGAGAGGCGTACGCCCTCGATTGCGACATCACGCGCTTCCCCTTCGATCGGCGGAACGTGATCGTTCGGCTCAAGGCGATCTCCCACCCCCATCGCGCGGGCGTGATCCAGGGTGTGGCCAGCTACTCCATACCGGTCGGACCGTTGGTCCCGCACCGTCCGCAGGTCGGGATCCCGGCTGCACCGCTGAGTTTCGAGACCGTCACGCTGGGAGACACCGTCGAGACCGATCTCGTGCTCACCGACACCGGGAGCGACACCCTGGTGGTGAACGAGGTCGATCTGCCTTCGACGGAGATGGCGCTCGGCGTCCCGACGCCCTTGAAGCTCGGACCGGGTGAATCGATGCCGATCGCCGTCTCGCTCAGGCCGGTTTTGAACGCCAGCGTCTCGGGCATGGTCACGGTCCGCAGCAACGACCCGATCAGCCCCCTGGTCGAGGTCCCGATCACGACCGAGATCCGTCCGCTGGCGGTGTCGACCCAGCTCATCGTCCCGCCGGACGGGATCCAACTGGGCGAGGCCTTGACCGTGATCGTGACTCCCAAGAACGGGGCGCGGATCGAGGAAGGGACGCTCCACGTGGTGGTGCCGGGTGGGGCGGGCGGCTCCTTCCCGCTGGTCCCCTTGGGGGACACCTTCGTCGGTCTGATTCCTGGGAGCTTGGTGACGGAGGCGGGGCTCAGCTATTACGTCGAGCTGAGGAACCTCCCGGCCTCGGCCACCGACCCGACCGGGGCGCCTACGGCGAGTTACCCGGTGGCTGTCCCCGTGCCGGCCCTGCTCACCAGCGTTCCCCAGCCCAACTCGGGGGACGACTTCCTCGACGGCCGTGATGTGCGCGTGATCCTCCGCGTCGAGGAGGGCACCGTCTTTGAGCAGGGAACCCTCCACTACCGCCGGGGGGGAGAGAGCGGCTACGCCTCGGCGGCGGTGACCCTGGAAGGCGGCATCCTGTCGGCCGTGATTCCGGGTTCCGCGGCGGGGCCGCGGGGCCTCGAGTACTGGGGGGAGGTCACGACGCGAAGCACGACCCTGCGGGAGCCACCGTCGGGCAGCAGGCCGCGGGCGATCCAGGTCAAGGTCCAAGAGACGCAGGAGGGCGCTTCGTACCCCGCGCGGGTCTACCGCATGGTTTCGGTGCCGCTCGACTTCGGGCCGGACTTCACCGGCAACCTCGAAACCCTGCTCCGCGGCGAGGGCGCCTTCGGGACCTACGATCCGCTGCGCTGGCGATGCTTCCGCTACGCCCCCGGGCTGGAGCAGTACCTCGAGCTCTCCGATCCGGCACATCTCGAGGAGTTCTACCTCCGCCCGGGGCGGGCATTTTGGATCATCTCGCGGGAGCAGAACCAGATCCGTTTCGGCTTCCCGGCCCTGTCCGTCTCGACCGCCGGCGACTTTTCGATTGCCCTGGCTCCGGGCTGGAACCAAGTGGGCAACCCGTTCGACTTCGAGGTGCCCTGGGATTCGGTGCGGGTGACCCCCGATCCGGAGGCGGTGGAGCCTCCTCGCCACTGGGATCCCCGGGCTGGCGCATACGACACGGGGGACGTCACCGTATGGCAGCCGTTCGAAGGCTACTTCGTGTGGAACGAAGGGCCGAGCGACGCGCTGCTCTCGATTCCACCGACCACGGGGGAAGAGATTCCCGTTCAGGCTCGGGCGGCTGGGGGGACCAAGGACCGGGCGCCACCGGTCTCGTCGGCAGCCGGGCGGGAGAGTGGGGAGAGCGGTTGGAGGATTCACGTCGCCGCTTCGACCGAGGGTGCGAGCGATCCCGACAAGGTGGCCGGCGTGGCGCCCGAGGCCTCCGAGGGACGCGACCGCTGGGACCGCAGCGAGCCGCCGCCGAGCCCCGGACCAACGCTGTCCCTCTACTTCTTGGGCCCGGCAGTTCCAGGTGCGAGTCCGCGGGAGGGGTCGTTGCGACCCCTGGCTTCGGACATCCGCTCCCCCCTGGCCGCGGCCCCCGAGGCCGAGGCCGGCCACGCCTGGCGCCTCGACCTGCTCAAGACCTTCGCCCGGGAAAGCTCGGCCGACGAGGTGCGGCTGCGGTTTCGAGGATTGGAGGAGGTGCCAGCGTCGCTGAGTGTGTGGCTGCTGGACCGGGCGTTGGGAGGCGTGGTGGACCTGCGCCAGCAGCCGGAGTACCGGTTCTTCCTCGCCGAGCGGGAGCGGGTACGGGCGCCGGATGAGGCGCGGTTCGAGCTCCGCGTCGGGAGCCAGGCGTTCGTGCGCTCGGGTCCTGCACGGCCAGTACCCGATCGCATGCGCCTGCTGCCGTGCTATCCCAACCCGGCACGGGTCGCGACGGTGATCCGCTACGAGCAGGCGGAGCCGGGAGAGATCACGCTCCGCATCTTCGACGTCGGAGGGCGGCAGGTGAAGGTCCTGCGCGCCTCCCACGATGCGCCGGGGCGCTACGAGTTGGCGTGGAAGGCCGACGACGACCAGGCGCGGCGGGTGGTGCCGGGGCTCTATCTGGTGCGGCTCGAGCAGGGCTCACGCCGCGAGTCGCGCAAGCTTCTGGTGGTGCGGTAATCTGACGGGTCGATGGCCTCGCCGCCGCACGGCTCGCCCCCGCCGCGCTGCCCGGGCCGACACTCAACGACGATTGGGTTCAGGCGACGTCCCATCATTTTGTCGTCTTCAGCAACGGCGGGCCAACGGCGGCCACGGAAGTCGCGAGACGGCTCGAGCGACTGGCGGAGGTGTTGGCGCGAACCAATCCCGGCCTGATCGCGGCCACGCTGAAGCCGACGCATGTCTACGCTTTCAGGGGCGAGGGATCGTTCAAGTATTACCGATCCAAGCGTTTTGAAAATGCTGCCGGATACTCCATCACGGGCTCCGATCGTGACGTGATCGCCTACAATGCCAACCCGGAGGGAAGCGAGGAGTCCGAGGTCCTCTATCACGAGTTCATCCATGGCTACCTTCGCAACAACTTGGCAGGCCTTCCTCTCTGGCCCAACGAGGGCCTGGCCTGCTACTACAGCACTTTTCGGCCGGGAGACGCCTCGGCGGATATCGGCCACCCCCTCGGCTTCCTCTCCCAGTGGTGTCGCGATCACCAGTTGCTACCCATCCCGGAGCTGATCGCCTTCAGCAGTGAATCTCCGGACTATCGCCGAGCCACGGAAAGACGCACCACGTTTTACGCTCAGTCGTGGCTTCTCGTTCACTACCTGTTTCACAGCTCCGAGGAGAATTCACGGAAGTTCGAATCCTTTCTCGCGAGCTTGAGCCGTGGAAGGGACGCGGGGCAATCCTTTGCCGAGGCGTTTCCCGAGCAGGGCTGGTCGACCCTGCTGACCGCGATCAAGAACTACAATGAGAGATCGGAGTTCGAGTATTTGAGGTATCGCTTTGAGGAACGCTTCGATCCAGCCGAGGTGCACAGCCGGCCGATGGCGCGCGTCGAGGTGCTCTACCAGCTCGGCGCTCTCTTGTTCACGCTGGGCGATCGGAGCCCGCAGTCGGCCGAGGAGCACTTCCAGGCTGTCCTGGTACGCGATTCCTCCCATGCCCCTTCGATCGCGAGCCTCGGAGTGATCGCCGATCAACGGGGAGAGACGAAGGTGGCCGAAGAGCTGTTGGCTCGGGCGATGTCGGTGACCCCTGCAAATGCGCGTGCCTGTGCGCTCGCGGGCCGAGTGGCACTCGAACGATCCCTCCGGTCCCCGCCGCCGAGCACGGCCGCGGCCGACTCGGTTCCGCCCCTGATGCTCACGGCGCGCAGGCGCTTCGCGGCCTGCCTTCAGCTCGAGCCCGACGACCTCGAGGCCCTGGCCGGCTTCGGCAAGACGTTTGTGTACGATCGAGATCCGTCCTCCGGAGCCATCGCGGCTCTCAAGCGCGCCTCCGCTGCCCTGCCGGCACGGAGCGACATTCTCTGGGACCTGTTCTGGCTGGAAGTCGGGGCCGGTCGGCGCGAGGAAGCGCAGTCGCTCCTGCACGGTAAGCTGGACAGCCGGCTCGACGCCGAGCAGGCGGCGGAGGCCGAAGCCATGCTGGCCCAGCTCGCCCAGCCAAGGGCGAGGAACCTCGAGCGGGAGCAGGCGGAAGGCGATTCGTCCGCTGCGCCTCTCACCGGGGCCCGACCATCCGGGGTCCAGGCGGCCGGTGGGCGCGGGGCCGCCCGCGATCTGCTCGAGCGGGGAGACGAGGCGGGCCGGCAGGGGCACCTGGAGGTGGCCTTGAAGCTCTTCGCAGGCGCACGGGAGGCAGCCGCGCAGGAAGGTGATCGCGACGTCGTGGAGCTGGCCGATACGCTCATCGCCAATGTTCGTATGGAGCTGCGGAATCGTGAAGGGGACTCGTTGCTGTCGAGTAACAAACCGAGGCAGGCTCGAGCCGCTTTCAAGGAGGTGGCGGAATCGCCGGCCGCCAGCGCGCAGTCGCGGAGGTACGCGCAGCGCATGCTCAAGGTCGCGGAAGGCGGCGATCGAGGATGGGCTCGCCCTGGTGCGAGCCGGTCGGTTGCAGGATGCCAAGGCCAGGTTCGACGGCGTTCTGGGGCTTGACCCCGACGAAAGAACCCGCGCCTACGTCATGAAGCTGATCCGGGAAGTCGAGGCGGCCCTTGCGAGCCAGCGATAGGACGCCCTCGAGTCACGGCGGGCTGGGACGTCCTCCGGGAAGGGCCGAGATGCCGCTTCAGCCCGACCCGGCGCCGAACAATCGGCTCAGGATCGAGCGCTTCGATCCGCGCTCCGCTTCGGTCTTCACGAAGTCCTCGAACGTGGAGGCGAACACCCGCGGCCGCCCACGGTCGGACTCCACGTAGTGGCGGTTTTCCATCTCGGCCAGCACGTGCTTCAGCGCGTCGGGCATGCTTCTGCCTCGGGCGACGCGCAGGATCGTGCTCCTTTCGTGCGCATCGAAGATCTCCCAGATGTAGCGGTAATGGAGCTTCGCCTCCTCGTAGAAGCGACGCCGGATCTCGCCGAAGTCGAGCTCGCGCGAGTCGGGATGCTCGTCGAGGTATTCGATCGAATGCGAGCACGCCATCTGCAGGAAGAACGGGAAGAGTCCGGCGATGTCGAGGATGTGCTGGGCGTGCGCCTGCAGCGGCTTGCCGGCACGCTCCGAGGGGACCGCGATCAGGCTCAGGGCTTCCTCCCGCTGGAAGACCGAGAGGCGCATGGTCGAGAAGATGTTGAAGAACGGCGAATCCTTGATCTCCTGAGTGTGACACAGCACCTGGAGATCTCGGGCCGACGAGGTGACGTAGGCGACGTCGTAGTGGTTGGCCAGGAAGCGCAGGAACGAGAAGAACTCGAGGCTGAAGTTGGGGTTGGTGGTCACCGACTCGAACTCGTCGAGCAGGATCGCGAGCCGGAACCCGGCCGCGTCCAGCCGCTGCACCATGTCGCGGATGCCGTCCAGGCTGAGCGCGCAATCCGACACGTCGAGCCGCCCCCG
>DASXTP010000141.1:0-22527 GCA_036505355.1 Candidatus Eiseniibacteriota bacterium | reverse complement strand
CGCCGTGCTTCACGTAGATCACCGGCTCGTCCTTGTCGTTGTAGAACACCGCCTCGAGCGGTACGACCAGGGCCCGCTCGTGATCGCTGATGATCATGTCGACGGTGGCGGTGAGACCCGGCTTGAGGCGCGGATCCTGGTCGAGCACCTTGACGGTGACGTCGAACACCCGCGCGCCGGTGGGCCGCCCGGTGGCATGGCTCAGCTTGCGACGCGCGAGGTTCGCCACCGATCGAATCTCACCCCGGAACTTGACTCCCGGGTAGGCGTCGAGCGAGATCAACGCCTCGAGCCCGGGGCGCACCTTGGCGAGATCGACCTCGTTGATCTCGGTTTCGACCAGCATCGACGAGACATCCGGCAGGTAGAGCAGGTCCATGCCCTCGAACGGCGTCATGCCGGTTGCGATCTTGTGCTGGTCCTCACCCGAGCCGCTGGTGGCGTACACGACGAGCCCCGCGCGTGGCGCCAGGATGACGCCGGCGCGCAGCTTGCGCTCTTCCTGCTCTACCGCGCTGGCCGCTCGGTTCACCGTCGCGTCGGCGGCGTCGATCCCGGCCCGCAGCGAACGAGTTCGCGACTTGAGTTCGAGATAATCGAGACGCGCTTGCTCGACCTCGCCCCCGGTCACGAACCCCTTGGCCGCCAGCTCGCTGAGGGATTGAAAACGCTGATGTGCCGACTCCTCGCGGGCCTTTTGCGCCTCGAGGTCGTTCTGGGCCTTGACCAGGTTGGCCCTCTCGACCTGGAGCGACGACTGGGCCTCGCTGCGGGAGATGACGTACTTCTCGGACTCGAACATCACCAGCCGGTCACCCTCCTTGACCAAAGTGCCCTCGGGCACCAGCCACAGGATCTGCTTGTCGTTGGACGCGCTGATGGTGATCTGGTTCTCGGCCTTGAGCTCACCGATCTCGGTGACCTTGATCGTCACCGGTTCGCGCTTGGCCTTGACCGCGGGGATGCGAGCCACGCGCCCCAGGTTCGACTGGATCATCGCGGCCCCGATCAGCGTCGTGGCGAGCACGACGAGCACCCCGCCGATCGCCACCATCAGCGCCTGGCGGCGGCGCCGCGGATCGGCCAGCGACTCGAGGATCATGGTCTTGCGCCGCTGGTTGGGCTCGGCCAGGAACGCGGCCAGCCATCGCCGAGCGGCCTTGAGCGGTTGCACGCGGGAACCCATCGGCATCTCCCCCTTAGGGCATCAGCTCGCGGCCGGTCAGGCTCTTGAGCACCGCGAGCTGGGCATGGTAATCGGCCAGCTTGCGCACGTAGTCGCTGCGTCCCTTCACCAGCGCTTCCCGAGCGTCGGTGAGGTCGAGGTTGGAAGCGCGGCCGAGATTGAACATGGCGGTCGCGAACTCGACCTTCTCTTGGGCGAGCGCGATGGTCTGCCGGACCGCCTGAAGCTCCTCGGAGATCCCCTTCAAGGTCCTGAGCGCCTCGCGCACCGAGCGTTGGGTCCGGAGCCTGAGCAGCGTCAGCCGGTGCCGGTCCTGCTCGAGCGAGAGCCGGGCGATGTCCGCCGACGCCTGCGCCTCGCGGTTGACCACGGGCAGGCTCACCTGCACGGCCGTCAACCAGTTCCTCGCCGAGTCCACGGTCTGACCGATGCCTTGGTCCGTGTCGATCGAGCGGGTGTAGGTGCCGACCAGGTCGACGCGAGGAAGCTGGGCGTTGCGGGCGAGCTTCCAGTCCACCTCGCCGCGACGCACCGATGCCTCGGCGCTCTGAAGCGCCGGGTGTCCGCTCAGGGCGTCGCGGACCAGGCTCTCTTCGTCGAGCTCGAGGGTGGTGTCGGCGAGCTGCACTTCCGCCAGCCGGATCGGCGATTCGATCGCCACCCCCATTTCCTCCTTCAGCCGGTCGAGGGAAAGCGCATAGTCCTTCTCGGCCCCGACCAGCGCGGCCTTGTCGTCGGCCAGCCGCAGCTCGGCGCTCAGCACGTCTCGCCGGGTGGCCATGCGAGCGGCCACCAGCGACCCCGAGGCCTGGACCAGCAACGAGTCGGCCTGCAACGCGCCCTCGGCGACGACGATCAGCGATCGGTCTCGCACCGCGGCCAGGTACGCCAGCGTGGTGGCGAGCACCATGTCGCGCTCGGCAGCGGCGAGCGCCCGCTCGCTCGACTCGAGCTCGAGCCTCGCGCTGGTCACCGGGCCCACGGCGGCCAACCAACCGCCGCCGCGCAGCAGCGGCTGGGTGACGGTGGCCGAGAACGAGCTGACGCGGATCGGCGTCAGATCGCGATTCAGATCCTGGACCACCTTGACGCGCGCGCCGCTCGGCAGCAGCTGGTCGAGCCCGGCCGTCAGCACGTCGCCGCGGGAGGTGGTCGTGGAGTCGGCGCCCGGGATGCCAGCCGTCTCCCTCGCGTCCTCGCGGGTTCTCTCGACCAACGCGACCGGCACGAATCGACCGGTGCTGCCGTAGCGCGCGGACCGGGCCTTGGCGTAGTCGGCTTGCGCCACCTTGAAGTCCAGGTTCGAGGACCGGGCGATCCGCAGGCACTCCTCGAGCGTGAGCGGGCGCTCGGACTCGGACAGCACCGGAGGGCCAGCCGGCGGCCGCTTGGGCTTGCCGCTCGCCGGCAGCGCCGTCGCTAGGATCACCACGCCCGCCAACCCGATCGGCCCTGCCATCCGCTCCCAGCCGATCCGGACGCTCCCCTTCGCGGTTCGAGGCGGCACGTCTCGATCCCTACTTGAGGACCGATTTCACGCGGGTGCGATCCGAGATCACGAAGCCGCAGCCCATCAGCGTGATGGTGCGCCGGCCCGCATCCAGCTTCTCGATCCGACCGATGAACTGGATCTTGTTCTGCCACTCGGGCTTTCGCTTGAGCTTCTCTGATTCGTCCTCCAGCTCCTTGGCGAGAAACGTCCCGTCCTTCATGTAGGTGCCCTCGGCGTCGATCAGCACCCCCGGTTTGATATCCGAAAACCCCTTCAACACTTGGTATTCGACCTGGTCCCGCGGCCGGATCGCCAGGCGATGCACTCGCACCAGGCGCTTCTGCAGGTCGACACTCCGCACGATGCCGCTCGCCCCCCACTCGTCTTCGAGGAAGTCGCCGGTCAAGATCTTCAGCTCCGAGCACAGCACGGACTGATCCTTCTGAGGGATACCCTCCGCCTGCACCCATTGGCCGGCCTTGAGCGAATGGAAGAGCTCGGTCGGACTGGGCAGCGTGGCGAGCGAGGGTGTTGCGGCGAGCACGGCGATCGCCGTGAGATGGTGCATGGATCGATACATGATCACCCGACCTCCTCGGGAGCTGTAAAAGGCAGGTGGACGTGGTCCCGGCCCCCGATGTCGGGGGGTGCTCAGGAGTGTCACTCCATATGGAACCGAATATGGAACATAGCCGGCACTAAGCCTACTGGAATGAGGAGCAACCTCGGTCTCCGCTCGATCTCCATTCGGTAAAATCCTGCGCTGGGCGGGGTATCCCGGTTCGATGGGCTTCCCGGGCCTCGGTCGTCGCCGGGGAGGCGCGCCAGCTCCCCGGGGTCGGGGGGCCAGCCCGCACGTTCATTCCTTGAGCACGGCGACCGGCGTGACCCGCGCGACCGGCCGGGCGAGCTTGAGCGTGGCCATCGCCCGCACGACCTCCGAGATGTCCTTGAACGCGCCGGGCGCCTGCTCGGCGATGTCCCCGGAACCGTAGCGGTAGAGCCGGATGTTCCGGCTCCGCATCTCGTCCTCGACCATGGCCGCCGTGAAACGAGCAGCGGCCTCGGGCTTGTCGAGCTGCCGGCCGGCGCCATGGTTGACGGAACAGTAGGCCTCGAGGGCTCCCTCGGCGGCCACGCCGATGAAGGAGTCGTGGCCCATCGACCCTGGAATCGGGACCGGCTGGCCGATGCGCGCGAACACCGGATCGCCGTCCCAGCGGCTCGGGGGCAGGGCCCGGCTGGCGCCGTGGCGGTGCACCCACAGCCATTCGCCGTTCCAGCGTTCGCGCTTGATGCTGACGTGGCCGCAGTCGAAGAGGAGCGGCAGCTCGAGCGACGGGTCGGACAGGGTCGTCCGCAGCGCCGCGCGCAGCGCCGCGGAGATCGCGATCCGGTTGGCGAACCCGAAGTGCGAGGCCCCGGCGATCGCGCGCGCGAAGGTCGTCCCTTCCTCGGAATCGACCGGCAGCGGCTGGATCGCGGGCCCGGCGGGGGCGGTGAGCGTCATTCGCTCGAGGAAATGCTTCATCGTCTTGCTGCCCAGGTTGCGGGACCCGGTATGGAGCATGAACACCGCCTTCCCGCGCTCGATGCCGAGCAGCCGCGCGGCCTCCGGCTCCAGGATCTCGACCACCTCCTGGAGCTCGAGGAAGTGGTTGCCGCCCCCCAGCGTGCCGAAGCATCGAGGACCGCGGCGAGCGGCCCGCTCGGGCACGCTGGCGGCGATCGCCTCGAGGTCGTCGGTGCCGCAGTCGACGCGACCACCGTCCTCGATACGTCCGAGCTCGACCTCGTCCACTCCGAAGCGGCGACGGCAGAACCCTGCCGGGTCGCCGAGGATCTCGGTCACCTCCGCCCGGCTCAAGACCTCCCGCGGCTGCTCGGCGAGGGGGATGGCTTCGCGCAGCTCGGCGAACAGCCGGTCGAGGTGCCGCACCGACAGGGACGCCACGTCGACCGACGAGCCGAGCATGCGAATGCCACAATTGATGCCGGTGTCGACCGCCCGCGGAACCAGGGCGTTGCGGGTCGCGATCACGGTGCCGGTCGGGCTCGGGTTGCGGGCCTTGCGATGGACGTCGGGCAGCACGGCGACGTGGTGGGCGAGCTCCGGCAGCCGGGCGAGCCGCTCGAGTTCGGCCTGGGTCGCGGCGTCGGGCATCAGCTCGGGCGTGAGGTAGTAGCGAATCGGCGCGGCCGTGGTACTCATCGCACCGCCTCGAGGATGTCGTCGACCACCGCTTCCACGCCCGCCGAGCGGTCGATCCCGAGCTCGAAGCACCTCGCGTGCTCGGCCAGCATGCGCAAGGCCTCGATCCGCCGTGCGCTGACACCCGGCTCGGGCCAATGGAGATCGAGCGCCGCGGCGTACCAGGCGTAGTCGTCCACCTCGCGGGCGAGACGGTTCATGGCGACAAACTTCTCGGCAGCCACTCCGGGGGCGAGCGGCCGCGGGCCGCGGCGCTCCGAGAACACCGGCAGGAACACGGCCCGCGGCTCGACGGCGCGGTCCCACGGCGCGACCGGGTGGTACAGCGACTTTTCCTTGAGCCCCCCGGGGTATGCCATGGGCTCGAGCGCCTCCGGGACCTCGCCCAGCAGCTCGATGCTCGCGGCATCGAGGCGCACCGGCTCGTCGCAGGGGTACACGGCTGCGCCGTCTGTCAGGACCAGGTTCTCGGAGAGCAGGGAGATCCCCGGCCGCCGCAGCAGGGCGATGCAGGTGGTGGTCTTCCCCACACCCCCCACGCCCCCGATCAAGATACCGCCGTGAGGGCTGGCGAGCGCCGAGGCATGGAGTACCACCAGCCCGCGGGTGCGCTCCAGCCGCCACAGGAGCGGGTAGTAGACCAGGTAGCTCATGAGCGAGAAATAGCGTTTGTATTCCTCGTGCGGACGCTGTTTCTCGGGCGGCTTCGGCGTGTAGCGGTAGTGGATGTCGAACCGCCATCGGTCCTCGAGCCGTCGAAAGTGGAGCTCGAGGCCTTTCATCCGCAGCGGCTCGAGCCACTGGAGCCCAGCCTCATCGCCGCGCATCCGCTTGCCGATCTTCTCCGGCCCCGGGACGTCCACGGCGCTGCCGGGCCCCCCGGCTCCCTCCGACCAGTGAGCGACCACCTCGAGATCCGGCTCAGCGCCCGGGGCAGCGGCCAAGCGGCCCAGATGCTGGCGCGCGTAGGCGGCGAGCGGGGCGTGATCGGTGGCGAGCCTCAACGTCACGCCGTGCATGGCCACGCCGATGGCGCCGTCCTCCGAGGATGCTCCCCCCGTTTCGCGCCCCGGCGGGAGTGCTCCACGTTCATTGGGCGTTCCAGGTTGTGCAGCCATCGACCAAGGCTCCCTCTAGGACAGGGTTCGCTCCAGCTCGCCCAACAGCGCGTCCACCTTGGGCTCCCACTTGTCTCGAGGCCGCAGCAGCAGCCGATCGAGGCGTTGGAGGAGGGCGCACGTCACGAAGCAGGGCAAATCGTCCCGCCACGGCGGCGCTCGTTGACCGAAGTAGGCGTCGAGGAAGGCATCCTGGGCGGCGGAATAGAACTCCGGGCTCCCCTGCTCCCGCGCGAGGTGGAAGCGGAGGAGGTCGGCGAGGAAGCCCCCGAGGTCCAGGCCGGGATGGGAACGCCGGCACTGATCGAAGCGGAAGAGATAGGGCTCTCCGTTCCGGTCGTAGACGATCGAATCCCAGCCGAACGAGCCGTGGATGGGGACGCGCTCCCAGGTGCCGAGCGCCGCGAGTCGGGCGGCCAGTCGATCGGCGTACCCGTCCACGCGACCCGACCAAGGGGTATCGACGAGCCGGGCCTGGACCTTTGCGTGGAGGGATCGACCGCGCCGGATCTCGGCCTCGGGAGCCTCCTCCGGGCCCGCGGACAGCTCGCTCGCGTGCAGCGTCATCAGCGCCAGCGCCACCTTCCGAACCGCCTTCGCCAAGCCCCCCAGCCTCGTGACGCGCTTGACTCGCTCGCGCAGCGTCCTCTCCGGCTCGAACCGGTACAGGACCATGGATGGCTCCCGCAGCGCGGCCAAGGGCTTGGGAATGCGCATGCCGCCCCGCTCCCGGAAGACGCCGCGGTAGAGCTCTCGAGCGATGCGAAAGTCGCGGGTCACGGCCGCCCGGGGGAGGAGCCGTCCCAGCAGCCCGACGCTCTTCCCCGCCCCGCTCGTCTTACGGCACTCCACCACGTATCGGACCTCGGGAGCTTCGCGCGGCTCCTTGCCCCCCACGTAGGCGCGACAGGACTCGATGCGGAGACGGTTCTTCGCGAAGTAGGGCACCTGCCCTTGGAACCGCCGTCCCATGGCGTCTCCGTCACCGGCCATCCCCAGACTTCCACCCCCCGAGCCGGCCAGTGGCCGCCCCGGGTCGGGCCGGCACCGGAAGCAGATGAGAAGCGTCCGACCCCCGTCCTCCCAGCTCACCAGCGACCGCGACTTCTCGAAGCGCGACAGGCCCGAGCCGGCATTCTCGAAATACCGCTCGTCCCGAAGCAGGCGGCTCACTAGGGCCTGGACGTCGAAGCCCTTCCCCTCGTCGGAGATCGCAACCACCGCGCCCTTGGTCGCCAGCGAGACTTTCACCGTGATCCACTTGCGCGTATCTTCGCGGTTGCCGCGTTTGTAGGCGTTCCCCAGCCCCTTCTTGAGGAGATCGAGCAGGTCCGACTCGATGTCGTCCTTCCGGACGCCGGCAAGACGCGCCTTGAGGGCGGCCTTGAGGTCCGGCAGCAGCTCCTCACGCGTGTGCCCGCGCCACTCGAGCTGGATCGCCTCGCACGGATCCAGCGCCGGCCCCCCGGCCCCCGGAGAGCGCCCACCCGCGTCCTCGGCGGCCCCGATTTCGGCCAGCATGTCCGACTGCTGCCGATGGAGATCGATCAACGTGCTCCATCCTTTCGCTCATATCAACTACGTCGATTCTCGTATGAATGAAGGAGAATGATACCAACTGTGTCATCGATGTCGGACATGAATATTGATCGCCGGCCGATACGCCGCAGGGGCGGGCGCCACCGCGGCGCCTCGACGGGTCCGGTCCGCGGGCTCGGGGCTAGAATCCCGGCCGGACGGTGGCGTCGAAGCGGTATCCGGCGCCGCGCACCGTCTTGATGTACTTCGGGTTCTCCGGGTCGGGCTCGATGTGCTTCCTGAGCCGCAGAATATGATTGTCCACGGTGCGCGTCGTGAGTTCGGCGTCGTAGCCCCAGGTCTCGTCCAGCAGTCGATCGCGCGACAGGACCTCGCCCGGGTGCCGAACCAGATACTCGAGCAGCCGGAACTCCTGGTTGGTGAGGTCCTGGAGCCGCCCGTGCCGGTACACTTCGCGGCGCTTGAAATCGACGGTCACCTCTTCGAAGCGCACCCGGTCGGGGAGCGGCCCCTCCGCCCCCGTCACTTCGCGCCTGAGCTGGGCACGCACGCGAGCCAGGAGTTCCCGCACGCTGAAGGGCTTGGTCACGTAGTCGTCGGCGCCGAGCTCGAGCCCGAGCACGCGGTCGTCTTCTTCGGCGCGGGAGGTCAGGATGATGATCTTGCTGCGGTCGCCGGCGTCGCGCAGTCGCTTGCAGATCTCGAGGCCACTCATTCCCGGCAGCATGAGGTCGAGGATGATGAGGTCGTGGTCGCTCTCCCGCGCCAGGCGGAGTCCGATCGGCCCGGTGCGCGCCACGCTGATCTCGTAGCCTTCGCCTTGGAGGGCGCCGCTCAGCCCCACCACCAGCGAGGCGTCGTCCTCGATGACCAGAATTCGCTTCACGAAGCCCCTCCGGCTTCCCGCCGCGCTTCGGCGCGTTCCCCGTTCCCGGCCACCACCGAGCCCGCCGGAGCCGGCGGCAGCAACACGGTGAACGTCGAGCCGCGGCCGACCTTGCTCGCGACCTTGATCTCCCCGCCGTGGGCACGCACGATGCCGTGCGACAGCGTCAGCCCGAGTCCCAAGCCGCCCTGGCCACGCGCGGTCGAGCTGGGATCGCCGGTGAAGAACCGATCGAACAGCCGCGGCAGCTCGTGCTTGCTGATCCCGATCCCGCGGTCCTCGACGTCGACCGCCACCCGATGGCCGGATCGGTAGGCACGCACTCGGATCTCGCGTTCGTTCTCGCTGTAGCGCACCGCGTTGCCGAGCAGATTGTGCATCACCTGCGCGAACGCGTCGGCATCGAGGCGGACCGCCGGAAGATCCGCATCGATGGAGAGCTGGAGCACGAAGCCTTCGGCCTCGGCGTGCGGGCGGAACGACTCGACCACCTCGGCCAGGGCCGGCGCCAGCTCCTGCGTCTCGAAGCGATAGGTGCGAGCCCGTTGCTCCATGCGCGAAAAATCGAGCACGCGATCGATCAGTCGGGACAAGCGGTCGCACTCGCGCTGGATGATGGCCAAGTACTGGGCCGCCGCCGCACGCCGTTCCGGCGCGTCTGCGGTGGGACCCGTCCACTCCATCTCGAGCAGCTCGGCGAGCATCTTGATGGACGTGAGCGGCGTACGCAGCTCGTGAGTGACGTTGGAGACGAACGTCGTCTGCGCGCGGGCGAGGTAGGCCTGCCGGCGGGCGCGCCCGATGAACATCGAGGAAGCGAACAGGATGGTGGCGAGCAGCAGGCAGACCAGCCAGAGCCACAGCGTGCTACGCAGATCGAGGCGGCGTATCGCCCCCGGCACGTCGGCCAGAAACACGCCCACCTGCCAGAAGTCGAAGGGGCCCTTGAGCGCGGCGGTCGCGATCGGGCTTCCGCCCAGGTGGGACGGGCCGAATACGAATTCGCCGCCGGGCCCGAGGATGGCCAGGCTGGCGCCGTCGCCGCCCAGCCCCTTGGCGAGGGTCGGCAACAGCTCCTGGTGCAGCCGCGTCAGGTCGAGCTGCGCGGCCACTAGGCCGCGCACGAACACGCCACCCGCGTCGGGCAGCGTGCGATAGACGATGAGAAAGGGGTCTTCCTGGCCGCGGTCGGACAGGTAGCGAAGGCGCGTCGCGTGGTGGCGGCGGCGCAGCACCATCTTGCTGAGCTCGCCGTCGAGGAGCTGGACCAGGTAGCGGTCGCCGATCCGCTTCTTGGTCTGGTCGCGCAGCCGTTGGAACTCCCGTTCGTAGGTGACGGGGTCGGTCAACGTCGGAGAGCTCAACAGGCGCGGCATCAGATCCTGGATCAGGTCGCGGTAGTAGGCGTACTGGACCTGGTTGATGGCGTCGCTGCGCCGCAGCAGGTCCTGGTTGAGCTCGAGCAGCGTCTCCACCGCCTCCCGGTCGCGGCCCAGACCTTCGAGCGCCACCGCGCGCTGATACTGGGCCAGGAAACGCAGATACATGCGGTTGAGGTCGCGCGCCTCCGGGTAGTGCGCGAGCAGGTCGCCGTAGGTCGCCAGCGCCGCCGTCGCGTCGCCGCTCTTGAGCTGAACGCGTCCGATGTAGCTCTGGGCCATCGCCTTCAGGCGGGTGCTGGTCGCGCGAGCCGCGGCCCCGCGGTACCAGCCGATGGCCCCGCTGAAGTCACGCGCCTTGTACTCCAGCTCCTCGCCGTGCGTGATCCAGCGGTCGAACCGTTCGTGCTCGTCGGCGCGGATCTCCTCCTCGTCGGTCCCCGGCCCCGCCACATCCCGACCCAGCGAAACCCGCGGCACCACCACGCGCCCGGGGGCGGCGATCACGAAGCGGGCGGCAACCAGCGGCTCCCTCCCGCCGGCCGCGGACGCCGAAGAGGGGTCGACCGCGCCGGCCTCGGCATCGAGCTCGGCGGCCCAGCGGCCTTCGAGCGCGTGCAGTTCGCGATCGATCTCGAGCCCGGCGAGCCGGGCGATCCTGCGATAGCTCTCCCGCATCCGCTCTTCGGAGTAGCTGCGTTCCCGCTCGATCGCGCGCCAGCTCAAGTAGCCGAGCAGCCCGCTCGGGAGAACGATGAGCCCGATGAGGATCAAGGCCATCTGGGCCTCGCCGTTTCGTCGCGGCCCGCCGCTCGGCTGGATCGGGCGGTCGTCGGCCCGAGACCGGCGGCGTCCTTTGAGGAGAAGGCCGATCACGGCATCACCTTCCAGGCCGCAGCGGCGGCGGTGGGCCTCGAGGCGAGCATGGAAATCTCCTCGGCCAGGTCGAGCATCCGTTCGAGTCGGCGGCGGCGGTCTTGGCGCAGGCGGGTCGCGTACTTGAGCGCCTGCTTGGCGACCAGCAGGTCGGCCACGAATCCGAGCAGCGTCCGGGTCGGGACATCCTCCGCCGCGACGGACGCGTAGCCTTCCATGACGAAGCGGGCGATCCGCCGGCGCGCGGCTCGAGACACGCGTTCCTCGGCTTCCAGATAGTATAGCGAGGCCATCAGGTTGGCGATGTCGTAGGCGGGGGGGCCGCGGCGAGCCCCGTCGAGATCGACGAACGCGAACCGCCCGCGGTGCACGAGGACGTGATTGAGACGCAGCGAGCCATGGAGCACCCCCTTGGGCCCATGGCGATCGGTGGCGCGGCCGAGCCTCGGTCGGAGCCGATCGAGCCGCCGAGCGAGGTCGGGGTAGGCGGCGGCGATCGCGTCGAAGGCCTCATCGATTTGCCGACGCTCGTCGCCGGGCGTCCAGCACCGCGTCAGCGCGACCTCGCTCCGATGAAACCCCGCCAGCGAGCGGCCGAGGCCGCGCATCAGAGGCTCGAGACCGGCTCCCTCGAGCTGGGAAGCGAGCGGGCGGCCGGGCAGGGATTCGATGGAGACCACGCCGGAGGCGAGCGTGGCGCCCAGCGCGCGGGGGATTCGGATAGGCCGGTCGGCGACGAAGCCGACCCGCGGTCTGCCAGCCTGGTCTGCCCCGTTGCCGAACGCCTCGAGGCACGCGAAGCAGCGCTGCGCCCGCGCCGGGCGCGCGAACTGCTTGACGATCGCGGTCCGCGCCCCAAGACCGGAGGTGCCATCCGCCACCATCCACCGGCAGCGCGCGGTCCAGCGTCTCTCCGGCACGTAACGAAGGAGCTCGAGCGAGGCCTCCTCGACCCGCGGCGCGCCGCGCCCGTCACGGTCGATCCGCCGACTCAGCCTCGAAGCCAGCCGGCGCGCGGACCCCAGGCCCTCGGGCAGCCGCATCGTGAGGTCGTTGGGGTAGGCCAGCAGGGCGGCGTGCCCGTCCCGGAGCGGAATCACGGCCCGGCCGATCGGCGCCCGGCGACGGGCCGCGCGCCGAAGCGTGCGCACCAGGCTCTCCACCTCGGCGGGCGGCACGACGACTCCGGTGTAGAGGACCTGGCGGGCTGCGCCGCGGGCCCGGATCGGCACCCGGTAGAGGACGATGATTCGCCCGGGCTCGAGGTTCGAGTACAGCATCTCGATCGGCCCGACTCGCTCGACCTGATCGCGCGGCCAAAAGGCGCAGGATGCCATCTGGGTTCTGAGCCAGTCGAGGTCCAGCGCCGTCGAGGTCTCGAGCCCTGTGGCCCTGGTCATGGCCCGACCCCGACCGAGCGGTAGACCTCGAGCCATTCGGCGCGCTCGCGCTCCGGCGTCATGGTCGCCACGGTCTCCATCGCCGCCTTCCCGAGCCGATGCCGCAGCGCGGGGTCCAAGGCCAGCGCCACGATCGCCTCCGTCACTTCCTCGGCCGAACCGGGCGCAACCAGCCAACCGTTCTCGCCGTGACGGATGACCTCGGGGATCGCCCCGGCCCGGCTCCCGATCACCGCCCGACCGAGCGCCATGGCTTCGATCATCACGCGCGGGCAGCCTTCCGAGAACAGCGACGGGAAGACCAGGATGTCGAACAACCCGAGGTAGTCGGGCATTCGCTCGGTCGGGATCCTGCCGGTGAACACCACCCGGCGCTCGAGCCCATAGCGCTCGAGGTCGGCGAGGTGAGGAGCTCGATCCGCAGGGTGGAAGTAGTCCCCGGCCAGCAACAGCGTGTGCTCGAACCGCCCATCGAGCTCCGCCAGCGCCTTGAACAGATAGACCAGTCCTTTCTTGTAGCGGAAGAGTCCCGCCGATCCGACCACGATCCCCTTGAGCGGCAGCGCGGGAGGCTCGCCGGCCGCCCGCGCGGCCGGCTCGGCCGAATTCAGGATGGTGCGCGATTTCTCCGCGATCGGGGCCAGCGTGCGATCCGCGAATCGCGTCAGGCTGGTCGCCACCGAGGTCACCGCCGACGACAGCTCGAGGGCGGCGCGCACGAACGGCAAGCGATGCGGATCGAAGGCGTACTTGCCGACGTCGTTGCCCCGGATCGAGGCGATCGCCGGGATGCCGTGGAGGCGGGCGACCAGAGCGGCGACGTACGCGCCGGGATAGAGGAAGAAGCCGTGCAAGACGTCGTAGCCTTCGCGCTGCTGGAGCTGGTCGAGGGCTTGGAACATCTCGCGGTTGTAGCGCGTCAGCGCCTCGGCCTCCTCGGCCGCCTCGCCCGGCCCCGAGGGCGGCCGGAACACCTGGACGCGGTGGACCCGAACCTCGCCATCCTCGGTGGTCGCAATCGCCTCGTCGAATGGAATCGGCTGCGGGTGTCGCTCCAGCACCACCACGTCCACCGACATCCCGGTCGCGGCGAGCAGATGGGCGACCCGGTGCGCCGACTGACCCACGCCGCCGACCTGGGGCGGGTACTGATTCGTGACCAGGCACGTCTTGGGGTGGACCCTCATCGAGCCTCGGCGGCGCCCAATGCCGGGCGGCGGAGCGCCTGTGCGATCTCGACCACCCGGCGCGCGTTGCTGGCCCAGGTCCGCTCTCGCGTCACCCAATCGCGCGCGGCCTCGCCCAAGCGCCGCCGCGCTTCGCGGTCGCGCACCAGGTGCTCGAGCGATTCCGCCATGGCGTCGGCGCGGCCCGGCTCGATCAGGACGACGACCTGGTCCGGCAACAAGCGCTCGAGCTGCGGCGCCCGGCCCGCCACCACCGCCTTTCCCATCGCCAGGTACTCGAAGATCTTGATCGGCGAGAAATAGAACCCCGGTTCGTCGGAGCCGGGCGCCACGGTCACGTCCATCGCCGCGAGGTAGGCTGGGACCTGGTCGTGGGGCACCGCGCCGGCCAGGGACACCGATTCGGCCAGCCCCAGCCGCCGCACCAGATCCTCCAATCCCCCCCGGCCGGGTCCGTCACCCACCACCAACAGGTGGGTGTCGGGAATCCGTTGGTGGACGGTCCGGAAGGCCTCGAGCAGGATCTCCATCCCGTGCCAAGGTTTGAGGGTGCCGACGAACCCGATCACGCGCCGGCCCAGCAGCCGCGCTCGAAGCGGATCCGGCAGCGCCTGGGGTGAACGAGCGGGATCGAAGCGCCGCGGATCGACCGCGTTCGGCACCACGTGAACCCGTGACTCCGGCACCCCGCACGAGCGCGCGAAGTCGGCCAGCGGGTCCGACACTACCAGCACGGCGTCCGAGCCGGCGAGGATCCGCCGCTCGGTTTCGTGCGCCAGCGCCTTGAGCTCGAGGCCGCGCGTCCGCTCCTGTTCGTCCGCCAGGGGCGCGTTGACCTCGAGCAGGTGTGGTACGCCGAGCGCGTGCGCCAGACCGAGCCCGGCCGTCACGAACAGCGTGTAGCGCTCGTAAACGGCGTCGACCGGCCGGCGGCGGAGAATCTCGAGTCCGGTCTCGAGCAGCGAGACGTTGTAGAGCAGGTTGCGGAGCTCCTGGCGCAACCGGGTCTCGTGCCCGATCGCGACCTCGGCCCGCTTGAGCGCCTCGAGCAACCCAGCGTGAGCCGGATCGAGCCCGACCGTGAAGCAGCTCGCCCCCGGGCCGAGGGTGGGGATCGGCGTCGGCGCAAGGGAAGCCGCCGTGCCCCCGGGCGACGGCATGAACGGCACCGGAGCTGCGGCCGGCGTCAGGATCACCACTTCGTGCCCGAGGTCGGACAGCCCACGGACCAGCTCACGGAGGTGGACCGATGCACCCTTGGACCCATCGAGAGGCACGCCGAAGTCGGCGCAGACGTAGGCGAGCCTCATCGTGCGCCCCCCCTGTGGTACCGGGGCGGCGACGTCTCGGGCACCGAAACGGACCGGCCTTGGATCATCTCGGCGCCTCGAAGAGCTGCTGGATCAAGGACGGTCCGCTGGCGATCAGCCGCGCGATCGCCGCCAGGTCGAGGTGCTTGATCGTGGAGTGCATCTTGTTGGCCGTATAGCCGGCAGCGTACCAGGCGATGCGGTCCGGGTCGCAGCGCCACGGGACTAAGGCGGCATACTGCTCGCAAAACGCCGCCGCCGCCCGCGCCAGCTCGCCGCGGGGGCGCCCCATGCCGACCTCGAGGTACCGCAGCGAGGCGATGAACTCGGCGACGTCCTGGAGCGGATCCCCGAAGGCCAGGGCATCGAAGTCGATCGCCGTGATGCGTCCGTCCCGCACCAGGAGCTGCTCGGCTCGGAACGCTCCGTGGATCGGGACCCGCGTCGATTCCAGGCTCGCCGGCGCCTCGCGCTCGATGCGCTGGCGCAGCTCGGTCATCGCCTTCGCGTGCTCCGGCACGTCCGTGGCGTAGCGCTCGAGAGCTTCGACCGCGGTGCGGAGGACCTCGTCACGGTCGGGCGCCGCCGGCAGGCCGTCGACCCGGCTGCGGTGGATCGCCGCCAGCAAGGCGGCGGCGCGCTCGATGTGGGCCTCGCCGTCGCCGGTGGCAAACGCCGCCGCGAGTGGCGTGCCTCCCCAGTCTTCCACCCAGTTGGAATGCGTGTCTTCGAGAGCGACCAGCGGCCTGGGGACGTCGATTCCCGGGTCGCGCGCCCGCCACGCGTCGCAGGCCCCGCGCAGCCGTTCGAAGACTTGGCGAGCTCCACCATCGGGATAGGTCTTGCTGATGAACGATCTCCGCCGCCCACGCTCGGGCGAATCGCCCCACCCAAGGTGGTAGCGCAGGACGCAGCGCTTGCCCGGCATGTACTTGAGCCGGTCGAAGCCGATCGAGACGGGCGTGGCTCTGCCTCCCATCGCCTCACCGGCTTCGGGGTGCGTTTGGAGCACGTGTCGCACGTACTCGGGATCGGCGGCCCGGCGGACCATGGGCATCTTGCGATCATGAGGGAACAGCGACACGGCGATGTGGAGATCGTCCCAGTAGCCGGCCGCCGCCACATCCCGAAGCGCCGCGCATGCGGGACGCACGTCGCCGAGACACGCCTCGAGGTAGCCGAACCGCTGGCGGCCGATCTCGGGTGCGAACGCCTGGCCGAACACCCATTCTTCCGTCTCGGCCGCCGCCCGATCGCGCAGCGTGGCCCGGTAGAGCACGCCGCAGTGTCGGTGCGGCTTGTAGTAGACGAGCTCAATGGCGCAGGCGGCCACCGACCCTCCTGGCAAAGACCCGCTGGCAAGGAAGTGACGTTCGAGGCGCGGCCCCATCGCCGCCGGATCGAGCACCACGCGAAGGCCGGGGAGATCGGGATCGGCGAGGAAGCGGCCGGCGAGGGCTGCATCCCGCCCAGATCCATGGGATCCGAGCGGGCCCGAGGGAACTGTCAAGCCCGGCGTTTCGGGCGCGGTCTCGGCGATCGGCGGGGCGCCAGAGTGCGGCTCATCCACCGGCGACTTCTTCCGCGCGAGCGACCAGGACCTCGAGCAGCCTCGGATCCATGCGCTTCACCGACTTGCCCACCGCTCCAGCCAGGAGGTGCGCTGCGGTGGTCCACGCCACGACTTCCGGCCCGACCGCGGTCGGGGCGCGGCGTGCATACGACTCGACGAACCGGTCGCGGGCACGCGCGACGACGGCGCCCGGGAGCCGGCCGGCGGCGCTCAAGCGGTGGAGATGGGCGATCCAGCAGCCGAGATCGTAGGCGGCATCGCCGGCCCCGGCGCCGTCCAGGTCGATGAACGCGAGGCCGCGCTCGGTCGAGAACAGATGGCCGAGCTTGAGCGAACCATGCACGCAGGCCCGCGGCCCCGACGAATCGGGTCGGGAGGCCAGCAGGGCGCCGGCCAGAGCTCGGCATCGCTCGGCGTGCTCGGGGTAGGTCTCGCCCACCAACCCCCGCGCAGCGACCAGCTCCTCACCCAGCGTCCCGAGCGTGGCCTTCGACGGCAGCTCGAGCCGCGCCTCGTGGAGCGCGGCGAGACTGCCGCCGAGGGTGGCCGCCATCTCCGGCAGCCGCCGCTCGAGATCCGGCTGCTTGCCGAGCGGGCGGCCCTCGAGCGCCTCCTGCCAGACGACCTGGGTGGTCGGATCGAACCCCAAGGGCCGCGGCACCTGAAACCTTCCGGCCCGGCGCGGCACGCTGTCCCACAGGGCGGAGAGCACGCGGTGTGCCCGCTCGCCTTGTCGACCGTGATAGGCGCGCCCGTACACCGCGCCCTGGGACGCGCCGGTCGCGGCCGAGGTGAAGTCGACCCTCACCCCCGCCCGTTTGCCGGGCACGTATTTGACGAGCACCGGGTCCAGGTCGGCCGGCGCCTCCGAAAGGCCGAAGGCAGCCGGGTCGGCCTGGATCCGGACCAGCAGCCGCTCGTGGTCGAGCAGTGCCGACAGCCCGGGAAGGTCGGGGTCGTTGGGGTACGCCCACAGCTCGAATCTCAGGGTCGGAAGCGAAAAGGCCGCCGGCCCGTGATCCGGCAGCACCAGGGAACCGACCGTGGTCGCCTCCCGGCTCGTCACCGGGCGGCCGGGGGGATGGAGGCGACCGAAGAACAGCTGCTCGCGCGTCCGAGCCCCGGCGTCGTGCTCGAGGCCGGCGCGCAACAGCAGCCGGCACTCCTTGCCGCGCCGGTAGTGAAACTCCTCGATCGCGCACCAGGCGACGCGGAGCCGGCCCTCGGCGGGGACGCTCTCCAGCGCGCGCGAAAGAACGCCCGCCAGGCCCTCGAGGTCGGCGATGGTCTCGAGTTGCGGAAACTCGTGCGCATGTGGGAGGACCAGGGACCGGCTGCGCGGCCCGGTCCGCGGGTCGGCCCGGCCGCTTTTACCCCCGGCAGTGCCGGGCGCGGCTCGGTCGGGCGTCTCCTCGGAGCAGAGCGCCCGATACTCGGCCGACTCGCGGAGCAGCTGCGGGTGCGTCCCGACCGCGGCGACGCGCCCGCCCTCGAGCACCACGATGCGGTCCGCGCCCGCGAAGGTGGCACGCGCGTGAGCGATCAGGATCACTGTCTTGCCACGGGTGAGGGCGGCGAGCGCCTGATGGAGCTTGGCGTCGGCGCGCGCGTCGAGCGCCGTCGAGGGCTCGTCGAGCACCACGATCCGCGTGTCGCGAATGATGCCGCGGGCGATGTTGAGGCGCTGGCGCTCGCCACCCGAAAGATTGTCGCCGCCTTCCTCGATCAGCGTGTCGTAGCCCTGGGGCATGCGCAGGATGAACTCGTGCGCCTGCGCGAGCCGGGCGGCACGTACGATCTCCTCCTCGGTGGCATCCGGCTTCCCGAACGCGATCGTCTCGCGCACCGTCTTCTGGAGCAGCTTGGCGTCCTGCATGACGATGGTGACGCTGCGGCGCAGGGACTCGAGCGTGACGCCCTTGAGATCGCGACCATCGATCTTCACCGCTCCCCGCTGCGGATCGTAGAAGCGCAGCAGCAGTCGGATCAGGGTCGACTTCCCGGCGCCGTTGCGGCCCACCAGCGCCACCGTCTCGCCCGGCTCGACCGCGAAGCTCACGTCGCGCAGCACCTCCACCCCCGCCCGGTAGCCAAACCCGACGGCGTCGAACTCGATTCGCCCGGTGACCGGCGGGAGTACCACGGCATGCGGTGCGTCGCGCACCAGGGGCTCGTGCTCCACGATGTCGAGCAGGCGCTCGGCCGAGGCCTGGGCGCCGGCGATGTCGAGCATCATCTCGGTGAACTTGTTGATCGGGTCGTACAGGTTTCTGAGGTAGGCCACGAACAGCACCAGCGTGCCGGGCAGGATGGCGTGGTCGAGCGCCAGGCGGCCGCCCAGGTAGACCACACTGCAGGTACCGACGGCGATGACGATGTCGCTGGTCCGCTTGAAGGTCTTGGATAGCCGCATCGCCTTGAGCCCGGACTTCAGGCTCTCGCGGTTCTGGATCGCGAAGCGCTCCTGCCTCAGGTCCTCGCGACCGTAGGCCTGGACCAGCGCCATGCTGGTGACCTGCTCCCAGGCCAGGGTCGCGAGGTGGCCCTCCTTGACCCGCTTGGTGCGGGACGCCTGGCGCACGCGCACGCCGATGCGCCGGTTGAGCAGGTAGAGCACCGGGATGACGGCGAAGGCAATCAGCGCCAGCCGCCAGTTCAGGAACAGCATCAGCCCGACGTGCGAGACGATCATCAGCGCCCGCTGCATCACGATCTCTGGGACGTCGAGCAGGATGGTCTTCAAGTGGCTCATGTCCGACAGCACGCGCACCACCAGGTCGCCGGAGCCGCGGGACTCGTGGAAGGACAGGGACAGTCGCTGCAGGTGGGCGAACAGACGCTCGCGGATATCGGCCAGGATGCGCTCACCGGCCGACAGGAGTCCGACCTTGTGGACGAACTGAGCGAGGCTGTCGATCAAGCGCAGGGCGACGAACGCACCGGCCAGCACAGCCAGCAGGGTGAGCGGCTCGGCACTCCAGCGCGACAGGAACGCGGCGCGGGCCGGGAACGGGGTCCGGAGCACGACGTGGTCCAGGATCAGCTTGAGCGGCCACGGCGTGAGCAACGCCATCGCCACGGTGACGAGGAGCCCGATCTGCGAGAGGACGAGCGCCGGGACATAGGGGCGGTAGTAGCGGCCGAAGGCCCGATAGGTCCGGGCCACGGTGAGGACCTCGATCCGTGGCAGCGCCTCGCTCTGCGGCGTGCGGTTCTTCATCGCCCGCCTCCGGTGGACCATGCCGGCTCAGCGGGGCCGTTGGCGCGTGGCCCGGGGGTGCGTCGACCGCCCTGCAACGCGGCCAGCTCGCGGTAGGTGTCGCTCGCCTGCAGCACCTCTTCATGGGTGCCGAACCGTGCGCTGCCGTCTGCTTCGAGCACCAGCACCTTGTCGGCCCCGACCAAAGTCGAGAACTTGTGCGCGACCAGGAAGGCGACCCGTCCCTCGATCAGCCGCCCGACCGCCCGAGTCACCTTGGCTTCGGCGATCGCGTCGAGTCCGGTGACCGGCTCGTCCAGAATGACGATGGGCGTGTCGCGGAGCATCGCCCGGGCGACGTGCACCCGCTGGCGCTCGCCGCCCGACAAGTCCGCACCCCCCTCCGAGAGCACAGTGTCGTAGCCTTCGGCGAGGCGCCCCACGAACTCGTCCACCTCGGCTCGCTCCGCCGCCGCCACCACCTCGGCATCGGTGGCCCCGCGACGGCCGAAGGCGATGTTCTCGCGTACCGACTGGCGGAACAGCCGCGCGTCCTGGAGCACCACCGTGACTTGCTCGCGCAGACTCGAGCGCGTGAAGCTCCGGACGTCGTGGCCGTCGATCAGGATCTCTCCCTGGTCGGGATCGTAGAAGCGCAGCAGCAGGCTCACCAGCGTCGACTTACCCGCCCCGCTCGGACCCACGACCGCAATCGTTTCGCCCTGCTCGGCGACGAAGCTCACCTGCCTCAGCACCGGCCCCGATCGACGTCGGTAGCCGAAGCTCACGTTCCGGAACTCGACCCGGCCCTCGAGCGCCGGCGCGGCCACGGCACCGGGCGCGTCTCGCATCTCCATGTCGCTCTCCACCAGGGCGACCAAGCGCTCGCCCGAAACCTGCGACTCGGCCAGCCCGAGGAAGACCTTGCTGAAACGGTCGAAGGATCCGTACAGCTCGCGGATGTAGGCCACCAGCACGACCAGCGTGCCGGGAAGGATCGTCCCGCCCAGGGCTTCGCGACCACCCACGTAGAGCACTCCCGCCGTGCTCAAGGTCACGAACAGATCCACCAGGCGGCCGTGGGTGCGATGCAGCTTGAGGGATTGCAGCTGCGCCTCCAGGTTCTCGCGGTTCCGGGCCTCGAAGCGCCGCCGCTCCGACTCCTCGCGACCGTAGGCCTGCACCACCGCCATCGCCGACAGGTTCTCGCCCACGATCGAGGCCACGGCCCCCTGGCGGGCGCGCGCACGTCGCGTAGCCTCCTTCATGCCGGCGCCGAAGTACCGGGTAGCCAGGTAGATCGCCGGCACGGCGCTCACCGCGATCAGCCCGAGCCTGAGATCGAGGGCGAGCAACAGCGCGCCGTAGAGCACGAACGACACCACGCGCTGGGTCAAGTCCTGGGGGAAATCGATCATCAGGTTCTTCATCTGCTTGGTGTCCGAGGTCAGCAGGTACACCAGGTCGCCGGTGCGCATCGATTCATGGAACGACAGCGACAGACGCTGCAGGTGGGCGAACACGCGCTCGCGGATGTCCGCGGTGATCCGGTCCCCGGTGCCCGAGATCCAGAACTTGTTGATGTACGAGAACACCGCCTCGAGCACGGTCACCATCACCACCGCCAGCGACAACACGAGCAGCAGCAGCTTCGGATCGTCCGGCAGCACCGGGTCGAGGAAGGCCAAGGCCTTGGGCAGCGGACGCCCGAGGATGACGCGGTCGAGGATGAGCTTGAGCGGCCACGGGGCCAGCGCGTTGACGCCGATGGCCACGAACAGGCTCAGGTAGGCGACCGTCAGGACCTTCCAGTAGCGAGCGTAATGACGCCCGAACACCCGGTAGATGCGGAACAGGCCGGGAAGGCGCGCCGTGCCCACCGCGGCGTCCGGCTTCGGAGCGCGGGGTCTCGGCGCCGACGCGCCGGCGATCAAGGCGCCTCCTTCGCCAGGCCGCGCGCCGCGGCCAGCATGGCTCGAGCCGCCTCGATGTCGGCGGGGCCGGATCCGCGGCGCAGGCGGGCGCAGGCCCGCCTGAGGTACGCCAGGGCCTGGTAGCGCTCGAGCCCGGCCAGCGAAGCCCGCGGGCGCGCCGCCGAGTAGCGCTCGAGCAGCTCGGCCTCGGCGCGGCGCGCGCGGTGCGGGAGGCTCGACCGGAACGACACGATGAGCCGTGCCAGATCCAGGGCCGGCGGCGCGAGGCAGGCGCCGTCCAGATCCACGAACGCGGCATGCCGGCCTGCCACGAACACCTGGGAGACGCCAAGATCGCCGTGGGCCGCGCCCATCGGCGGGCCGGCCGGCTCCTCGCCTGGTCGCAGGACCTCGAGCGCCGCTTGGACCCACGGCGCGAGCTCGGGGTACTGCTCCGCCAGTGCTTCGGGATCCGGCCGACAGGTGCGCCGGACGTGCTCGGCCAGGGTACGCGTCGGCAGCTCGGGCACCTCGAGGTCGTGGAGGGCGGCCAGCGCCTCCGCCACTTTGGCAATCGCCGCCTTCCAGTCGTCGCCCTCACCGAGACACACCAGCGGCCGACCCTCGACTGCCCGCTGCACCACCATGCCGAGGTCGGCCAGATACGCGATCGGCTCCGGTAGCTCGAGGCGGCCGCGCGCGCCCGCGCGGGCCGCCCGCCACAGTGCCGTCAGCAGCTCGAACGCGCGTGGGCCGCGACCGTTCCGGTAGAGTTTGCCCACCACTCGAAGATCCTGCGCTCCGTCGCTGGAGAGCGTGTAGGCGAACACCGCGCGTTTGCCGGGCGCGTGCTTCAGCAGCTCGGCGCGCACCCGGATGGGGGCGGTAAGCCCCAGGGGGGCGGGCAAGGCGACGCCCATCGCTTTACCGTCGGCGGCCCGGGGCAGGCCAGGAAGCTTGGGATCGCGGATCGCGATCCCGGGCGCTCGATCGGCGTCGTTCACGCGAGAGGCTCCACCAGCGTCTCCGGCGTCACCCGCACCGTGACACCCGCGATCCTGAAGCTCAAGCGTTCGCAGTCGATGCTGTCCACGCGACCCTCGAGCTTCTCGATGCTGAAGTCCTGGGTTGGCTCGAGGTGGACGCTCTCGACCCGCAAACCCTCTGCTCCCAGGTCGCAACCCACGATTCTCGCCCGTACCCGCGCCCGATCGAGCGGGTTACCCACCCCGTCCGCGCCCGGCAGCCCCATGCCCT
>DASXTP010000140.1:0-2221 GCA_036505355.1 Candidatus Eiseniibacteriota bacterium | reverse complement strand
TCCTGCTACGTCTGCCCCTCCTGCGGCTCGACGAGCGGCTGCTCGTAAGCGACGCGGTGGGCCGGGGCCGACACTCCGGCCCGCGCGCGTTCGGCTAGGCTCGCGGCGATGGCGCATCGGCTCATCGGGATCCACCACATCCAGCTCGCGATGCCGGTCGGCGAGGAGGAGGCCGGCCGTCACTTCTACGGCGAGCTGCTCGGCCTGCCCGAGGTGCCCAAGCCGAGCGAGCTCGCGCCGCGCGGCGGGCTGTGGTTCCGCTCGGAGGGTCTCGAGGTGCACCTGGGCGTCGAGCGCGCCGACTTCCGCCCTGCGACGAAGGCGCATCCCGCGTTCCTGGTGACCGGGCTGGACGAGCTTCGCGAACGGCTCGAGGGCGACGGATACCGGATCGACGAGGACGTCCAGCTCGAGGGGTACCGCCGGTTCCATGTGCGGGATCCGTTCGGGAACCGCCTCGAGCTCGTCGAACCCGCGTGACCGAGCTCGCCTTCCGGCGCCTGGACCCGGACGCGATCCTGCCCGAACGGGCGCACTCCGGGGACGCCGGGTTCGATCTCCGATCGATCGAGGACCTCGAGGTCGGGCCGGGGGAGCGGGCGATGGTGCGGACCGGCGTCGCGGCGGCGATCCCGGAAGGGCACGCGGGCCTGGTGTTGCCGAGGAGCGGGCTGGCGTCCAAGCACGGGCTCACGCTGGCGAACGCCCCCGGCCTGATCGACGCGGGGTACCGCGGGGAGCTGATCTGCTCGGTGGTGAACCTGGACCGAGACGAGAGCGTCAAGATCGGTCGGGGGGATCGGATCGCCCAGCTGGTGATCGTGGCCGTGCCCGAGTTCCGGCCGGCCTGGGTCGACGAGCTGCCGCCGTCCAGCCGCGGGGAGGGTGGGTTCGGATCGACCGGGAGGCGGTAAGGAACGGTTGAAGCACCGCTCCAAGGGCGCCTAGACTCGAAGGTCCACGCGGACGTGGCTCAGCGGTAGAGCACCACCTTGCCAAGGTGGGGGTCGCGGGTTCGAATCCCGTCGTCCGCTCCAGAAAGAGAGCCTCTGACCAGCAGCAACGCGGTGGGCCCCGGCGGAGGCTTCGGCTCGAACCCTCGCCGCTTGCGGCCCGGCGCTTGGGCTTCTCCCGCTACCTCCGAGCGCGCCTCCCATAAGGTGCCCGAGTGCGGTCATGCCCCATCGCTGTCTCGCTCGTCGCTCGGTCCGGCCTCGACCCCGCCTCGCCGCCCGAAGCCCGATCCCTCGCCGAGCGTTCGGGCTCGCCTGCGTTGCCCCGGTCCGAAGACCGCTGGCGGCCCGCCTTCCGTCGCTGCCGACTGCCAGTCCCGGCGGACCACCTTCCCGCCCTACAAAGACAGGAAGGAGCCGGGATGTTGACAGCCGGATGCCGGAATTGATCCGGAACTCTGGGGGGCCTGCGGCAGCGGCACAGTCGAGCAGGGGCGCTGCCACCAAGTGCGCCTGCCAACACCGGCCCCGGAGCCATCCAGGGAACGTGTGCGAGTCGGCTTGGGCAGCGATTGGGCACCGGCGCCTCACGCAACCGGGACGGGCTGGGCTGATGCCGCTATGGAGTGTCGGTGGCAGCGCGTACGCTGCGACCGACGGCGGTCGCCGTGGCCGCCCCGGCCAGAGGAGGAGAGGTGGCAAGACAGCGCAAGACGGCAGTTCCAGCCGACGGCGATCACCGACCCGGGATCGGCTGAGGCGGGTCCAGGCAGCGACCGACAACGCGCTCGGGCGGATCACCCTGGACGACGGGCGGTCGACGCAGAACCCCGCTACCGTTCCCGCTGCGGCCGGCCTGGTCTACCTGAGCCGGTCGCCACGGGGCCGGCGTTCCAGCGCGCGGCCCCACTTATGTGCCGGAGACGGTACAAGATGCGGGATGGGGGAGCGGGTGATTCGGAAATTGACGGGTGTCTCGATCCGATGAGGTTGCAGTTCGAGGATCTCTTTGCGTTCGCGGGCGGCCTTTGCACCTGCGCGTCTATGGGATCCGCGATGGATCGACGTCGTCGCGGCGGCGCCCGCCGAAGCTACGCGAGATCGGAGTCATCTTTGAAAAGCCAGCCGGGACCGGGGAACGACTCGCCGTCCCCGAGTCCTCACGGACGAACGCGGATGATCGTCTTCCCCTTGATCCGCTCGGTCGGGTTGAAGGCGGCGACGGCATCGTCGAGGGTCGAGACCTTGCCGATGTTCGTCCGCAGCCG
>DASXTP010000139.1:0-21385 GCA_036505355.1 Candidatus Eiseniibacteriota bacterium | reverse complement strand
CGTCCTTGAGCGCGATCTCCTCGAGTTTCATCGCGATTCTCGAGCTGGCGGGTGCGGACCCCGAGTCGAGGACGCTGCCGCAGGCCTTCTTGAGGATCTGCGCACGCCGGTCGTAGTTCTTGTAGACCCGGTGGCCGAAGCCCATCAGCCGGGTGGTCTCGTGCTTCGACTTCACGCGGTTGACGAAGGCCTTCACGTCGCCGCCTTCGGCCTCGATGCGCTCCAGCATCTCGATCACTTCCTGGTTGGCGCCGCCGTGCAGCGGGGCACTGATACCGCGGAGACGCTGGCGAACCGGTTGGCCCTCGAGCTGCCGACCATGCACATGAACGGCTGCCTGATCGAGTGCTTGTACGAGTACGCGGCGATGGTGTGCGCCGAGTGGCAGTCGGAGCAGGTCGGAAGCTTCTCCTTGCCGTGCGGGGTCGCCGTCGCATGGATGCTGTTGCGGTACAGCTCGTAGATCCCACGGTGGCACTGGGCGCAGGTCTCGGCCACCCGGGCCGGGTTCACGCTGGAGGCCGGGTCGGCGTGCGGCAGCTCGCCGTGGGCGGTGTGCCAATCCACACAGGTCGCGGTCACGGTCAGCCCGCTCTCAAGCGGGCCCTTGCCGTGGATGCTCTCGACGTAGTTCTCGACCACGCGGTGCTCGGGCCCCCGGTAGCGCACCGCCGCCCGCTGGCCGCTGCGGTGGCAGCGCCCGCACAGCGTCGGGATGTTGTGGGCGTAGGTCGGCGACTCGGTCTGCAGGTGCCCCTGGATGCCGTGGGTGCCGTGGCAGTCCCGGCATTCGGGCGCGTCGGGCGAGCCGCGGGCGGCGAGCTGCCCGTGCGTGCTGCGGCGATACGTTTCCACCACCTCGGCGTGGCACACCGAGCAGTCCACCCGGCTCTTGATGGTGGCGCAGGCCCGCACCTGGGACGGCTGGGCGTCGCTGTGGCACTGGGCGCAGGCGATCTTGGCGTGGCGCGAATGCTGCAGCTCGGTCGCGTCCACGAACATGGACACCGTCCCGGTGGGACGCACCGCCTTGAGGTCGCGCCGCCCATGGCAGGTGAGGCAGTCGTTGTCGGCCATGCCCTGGGTGTAGAAGACGCGCCGGGCGCGGTGGGGTTGGTGGCAATCGACGCAGGCCGGGATGGCGCGGGGTCGCTCCTCCCAGAGCCGGCCCTGGATCACCTTGCGGTGCACCGACTCGATCCGCACGTGGCATCGGGTGCAGGTGCGGGCTACGTTCTGCCGGGCGATGCTCGAGCGGGGGTCGGTGTGCGGCAGGATGTCGTGCGCGGTGTGACAGCTCGTGCACACGGCGGTGGTGAGCAACCCCTTCTTGTAGAGCCCTTCGCCGTGGATCGACTCCGAGTAGTTCTGCAGGATGCTGTCTTGCGGGATGTGGTAGATGAGCTGGACCGGCGAGCCCTCGTGATGACAGCGTCCGCACAGCTCGGGCACGTTGACGGTGTGGGTCGCGGCCTTGAGGTCGCCGGGCCGCAGCACGTCGTGACGACCATGGCAGGTCGTACAGCCGGGCGCGAGCTTCTCGCCGCGCGCCGCGGCGCGGCCGTGCAGGCTCTGGCCGTACTGCTGCTGCTCCTGCGCGTGGCAACGACTGCACGCCACCGGTGCCAGCTTCGGCGCATGGGGCAGCTCCTGGCCCTCGAGGTCGGCGTGGCAGGCCGTGCAGGCGAGCTGGCTGTGAGGAGAGGCCCGCAGCCCGTCGGCGTCGTAGCGCGGCGCCTCACCCGGGACGCGCCGCGCAGCGTGCCCGGGCTGGTGGCACATCAGGCACTCTTCCGAGGCCGGAGCCGCTGCCGGGGCCGACGTAGGCTCGATGGCTCCGGGCCCCGGCGGCGGCGGGCTTTGAGCCGCCGGCGCCGTCTCCCACGACCCGGCGCCGAGCCACGCGGCCAAACCCAAGGCGAGCAGCGTCACCAGCCGCGAGAGCCGGGAGCGCGCCCGGCCGCCGAGCGCCGATCGACGGCGAAGGGCCGGCCTGCCCTTGGCAAGCCGGCCCGTGCGTTCGAGCTGCTCCTCCGACCTACGGCCGGAGCGCGAGATTTCAGCCGGGTCCCGTGGCAACGTCGAGCCTCCGACCCTGACCGGTCCCCGCGGGCGGCCGAAAGATCGTCGAGGGCCGCCGAAGGCGCGCGGGACGCTCGCTACTTGGTCACCACCGCCACGGGGTGCACTCCGCGCTTCTTGTAGGCCTCGAAGTCGAACTTGGGGCTGGTCTCCGCGGTGTGACACTGCGTGCACATCTTGGCGGTGACGGCACGGTTGATGAACTTCTTCTTCTCGGCCGCGGCCGCCGTGTAGTGCTTACCACCGGGCCCGTGGCAGGCCTCGCAGGTGACGTTCATCACCGCGGCCGTCTTGACGCTGTCGGCCGCCGGGTAGCCGCCCGTCAGCTGATAGCCCGTCACGTGGCAGCCCACGCAGGCTTGGTTGTCCGCCGGATTGCCCTTGAGTTCCACTTTGAGTGCCGCCGCCACGCCGGCCGCGGCCTTGGGGTCCGCATTCTTCAGGTTCACGAGCGCCTTGGCGTGCTTGGTCTCGGTCCACGCCTTGTACTGCTTCATGTGGCACATCCGGCACTTGTTGCTGCCCACGTAGTCGGCCCCCGCCACCGCCGCGGGCACCTTGGTCTCGTCGGACTTGAACAGCTTGCCCGCCTCGCTCAACTCGGCTCCGCCGGCTGGATTCACGTGACAGCCCGCGCAGGCGACCTTGGTCTTGCGCGCGAACTGTGGGTATGCCGCTACCTGGGCCGCGACGGCCACGGCCAGCGTCGCCAACAGAATCCCCTGAACCAGCATCTTCCGGTGCATGGCATCTCCTCGTTGTGGCGGTCCGAACCACGACACTCCAGTCGGCACCGGGCGAGTGGTTCGGTGCGGGAGTTCGACTCCATGGGCCACGACCTAACCCTTCGGGTTGCAAGGAATGATCCGCGCGGCAGCGGCTGTCAAGGGCCGAGAGTTCCGCCCAAGCCCGCGCCAATCGCATACCCGGCGTGCCCGGGCTTGCGCCGCCGGGCGCGGGCCCTGCCATTATTTCAGTGAACCTGACAGGTTTGGCGGTCCGGACCACCAACCGAGAACCCATGGCCGATTCGGCCGCCGCCGTTGCGGCGTCTCGGGGACGCGGTTGGGTCGCGCGGCGGTTCCCTGGTCTGTTCCTTGCCTTTTCTCCTGAACCGAACTCGCCGCACGGGGTGCTCCATGCCAGCGCGAGGTCCTTCCCCTTCGATGCTCGACTCGGGGCCAGCCGGGGTCGCGCGAGTCGTGTCCGGGGCCACCACTGGCGGGGAGCCGGCACGACGGCCGCCAGCGCGGAACGCAACGCCGGCCCGGTGGCTGGCGATGCTGCTCCTATGGCTGTCGCCGCTGCTGGGCGAGGCAGGGGTGCCGCTACCGGGCGCCGCGGCCACGCCTCGGGACCGCCCCCCGGCCGACGACGCGTGCCTGACCTGCCACGCCGCGCTCGGGATCGGGCGCAGCGAATCCGGCCGCGCCGGCTCGGTCTTCGTCGACGCCGCCGAGTTGCGCGCCTCTACACATGGTGGGCTCGCATGCGTGAGCTGCCATACCGGCGCCTCATCGATTCCGCACGCCCCCAGGCTCGGCAGCGTAGCGTGCGGCTCCTGTCATGCCGCGACGCGCGACTCGATCGCCAAGAGCGTGCACGGACAGACCGGCATGGCGACCGGCTGCGCGGGCTGCCACGCCCGCGCGGGCGGCCACGCCATCCGTCCCGCCGCGCGCATGGGGATGGACGCGTGTGTGGCCTGCCATCCGGCCGAGAGCCACGATTACCAGGGCAGCGTTCACGGGGTGGCGCTCGCCGGCGGGGATCACGAGGCGTCCACCTGCAAGGACTGCCACGGCCCGGTGCATTCGGTGATTCCGCACCATCGCGCGGATGCGCCCACCAACCGGCGCCGGCTCGCCCAGACCTGCGCGCGCTGCCACGCCGACCGTGAGTTGATGACGCGCCGCAAGATCACGATCCCCGAGGCCTACGCGCTCTACGCCCGCAGCGTCCATGGCCGCTCCTCGAACCCGAAGGCGGCCACCTGCAACGATTGCCACGAGAGCCACCGGCTCCGTCGCGCCACCGACCCCGCCTCCTCCATCTACCGCGGCAACATCGCCCGCACCTGCGGACGTTGTCACGCCTCGGAAGCTCGTGCCTACGAGACCGGCGTCCACGGTGCGGCGCTCGCCCGCGGCGTGACCGCGGCCCCCACCTGCACCGGCTGCCACGGCGAGCACCTGATCCGCGGCCCCCACGACCCCGCCTCGCCGGTGGCGTTCTCCGGGGTCACCACCACCTGCGCGCGCTGCCACGAAGCCCAGGGAATCCGCGAGACCTTCGGTCTGCCGGCCGGGCGGCTCAGCACCTACCAGGACAGCTACCATGGGCTCGCGGCGCGCGGCGGATCGCCGGCGGTGGCCAACTGCGCGAGCTGCCACGGCGACCACGACATCCTGCCCTCATCCGACCCGCGCTCCGCGGTAAGCGCGCGGCGCCTCCCCGAGACCTGCGGTCGCTGCCATCCCGGTGCCGGGGCGCGATTCGCGATGGGTCCGGTTCACGTGGCGGTGGCCACACCCGCCAACCCGGTGCTCTACGCGGTGCGCTGGATCTACCTGCTGCTGATCTTCGTGACCATCGGCGGCATGACGCTCCACAACGGCCTCGACTTCGCGGCCAAGGTGCGCCGCCACTGGCGAGCGCGGAGCGGCGCGGCGGCTCTGCGCGCGGGCGCGGCGAGCGCCGAGGTGTCGCACGCGGCGGAGGCCACCGCACCCAGCGGGGTGATGCGGTGGGTTGTGCGGATGACGGGCTTCGAGCGGCTGCAGCACGCGCTCCTCGCCGCGAGCTTCTTCACGCTCGTCTTCACCGGCTTCGCCCTCAAGTTCCCCGAGTCGTGGTTGTTCGCCTGGCTGGCGCGCCTCGAGCACGGCTACGCCTGGCGCAGCCTCATCCACCGTGGCGCCGCCATCGTGATGGTGGCGACCACGGTGCTCCACGTCGTCTACCTGTTCACGCCGCGCGGCCGCTGCACCGTGAGGGCGCTGCTGCCGGGCGGCAAGGATCTCGGCGATCTGATCGGCAACGGGCTCTACCTGGTCGGGCTGAGGTTCTATCCGCCTTCGTTCGAGCGCTTCGGCTACATCGAGAAGGCCGAGTACTGGGCTCTGGTCTGGGGCACCGGCGTGATGACCATGACCGGCTTCGTCCTGTGGTTCGAGAACCTGTCGCTGCGCTGGCTCGACAAGTGGATGCTCGACCTGGCCACCCTGGTCCACTACTACGAAGCGTGGCTCGCGTTCCTCGCCATCGTCGTGTGGCACCTCTACGCCACGATGTTCAATCCCGACGTCTATCCGATGAACTGGGCGTGGATCACCGGGCGCGTCTCCGAGGAGCAGCTCCGCCACGAGCACGCCGCCGAATGGGCCCGCCTCGTGGCGGAGGAGGAGGCGGGGGAAGCCGCGGGGGAATCGAAGGCCGACGCCCAAGACCCGGACGAGCCCGGCCCCGCTGGAGCCCCGGCGCCTCCCGCCTAGGGGCGTGCTACCCTCCCGCTGGCCGACCACGCCGGCCGTTTGGGAGTCGTCATGGAGAGGAAGAACTACGCATCCGGTGCCCCGTGGGAACCGATCGTGGGCTATTCGCGGGCCGTGCGGATCGGCCCGCACATCCACGTCTCGGGATCCACGGCGATCGACGAACGCGGCCAGGTAGTGGGCCGCGGCGATGCCTACGCCCAGACGGTGCAGACGTTGCGCAACATCGAGCGGGCGCTGCGGGCCCTCGGCGCGGGGCTCGAGCACGTGGTGCGCACGCGCATGTTCGTCACCGACATCAGCCGGTGGCAGGAGATCGGGCGGGCGCACGGAGAGTTCTTCCGCGATGTCCGGCCCGCCACCTCCATGGTCGAGGTGCGCGCGCTCATCGACCCTGCGATGCTGGTCGAGATCGAGGCCGAGGCGGTGGCGCCGGAGAGCTGAGCCCGGCGACCGACACGCGCGGTCGGCAGGCACGAACTTTCGAGCCGCAGCTGGACGCGGGTCCGCAACGAGGTCCGGGGCGGGCGGTGTGCCACGCCGGCTTCAGAGAGCCCGTGACAGGGCGACCGCCAACCCGAACTGGCTCAGCCCTGGGAGGCGGTCCTCCCTCGACTCCACGCGGAACTGCGCCGATCGCTGATAGCGGATGCCGTAGTCCAGGTGCACTGGACCCTCGGAGCCGAAGCGTAGCCCGACGCCGGTCTCGAAGCCGGGGACCCACCGCATCGACTCTTCATCACGCCGAGGGCCGTTGTCCCGCCAGTGGACTACATGCGCGGTCGGGACCAGCTCGACGAACGGCGCGACACCCGATGCTCCGGCGCCGGGCTGCCAGCGGAACCCGGCGCCGAAGGAGAAGAACCGGGCCCGCGTCGAACGTGTCGCCCTACCTAGCCCGTACTCGTAGACGGACCCCTCGGCGGACAGGTGCTCGTATCCGCCTTCGAAGCGCCACCAGAAGGTCTGATTGACGGCGTGTTGCACCGCGACCACGGGCGTGATCGTCACGGGATCTCCGCTCAGAGGACCATAGCCGCCCACGATCGCTGCCCCAGCCGAGAACGTCCATTCCTTGGCCGACGCCTCCAGGGTGTGGGCCCACTGCAGGATCAGCATCAAGCAGGCGACACCGGCGCGTTTGCGGAGGCAGGGAGGCAGTGCGGTCATTCGCGTCATGGCATCCACGTCAACGCGGCCGCGAGAGCGAGCTGGCTCAGCCCCAGGAGATCACGGCCCTCCATCCCCTTGATTCGTGCCGATCTTTGGTAGCGGACCCCGTAGTCCACGTGCCAGCGGTCCGTGGCCCTGAACCGAAGCCCGACCCCGCCGATGAATCCGGGGACGAGGCGGGTGAGATCGTCGTCCGCGCTCCGCAGGCTGGCACCCGACGTGTCGTAGATGGTGTAGGAATACCGATCGCGCCACATCACACCGAACAGTGTCGGCATCGCCTCCACGTAGAAGGCCGCGTTTCGGGGCGGCCGGGGAGCCGGCTGCCAGCGAGCCCCCGCCGCGAGGAAAAGGAACCGTGCCCTGGATTCGCGGGTCGAGGTCGGCGGATAGATGACGTCGGTGAGGAAGATGCCTGGCTTGGGAGTGAGCCCGATGAAGTCCTCGTAGCCGACTTCGGTGCGCACCCAGACGTCGGGATGGACAGCGCGCTGCACCGCCACCTGAGGCATCCCGGTCGCGTGAAACGCCAGGCGCGGGAATGGGCTGTATCCGCCGGCCAAGGCCCCGCCGGCAGAAAATATCCAAGTCTCGGCCGAAGTGGTCCCTGCTCCCAGGGAGAGCAGAGCCAGCGCAAGCACCGCCATCGAGGTCGTTACGGACCATTTGTGCACGACGCACCTCCGGTCCCGGCCGACACAAGAGATACCCCGCGCCCGTGGAATTCGCGCGACCTCTCTGGGCCCGCATTCAGGGCTCGGGCCCGCGGTACACTCCTGCCGTGCCCCCTCCACCGAAGCCGCTCCTCCTGTGGGACGGCCATTGCGGCTTCTGCCGCTTGTGGGTCGCGCGCTGGCAGCGATCGCTCGGTGACCGCGTCGATTGCGCCCCCTACCAGGAAGTCGCCTCGCGGTTCCCCGAGCGCCCGCTCGAGCGGTTCGAGCAGGCGGTCCAGCTCCTCGAGCCCGACGGTCGGTGGTCGGAGGGTGCCGAGGCGGTGTTCCGCTCCCTGGCCCACGCCCCCGGGCGGGGCTGGCCGCTGTGGCTCTATCGCCATCTCCCCGGGTTCGCCGCGGCGAGCGAATGGGGCTACCGTCTGGTCGCCCGCCGCCGCCGCGCGTTCTCGCGTATCACCGCTTGGGTGTGGGGTCGGCACGTAATCCCGCCGGACGAGGTGCTGACGTCGTGGCTCTTCCTGCGTCTGCTGGCCGTTACCTACGGCATCGCGTTCGTCTCGCTGTGGACCCAGATCCTGGGGCTCGTGGGCCGCGGCGGGATCTTGCCGGCGCGCGAGTTCCTCCAGGCGGTCGCCCAGCACGAGGGCCCGGTGCGCTACTGGTTCCTGCCGACCCTGTGCTGGATCCAAGCCGGCGATGGCTTCCTGCTCGGGCTCTGCGCCGCGGGCACGCTGCTCTCGGTCCTGCTCGTGATCGGCGTCACCTCCGTTCCGTGCCTGATCGTCCTGTGGGCCTGCTACCTCTCCCTCGCCGTGGTGTGCCGGGACTTCCTGTGGTTCCAGTGGGACAGTCTGCTGCTCGAGACCGGGTTCCTGGCCCTCTTCCTCTCACCGCGGAGCTTCTGGTCCCGTCCCGCAACCGACCCGGCTCCCACCGGCTCGGCGCGGTGGCTGCTGCGTTGGCTGCTGTTCCGGCTGATGCTCTCGTCGGCCGCGGTGAAGCTCACGAGCGGAGATCCGACCTGGCGGAAGCTCACGGCGCTCCGCTTCCACTACGAGACCCAGCCTCTGCCTCCGTGGACGGCTTGGTTCGCGCACCAGCTCCCGGCGGGCCTCCAGACCTGGTCGGCGGCCGTGATGTTCGCGATCGAGGGGCTGGTCCCGTTTGTGCTCTTTGGGCCCCGCCGCATCCGCTTCGCCGGGGCGGCCGCGATCACCGGCCTGCAGGGCCTGATCTTTCTCACCGGGAACTACTGCTTCTTCAACCTGCTGACCGTGGCGCTTTGCGTGTTGGTCTTGGACGACGGCGTCTGGCCGGGATGGCTCAGGAGTCGCCTGTTGGGCGGCGCGCTGCCCGAGCCCGGGCCTAACATCGAACGCCCGCGAAGCCGATGGCTCGGGACCGCGGCCGTGATGCTGTTTCTGACCAGCCTGGTCCCGACTCTCGATACCCTGCGCTGGCCGATCGGCTGGCTCGGTCCCCTGCCCAAGCTCTACGACGTGGCGTCGCCGTTCCGGATCGTGAACCGCTACGGCCTGTTCGCCGTGATGACTACTCGTCGCCCGGAGATCGTGCTCGAGGGGAGCGCCGATGGCGTGCGGTGGCTCGAGTACGAGTTCCGGTACAAGCCCGGCGACCTCGGCCGGAGGCCTGCCTTCGTGGCCCCGCACCAGCCACGGCTCGACTGGCAGATGTGGTTCGCGGCACTGAGCGATTTTCGGCGCGAGCCGTGGTTCTTGAGCTTCTGCCAGCGGCTGCTGGAAGGCTCCGCCCCGGTGCGATCGCTGCTCGGGAAAGACCCCTTCCCGCGCGCTCCGCCGCGCTACCTGCGGGCGCTGGTCTACGACTACCACTTCACCGACCCGGCGATCAGGCGCGCCACTGGCCGGTGGTGGCGCCGCGAACTGCTCGGGCTCTACTGTCCAGTGCTGGCGCTCGAGGAGGGGCGGCTGGTCGCTCTGCCGCTCGAGGCTCGGATGCCGTGAGTGCTCATCCCAATCCGGGCGCGGCTCTCGGACCCGGTCGGCGATACCATCGGCGACCACCCCGCGAGGAGGTGGTCGCCCGTCGAACCCCCCAGAGGTCGGGTTCGCCCTGAGGTCAATGGACGACGCAGCTCTGGGTATTGCAGGTCGTGGAGTTCGTGATGAGGCATTCCGTAAAGGCATTGTTGTGCACGCAGATGTAGCCCACACCATGTCTGCGGCATTTTTCGATCGGACACGGGCTCGCGTTGGCGTTCCGGACCACCAGCTTCGCCAACGACGAGGCGTAAGGCGATGCCGACGGCCGCTGGCCGGGCACTGAAGCCGCGACCATCCCGACGATCGCAACCACCGCGAGGAACAGCCCTACACGCAGGATGAACTTTCGGAAACGAATCATGCGACACCTCCCCTGTGGTGCATGGATGCGGCCAACCCCAAGCTGCCGACCTTCGATCATGAATGCGCCGCTTCAGGAACCCTTTCGATCCGGCGCGCGATGCGTGGTCGGATTCGCGTGCATGACTCGCGGAAGCCTCTCGTCGTAGACGAACCGATCCGAGTGCTCGGAGTCGTGACACTCGAGGCACACCGTGGCGGGAACACGACGACGGATGTTCCCAGCACGGGGATCATCCGCATGATTCCCACCCGGGCCATGACACACCTCACACTGGACATTGGCAAGCGCAAATGTGGGGTCGCCCATTCGGTATCCGCCCGGGGCCCCGAACCCCACGACGTGGCAGGCGACACAGCGTGGCTGATAGTGGCGGTGGACGTCGAGCAACGTCTTGAAAGCGCTGGCGTGGGGTGTCGTGCGCCACTGCGCGAACTCGGCTCGATGGCAGGTCGAGCAGCGTGCCGCACCCACGTAGGGCCCGAGGGCACGGTCGTGATCGTGCGCGAAGGGGACCCGCACGCTGGCCTGCGCCGCCTCCGTCCTTCCGACCCGGTCGTAGAAGCGGTCGAGCAGAGTACGTACCCCGGGGTCATCGAGGACCTTGTCGTCGAGCCAGTAGTCCTTTTCCTCGGCGGCCACCATCCGGTTCCGATCGTCGAGAGTGAGCGCCACCCCGGAGAGGCCATAGCTCGCGAGCTGCGTGTACGCCACGTAGGTGTGCCCGATGAAGCCGGGCTGGTCGTCGGTGGCCAATACCCTCTTGCCGTGGGCTTCGACCTGGAACACGGCCTCCTGCTCGGTCGAGATCACGAGATCCACCTCGGGACAGGCTCGGACGAGACGACGGATGGTCAGGGGAGTAAGCCTGCCGACGGCGATGAGCACGTCGGCGCGAGAGCCGAGCGCGCCGCATAGCCGCTTCATGGCGTGGACCGGATCCTCGATCTGCCATTCGTCTTGGTGGCGGTCGTAGGACTCGGGCCTCAGCGTTCCGCGCGGCGGCTCGAACAGCCCCACCACCGCGACCCGCAGCGGTCCGGCGTGAACGAGCTTCCACTCCGGCTCCGGTCGACTGCTCCGATGCTTCACGTTCGCCACCGTGTACGGGAGCCGAACGTCCCGGATCGAAATGTCGAAGTGCTGGGGCCCCAGCATCAGCTCGTTCGCCCCCGGCACCACGGCGTCATAGCGCATGTGGCGCATCACGCGGAGGTAGAGGGATTGCTCTTGCTCGCTCAAGTAGTCGAGCGCCGCGGGCCCGGGGCGCATGAACGCGTCGCCGGCGTCGATCACGACGGCTCCGGGGTGCTCTCTCCGCAGGCGGGCGAGCTCGGTCATCCGGCGGGCCACGCCGCCGGACTGGTTGACCTTGCAGCCGCAGTTCTCGAGGTAGCCCTGCGTGCTGCCGGTGAAGACGACGAACGCCCCGCGGGAGGGCCTGCCAGGCGTCCCGGGCGGCACTGGCGCCAAGGGAGAGAGGCCGAACAGCTCGTGGGCGGGAAGAGGTCGCTGCGCCTGGGCGAAATCGGAGCGGAAATGACGCCAGCGGTCCCCTTCCCGCGACGGGACGCACCGCCACAAGGATCGCGCGTGCGGTTCGCGGAACATCCGGGCCAGGACCGGCTCCAGTCCGGTGTCGGTGCCAAGACGCCGAAGCTCGCGATCGAGCCAAAGCAGCAGCAGCGGCGCCGCAACCTTGCGGCCCACGTCGCTCGACCGGCGTGTCGAGTAGATGCGCTCGAGATTCCACTCCTGACCCTCGATGCGCAGCGAGCTCACGTAAGCCAGGGCGTAGTCGCGAGCAATCGCTCCCTCGTCGGCGTAGCCAGCCCGGGCCACCGCCCGCCAAGCGCAAAGCTCCCGCACGCCGTCCACGACCCAGAGTTCGCGGCGATCTCGGATCAGGCGCCGGAACGGAGCATCCACCAGGCGCGCGTCGATCAGCCTCTGGGCGAACTGCCGCAGCCTCAGGCCGGTGACCGGGGCGAGCGTACCCCCCTGCCCAACGGCCCACCCGCCGCCCTCGATGTCGTCGCCGAAGGGGGCCGTCGACACGATCGCGGCAACGTACTCGCGTGGGCCATGCCCCGGGACCACCGAGTGTACGTAGCGCACCACGCGTTCGATGGCCCGCGTCGCGCGCTCCTCGTCGTCGTGCGAAATCCCCGACTCGTACGCCAACCGATAACGCGTCTCATCCAGCGCGAGGCTCCGTTCATGGAAGCGCCCCACGACGACCACCCCCGAGACCAGGTGCTCCTCCACGTAGCATCCGTTCACCCCCGGCCAGTAGGCGCCGCCGCGTTGCATCCACGGCGCGACTATGGTCCAGCCCGCCGGCAGCACGAAGCGCACCGAGACGCGCGCAGGGGTCCCGAGACCGCGGGGGATCAGAAACAGGTTCTGACCGTTCAGCAGCCCGAAGCGTCCATCGAGGTAGCCGAAGCACCGCCCCACGTAGCCCGTGTGGCTGTCGCCGTACCGCGCGCCGGGCCGGACCTGGTAGTGGACCAAGAGACGGGGCGGAAGCCTTTCGAGCCGCACGAGGAGCGTGCCCGCGTCGGGCCCCGCGGCGGTGTCCACCCCGACCTCCGCGACGAGCTTCCGACCTTCCAACGTGGTGGCCGTGAGGTCGCTCAGTCGGACCAGCCCCTGAGCGGCGTAACTCCTCAGCATCAAGCCGCTGCGTGGGGAGCCCAGCACCTCCAGCGTCACCTGAGCCACCCCCGAATCCGGCCGTTGGAGGTCGACCGCATACCGCAACTCGGGTCCGCGAGCGCAGCCGGCGGCCGTCGCCGCGAGGAAGACGACCAGAACCACCTCGATCCGACCCGGCGCGGGGCGCGTGGAGATCATCGTCACGGGATCGTCCGTCGAGCTCGGACGGTGCCAATCCATCGGTTGGCGTGGTCCACGGTATCTGGGGCCAGCGCGAGGAAAAGACTCTCGTCCGCCCCCTAAGGGGTGAAGCGCTGTTTCTCCACCAGCACCGCGGCGGTCTGCGTGCCGAGGGTGAACGCCGAGCGGAACTCTCCTTCGACGCCGACCCGGGCCCCCTCTCGCGGCGCTCCTCCCTCCTTGGAGACCACGGTCAGCGTGCCGGTGCCATCGTCGACCTGGTAGGCGCCGTACCCCAGCACGCCGACCGAGGAGCCGACGGTGCCGGCGACACGCACCGTCTGCTTGTCGAAGCGCGACGGGTCATCGAGCAGGGTTTTGATCTCGGTGATGCTCCCCTTGCAGCCGGCAGCGAGGAACAAGGCGAGCGCGGGAACCAGCAACCTCAGCGGGCGAATCCAAACAGGCTTCATGATGTCTCCGGGCTGCCGTGGTGGGCAAAGGGAGCCAACGCAGGATAGCACGAACGTAAATGCCGGCCAGGCCCGGCCTGCGGTGCCTGAAAACGGCCGAGCGCAAGGCGTGCGAGGGAGGGACGAGCGAGATCGTGGCCGACCACGCTACGCGTGGTGCCCGGCCACATCGAGCGAGCAGTGACCGAGCCAACGCAGCCGATCGGCCGTTTTCAGACACCGCCCCGACTACCGTCTCAGCGGGTGTGTCTCCCTCGCCATCGCTCCGGTCTGCAGCACTTCCTCGATCTTGAAGACCCCGAGCTTGCGGTTCTTGACGAAGCCGCTGAGCGCTTTCTCGGCGAACACCCCCTGCTTCAGCATGTCGGTGAGCCACTCCCGCGCGAGCGACGGCGTGTACTGGGGCAGGGCGCAGTTCTTGTCCATCAGCCAGCGCATGTTCTTACCCTCCTGCGACCCGATGGGCGGCGCCATCACGATCGGAATGCCGAGGGCGGTGTAGAACGACAGCTCGCTCGGCTTGGTCCACAGGATGTCGGTCTCGCGCAGCCAGGCGTTGAAGCGATCGAAATAGCGCGGCTTGTCGTCCTCGCGGACGATCACGACGCCGGTGCCCAGCGCGGACTCGAGCCCGATCCGGTTTACGAACTCTCGGAACACCTTCTCGACCAGCCGGTTCACGCCGGCCACCAGGATCAACCGGAAGCGGCCCTCCAGGATGCCGGGCTTGAGGCTGTGCGCCAGCATCAGCCCGATCTCCACCTGGGTGCCGGCGCCTCCCACGGCGAAGGTCACCGTCACCGGGCCGGCAGCCGAGGGCTCCGGCTTGGCACCCAGCAGCTCGGCCACGGTCGAGCCGAACACGGTTGAGAACCGCCCCCGGGGATCGAGACGCCCGAGCCGGGCGAGCAGGTCCCCCTTCAGCGTCTCCATCCCCCAGCCGCCGATGTTCTCGCGCGGGAGCGTGAAGCCGGTGATGAAGATGCGCTCGTCGGGCACCCCGTACTGGCGCAGGCGCCGCATGGCCCGCCCGCAAGGCGCGAAGTACCGGATCCGGCTCTCCTTTGCCTTCGAGGGCACCCACACGCGATTCATGTCCGCATCGCAGATCACGCAGTAGATCGGCTCGAGACGCGAAGCGTCGGCGGCGAGGCTGGGGGCGTAGAAGGTCGAGATCATCGGCAGCCAGTGGGCGCGCAGCCGGTCGATCAGGGACTTTCCGAGACCTTTGCGGATGAGGTAATCCACGATCCAATTGTTGGGCGACGGATGCGAGAGATCGCGCAACGGGTAGAAGGGCGGGATGTGCAGGATGGCATCCAGTAAGCCAAACAAGGCCTGGCCCACCACCGGGACGCCCTTGGCCCGCGACACGAACTCGTAGGACCAGTTGAGGCGGCGCCAGAACCGGACCTCGTCCGGGTCCGTCGTCTCCGGACTGCCGGCAGTGAGGACGCCGGCCTCGGTCAGGTGGGCCAGCGGGTGCGCCGCCCGCTGGTGGCCGAGCCCCATGTCGGCCGAAACTACCCAGGCTCGCAGTCGCTCGAGATTCGTGGTCACGCCGTGGCCCGCCCGAAGCGGAGAGCCGTCAGTCGGAGGATCGGTGAGCCGCGCCCCGGCGCTCGAGCCCGGGCATGGCGCGGACGCCCGAGATCTTTTGTCGCCAGAGCGGATCGAATTGGGAACGATGCGTCCCGGCGCTCACCGCCGCGTGGTAGAAGCCCTCGCGCCCTTCGACGATTCCGCAGTGCTTCAGGTTGCTGAAGAACACGACGTTGCCGAAGCGCCAGCGTTCCTGGTCGGAGACTTTGGGCAGGGACAGGTAGTACTTGCGGGCGGTGGTTCGCTTGAGCAGGATGCCGTTCTCCTGCATGACGCGCCAGACGAACCCGGAGCAGTCGAAGCTCTTGAGCCCGCAGGAGCCCCACACGTAGGGCCGCCCGAGATGGCTCTCGATGATGGCCCGGAGATGGGCCCCTGTATCCGGCGGCGCAGCTACGAGGGAATCCGTTGCCGGCCTCGCGGCCGTCGCCGCTTGCGTGCGGCAGGCGCTCGCCGCGACCGCAATCGAAAACGCCACGACCCAGGCCGCGGCGGCACGGCAGTTCACTTGACCGCGTTCCCCAGCAAGAGGCCGAGCCCGACGAAGAGTCCCCCCAGGAAGATCGCCACCGAACGGTTATCGGCCCTGAGCTGGTCCGCGAAGTGGACCCCCGGGGTCATCCAATCGAAGATTTTGAAGGCCAGCACGAAGCCCACCAGGCCGACGGCTAGCGAGATCAGGATCGAGATCAAGTAGTTCAGCAGGTCCACGAATCCTCCCGAGTAAGCGCGTCCGGTGCGGTTCGAGCCTTCCGTGCGGCGCCCCGACGCCAAGGGCGCCGACCACCGAGCGACCCGTCGAAGCGCGGGAGTACGCCCTCCAAGACGGGTCATCCTATACCAAACGTGCGCCCCCCAAGCTACGCCTGGCGGGCGGTCGCGTCGCTCCGTTTCTCCTCGACCGCGAACTCCTGGCTTCCCACGACTCGCCCGGGAGTCGGTGGTGGTGGATTCACCCACAGGGCAGCGCTCACTCCCCGACTGTCTCGTCGTCGGGCGGCTCGAAGCCAGCCACCGCCGCAGATTCGAGCAGTTGGCGAGCCTCGTCGCTGCGCTCCCTCGGGACCTGCAGCTGCACCGGGCCCGTGATGAGGTTGATGCCCGACGGGAAGCGCCCCCAACCGAGAAACTCCTGGAGTTGTTCCCCCCGAGCGAAGCAGGGAATCCCTTCCGCTTCGAGGAGGGAACGGACCACGGGGAGAAGCGTCGGATCGCTTGTCTGGAGCACGGTTTCGAGATCCAGCCATTCCACGCTCGGCTCGCGAGAGGCGGGGTGCGGATCCGACACGAGCGCCGCACCGCAATCGGTGCAAAGGGTGGCCCCTTCGCGGTATTCGAGCCCGCACTCCGGACAATACATCTCGCCCCTCTCAGGTGATCTACTAATGGACCCACGGTAGCATCGTCGCGGTCAGGTGTCAGCGCCGGCTCTCGGGCGTCGCGACCGTCAACGTCGAGCGGCTGGGTTCTCGGCGCACGGCGCGTCCAGGCCCTCGCGGGCCGGCGGGTCTCGCGCACGAGTCTCCAGCGTGAAGGCCGGAGTGAGATCACTCTGCGAGGCGAGACACGGTTGCGACCCGGGCCTCTACTTCGTCCGCCTGAGCTATGACAGAAGGACCGTGGTGCGCCGGGTGTTCTACGTGGGCTCTCAGCGCTCTCGGTCGCCCAAGCGATCGCGCACGCGCCACGGGTCGTCACCGAAGCGGACCCCATGGGGCGTGGCGAGGCTCGTAGTATGATGCTGCCGCACGACGATGCGTGCGGACCCATCCGGAACACCCAGAGTGCTCGTCCGAGGTCGCGCATGCCCGGTTGCGCCGAAACCCCTACGCCAAGTCCCCACCGATCTCTGCCGTGAAGGTCGCGCTCGCTGCCGTGCTGGCCTACATCGTTTTCTACGGCGCCAGCGTCGCGGTGCTCGCGCGCGACCCGCACCTCGAGGCGGGCGAGACGCTGGGCGTCCTGCTCGTCTTCGGACTCGGGTTCTCGTTTGTGGCCTGGCTCGCGACCCGCGGTGCGACCCCACGCCGGCTCCGAGTGCGTTCGCCCGGGCGCGAGATGGCTTGGCTCGCGCTGCTCCTGGTGGGGATCGGCGTCGGATTCCTGGGACCTGGCCTGACGGCCGTGCGGGCGGCGGTGCCTACAGAGCCTTCGCAGTCGATCGCCCTCCTGGCCGCCAAGCTCGTCGTCCTGGTGGTCCTGCCTGCGTTGGTGTTCCGTTGGCTCGGCTATACCTGGCGTGAGCTCTTCGCGTTCGCGTCCCTCGATCGAGTCGAGCGGCGCGCTCTCGTGATCTTGATGGCCGCCACGGCGCTGCTGCAGGGGACCGTCGGACGCGGCCCACGAGCCATCGCCGCGCTGATGGCCGAGCGCGGCCTGCCGGCCTGGGAGCTCGGCCTCGTCGCTCTCCCGGTCTGGGCTTGGCTCACCCTGGAAGCCGGCCTCACCGAGGAGTTCCTGTTTCGAGTCCTCCTGCAGTCGCGCCTGGCTGCCTGGCTCAAGTCCGAAACGGCCGGCGTGATCGGGATGGCGCTCCTCTTCGGCCTCGCTCATGCGCCCGGATACGTGCTGCGCGGCGCGCACGTGGCGGAGGGCATGACGGGCGCCCCGAGTGCACTCAGCGCGGTCGCCTACGCCACCGTGGTCGTTTCTCCCCTGGGGCTCATGTTCGGCGTGCTATGGGCGCGGACGCGGAATCTCGCCCTGGTGGTGGTGCTGCACGGCTTTGCCGACCTCATCCCCAACCTGGCGCCGATGATTCGGGCCTTTTCGGGCTGAGGGATCGGGCCGAGGGATCGCCCGCTCCCTGCCGGCGCGTCGCCCCCGCCTACGCCTCGCCGCGATCGTGCTTGGCCACGATCCGGTCGAGGGGCCGGCTGATCAGGAACATCAGCAGCCCGGCGCCGATTCCGAGAATGGTCATTAGAGTGAAGTACTGCCCGCGCGAGATCTTCTCCCAGAAGGTGCCGAGGTAGCCCGACAGGTAGTTGCCGAAGAAGTTGGCCAGGAACCAGACCCCCATCAGCATCGATACCATCCGTTGCGGCGCCACCTTGGTCACGAACGAGAGCCCGATCGGCGAGAGATAGAGCTCGCCGAAGGTCAGGATCACCGTGGTGCCGGTGAGCCACATGACGCTGCGCTTGGCCTCGGGGGTGAGGCCCTGCGAGGCCACGATCATCACGACGTAGGAGAGCCCGAGCATCAGGCAGCCGAGCGCCATCTTGGTGACGCTCGACGGCTCCTGCTTGCGCGCCGACTGCCAGCCCCAGAACAGGTTCAACAAGGGCGCGAACAAAAAGATCATCGCCGGGTTGAACGCCTGGAACCAAGTCGACGGGATGGTGAGGCCGAAGAAGCGCCAGTCCGTGTTCTGGTCGGCCCATAGCTGCATCGTGTTCCCCTGCTGCTCGTAGACCGCCCAGAACACGACGTTGAGCGCGCAGATCACGATCAGCGCGCCGACCCGGAGTGCTTCGTCCCGCGGCAGGGCTGTCATCGCCCGCGTGAGCCACGTGATCAGCGCGATCACGGCGGCCCCGAGCAGGGCGAAGCGGCCGATCACCGGCAGGAGCGAGAGCAGAGCCGGCCCGAGCACCAGGAGCAACAGCCCCGCGACCACGCTGGCGATGTAGACCGCGATGCTGGTCGCGGCGCCCGCGGCCGTGGTGCGCACCTGAGAAGGCTGGACCCCGAGCCAACGCTGACCCCACACGTAGAGGATCAGCCCGAGCACCATCCCGACGCCGGCGGCGCCGAAGCCGTAATGCCAGCCTACCTTCTGTCCGAGCGTGCCGCAGACCAGCGGCGAGAAGAACGCGCCGAGGTTGATGCCCATGTAGAAGATCGTGAACGCCCCGTCGCGGCGCGGGTCCCCGGGCGGATAGAGGCTGCCGACCTGGGTCGAGATGTTGGGCTTGAACGCGCCGTTGCCGAGGATCAGGAACATCAAGGCGGGAAGGAACATCCGCTCGCTCGCCATCAGGAAGTGGCCGATCGCCATCAGCACGGCGCCCAGGATTACGGCGCGACGCTGGCCGAGCACGCGGTCGGCGAGCAGCCCGCCGAAGAAGGGGGTGAGGTAGACGAAGGCGGTGTAGAGCCCGTAGATCTGGGACGACAGCGGCTGGGCCGCGAGCGGGCCGAAGACCGACTCCAGCGCGCCTTTGATGGCGGTGAAGCCCAGCACTCGTTGGCCCACGTCGGGCTTCAGGAACAGATGGTTCACCATGTAGAGCACGAGCAGGGAACGCATGCCGTAGTACGAGAAGCGCTCCCACATCTCGGTGAAGAAGAGGACGTAGAGCCCCCTGGGATGACCGAAGATGGTGCCCGACTCGGGTGCGGCAGGAGCGCTACGTTCCACGGCGGTGGCCATCACGATTCTCCTCTGGTATGGCCCGGGGGCTCGGGCGGCCGAGCATCACCGAGTCGGCCCGCTCCGCGTCTCACAGACCGTCGTACTTCGAGTAGCCCCGTTCGTTCCAGTAATCGGGCGGCTCGCCTGCGGTGTACGCAATGTCGGTGATGGCCTTGATGTTCTTGAGCCCGAGCTTCATCGGCACCAGCAGGCGGAGCGGCGCGCCGTGCGCGAGCGTCAGCGGCCGGCCGTTCTGGTGCGTGGCCAGGAGCGTCTGCGGGTGGCGAGCGGTCTCGAGGTCGATCGAGACGTAGTACGGCTCGGGCCGGCCCGCCCCATCCAGACTCACCGCCGATCGCAGCGCGGCCCAGCGCGCCCCGGGGGCGGGCGGAAACGCGGAGAGGAAATCGGCGAAGCGGATGCCGCCCCACCACGCGATCGCGCTCCAGCCTTCGACGCAGACCAGGCGCGTCACCTGCTCGTGGAGCGGGAAGCGTCCGAGGAGCTGGTCGATCGCGAAGCGCTCGGTGCCTCCCGAGGCCAGGCCGCTGACCGCGAGCGACCACCTGGCGAGGATCTCCGGGCCGGGCGTGCGGCCGTGGTAGTTGTTGGGCAGCGGCGTCACCTGGGAGCGATCGTAGGTGCGCACGCGCCGCGTTTTCGAGTACAGCGCTTCGGAAACGTCGTCGTCGAAGCTGAGCGCGGCGTCGAGCGCGCGTTCACGGCGTTCACGCGACAGGCCGGCGCGGGCGGCCAGCGTATCGAGCCGCTCGCGCCACGGCCCGGGCAGCAGTCGTGACTTGGCCCGGTCCGGCAGCAGCCACCAGCCGCCGGTCGCGCTCGCGACCACGCCAGCCGCGAACAGCAGGAAGTCGCGACGGGACTGCGCCGAGAGCCGGCGGCGCGGAACCTCGATCGGGACCTCCGGGCGCTCGTCGAGCCAGCCCAAGCGGCGAGGTGGAGCGGGCTTTGGGGTCGGCGCGCCGGGGGGCTCGGACGGCGGAGGCCCGAGTGGCCGGGCCGGCGGCTCGCTCGCCGCGCGCGACGGAGGCGACGCCAGGGCTGACCCTTCGTCCTCCGCGGGCGGGGGCGACGGTGGGGCAGGCAGGTGGGCCGCGTCGCGTCGCCCGGCGGGGTCGTCGTTGCTCGAGTTTTCCCGCTCAGGCCCGCTCATGACCTGCCTCCTTGAGGCGCGCCGACCAGCCGACCACCATCGAGCGGAAGGTGTCCCAACCGTCGGCGATCACCAGCACGACGTGCGGGACGACGAACGATCCCAGCACCAGCATGCTGACGAAATGAACCATCCGCGCGCCGTCGTAGTTCACGAACAGCCGCTCGAGCCAGGGAAGCTGTACCGGCTTGTGCATCGCCCAGCCCGAGAGCACGACCAGCGTGCCGAACAGCGGCATCGCGAAGTAGGCGGCGCGCTGCAGCGGATTGTACTTCGAGCGCACCGGCGGGTGCGGCCAGGGACGGCGCAGGATCGCCATCGGAACCACGCCGAGATAGAAGCGGATCATCCGCAGCCCCTCACCCAGGTCCGAAGGGCGCGGCAGCAGCGCGCGCCATCCGCCGCCGGCCATAAGCCCGAGCAGGTACAGCGCGCCGTTCAGCATGAAGAAGTAGGCGAGCGCCCAGTGCCATCGCAGGGCCACCGCGAGCTGGCGAGGACCGAGGCTCAGGTGGTCGTAGATCCAATAGCCGGGCTGGCCGCGCATATCGTGGAGGATGCGGGCGAGGGCAAGCCCCAGGTCGACGAGGTACTCGCGGCTGCCGGTCACCGGATGCCGCGGATGGACGAACACCGGGGCGGCCCAGTAGATCGCGAGGCCGCTCGCGATCAGGCCGAACAACAACGGCACGTTGGCCCAGTGCGAAAGGCGCACCAGCGCGTGGTGCTTCGGCGCGACGCGGATGCTTTCGCCCGTTCGTCGATCCGCATCGTTCACCGGCATGGGAGGCTCCTCGAGTTCGGGGTCCGGTCCGTGCCCACCGTGTACGCACCGGACGCATCCCTCGTGACCGCCACAGGCTAGCTTGCCCGCGGGCGGACTGCCATCGGATCCTGTTTTGGATCGAGGTGAGCTGGGATCTCGAGCGGAGCGGCCCCGCGGGACTTCTGCCGGGCACGGGCGGCAGCCGGAGCCGCCTCGGGTCACTCCCCGTGCGCGACCTCGCCGCCCAGGTGGGCCGCGATCGCCACCAGCACCACCACCACCAGTCCCCAGACCCAGGCATAGCGCCTGGCCGGCTTTCGGAGCAGCAGCACCACCCAAAGCGCCTGGGCCAGCCCCA
>DASXTP010000138.1:0-31442 GCA_036505355.1 Candidatus Eiseniibacteriota bacterium | reverse complement strand
GGGAGGAGTTCCGGGGCCAGGTACCCGAACGACGTTGGCAGGAATGCCTGGATGATCTGGCCGAGCGCCGCCTGACGCCGCGCGAAGCGGTCCACCGCCTGGGGGCGCTGGCGCGCGACCCGGTTTCGCCGGACGGGGTTGCCTTGGGCTCGTCGACGACGGCCGGTGCGGGCCGCGGCACTCGGGGCCGCTCCGCGGGGCCCAAGGCCGGCCGCCGGGCATCGCGCTAGTCACGAACCCCCGCTACGTCCCATCCGCAGGGGTTGGGCTCTTTCTCCGGCCTGCGTTCCTTGACCCTGCTCGAACCGGGGCCTTACTCTCGGAAGCGCGCTCGACCCGTCCACGTCGGGCCGTGACCCTTGTCGAGCCAGGGAGAACCCGGATGGCCACACGCACCTCCACCACGCGGCGCCGCCGAGTGCCGAATCGGCGCCCTGCCGGGCGGGTCGTTCCCGGAGCCAGGCTCGAGTCGGCGGTGGTCAGCCCCGATGGACCAGCGCCCGAATCGTCGTGGCCGGCGCAGGCCGCGGCCTGGCGAAAGCGGTACGCCGCCGCTCGGGAGCGCCCGGAACTCTACCCGTTCACCATTTCCGGCATTCCGATCAAGGCCCTCTACACGCCCGAAGACGTGGCGGGCCGGGATCTGTCTTGCGACCTCGGCTTTCCCGGCGCATACCCCTATACCCGGGGCATCCACACCAGCCTGTACCGGGGGCGCATGTTCACGATGCGCCAGTTCTCGGGGTTCGGCACGCCCCGGGAGTCGAACCAGCGCCACCACTACCTGCTGACCCACGGCCAGACCGGGCTTTCGATTGCCTTCGACAACCCCACCATCATGGGATACGACTCCGATCATCCCAAGGCGCACGGTGAGGTCGGCAAGTGCGGCGTCGCGGTGGACAGCCTGCGCGACATGGAGATCCTGCTCGACGGCATCGACCCGGGTGCGATCTCCACCTCGATGACGATCAACGGCCCGGCTGCGACGATGTGGGGGTTCTATCTCGCCAACGCCGAGAAGCGCGGCGTGCCGTTCGCCAAGCTTCGCGGCACGATCCAGAACGACATCCTCAAGGAATACATCGCCCAGAAGTGCTGGTGCTTCCCTCCACGGCCGTCCCTGCGCATCATCGTCGACCTGATCGAGTTCGCGATTCGGCGCGTGCCGCAGTGGAACACCATTTCGGTCTCGGGCTATCACATCCGCGAGGCGGGCTCGACGGCCGGCCAGGAGCTGGCCTTCACGCTGGCCGACGGCTTCACCTACGTCGAGGAGTGCCTCAAGCGCGGGCTCGACCTCGACGCGTTCGCGCCCCGGCTGTCGTTCTTCTGGAACAGCCACCTCGACTTCTTCGAGGAGATCGCCAAGCTGCGCGCGGCGCGGCGCATCTGGGCGCGTCACATGCGCGAGCGGTACGGCGCGAAGCGGCCGGAGTCGTGGCTGATGCGCTTCCACACCCAGACCGCGGGCTGCTCGTTGTGGGGCAAGCAGCCCGAGAACAACATCATGCGCACCGCCTTCGAGGCGCTGGCGGCGGTGCTCGGCGGCACCCAGTCGCTGCACACCAACTCGATGGACGAGACCATCGCCCTGCCCAGCGACAAGGCCGTCAAGCTCGCGCTCCGCACCCAGCAGATCATCGCGCACGAGATCGGCGTGACCGAGACCATCGACCCACTGGCGGGCTCGTACTACCTGGAGACGCTGACCAACGCCCTGGAGGATCAGGCAGAAGACTATTTCCGTCGGGTCGAGGCAATGGGTGGTGTGGTGGCGGGCATCGAGCGAGGGTTCTTCCAGCGGGAGATCGGCCGAGCCGCCTACCAGTACCAGCGGGAGATCGAGCAGAAGCAGCGCATCCTGGTCGGCGTCAACGAATACGTGGAGCCCGACGAGAGGCTCGAGATCCCGATCCTCTACATCGGCGAAGAGGCCGAGCAGGAGCAGCGTCGCGCGTTGGCCGAGCTGCGCCGCACGCGCCACGACCGCGCGACCACCGCGGCGCTCCAGGCCCTGACGGCGGCGGCGGCGAGCGCGCCGGGCGAGCGCAACGTGATGGAGAAGATCCTCGACGCGGCGCGCTGCTACGCCACCGAGGGCGAGATCCGCAACGCCATGCGCGAGGTCTACGGCGATTACGTCGAGAGCGCCGAGTTCTAGAGCCGAGGCGAAACGCACCCGATGCAGAACCCGGTCACGGCCTGGCTCGCGGTGCTGGGGGTGGCGGCACTGGGCCTGGCCATGCGACTGCTCGGCGGCCGCCGGAACCCGCCGGCGACGCAGGCGTTGGCCCCATCGCCGGAGCCGGCCGACGAGACGGGTGGCGTGGACGACGAAGACGAGCCCGCGGGCGCCGAATCGGTGGCGGTGACCTCCGAGGGCTGGGCCTTCGTGCCCCACGGCCACGGGGTGCACATCGTCCCCCCCGGCGAGCCCGAGGAGCCGTGGCGATCGACGGCCGCCACCGAGGCCGGCGCGGACGTCGCTCGTCGGACGCTGGTGAACCCGCGGACCGGGGGCCGCGTGCCCGTGGCCGCGGCGAGCGAACCGCTCGGCCCCGGGGATTTCCTCGCGGCCCGGGTGCGGCGCGGGGCACCGGGGGTCGATCCATGGCGGCTTGAAGTGCTGCGGCGCGACCGGGACTTCTGCGCCTGGTCGTTCGAGACCGAGGAGGGGGCCCGCTCGGCCCTGGAGCTGGTCGAGAGCCGGATCGTGCGCCCACCACGGGACGAGTACGGCGACCCCATCGAGATCGGGGCCGCCGATTTCGAGGCCGCGCGCCGCGAGCAGGAGGAGATCGAAGCCGAGCTCGCCCGCTTGCCCGACGAGGAGCCGGATCCGGAGGGGCCTCGGTGAGCTCCACGCCGACCGTCGAGTGCGAAGCGCCAACCGCGAGGAGAACCCATGGAGCGTAAGATCCGAGTATTGGTGGGCAAGCCGGGGCTCGATGGTCACGACCGCGGCGCCAAGGTGGTGGCCGCGGCGTTGCGCGACGCCGGCATGGAGGTGATCTACACCGGGCTGCACCAGACCCCGGAACAGATCGTCGAGGCGGCGATCCAGGAGGACGTCGACGTGGTCGCGCTTTCGGTCCTCTCGGGTGCTCACATGACCTTGTTCCCGGAGGTGCGCCGGGGCATGATCGAGCGGGGAGTCGGGGACAAGCTGCTGACCGGCGGCGGCATCATCCCGGCGGAGGACATGGAGGCCTTGGCCAGGCAGGGCGTGGGACGTCTGTTCGGCCCCGGCTCCTCGACCCAGGAGATCGCCGCCTACATCCGCTCCTGGTGCGAGGAGAGTCGGCCGGTCCCGGCCCCCGAGGCGAAGGCGCGAGCGCCGAAACCCCGCGCGCGGAAGAGTTCCGCCCGGGCGCAGCGCCCGGGGCAGGCGAAGTCTGGCGCCTCGGTCCGCCAGCGGGCCAAGCCTAAGACCCGGGCAGCGCGAAAACGCCCCCTCGGCAAGGCCGTCCGCGGGGTGGCTTCCCCGGGGCGGCCGCCCCGGTCCCGCGCGCGCGAGCGGCGGTAGGCGCAGCGCCCGGGCTCGAGTCCGTCCGATGGCCTCTCGTGCCTCCGAACCGGGGGATCCCCGGCGCGCCCTGGTGGCGTTGAGCGGCAGCCCGATCCAAGGGGGCAGCGTCGAGCGGCTGCTCGAAGCGATATGCCGCGGGGCCGAGGAAGCGGGTGGGCGCTCGGTCCTCTTCCGATGCAACGACCTCCGCGTCCTTCCCTGCCAGGCCTGCGGACCGGAGCCCACCACCGGCTACTGCCTCTTCCACGACGACATGGACCCGATCTACGAGGCGCTGCAGGCGGCCCATGCCGTGGCGGTGGGCTCGCCGATCTATTTCGATGCGGTGAGCGCGCAGCTCAAGCGGGTGATGGACCGCTGCAACTGCATCACCCCCCTGGTCCGCACTGGCGGCGGCTTCGCCTTTCGACCGCTGTGGCCGCGCACCCGCCGTGCGGTGTTCGTCACCGCCTTGAGCGCCGGACGGCGCTACGACTTGGCCGAGCGGAGCGTGCGCGGATTCCTCAAGTGGATCGGGGCGCGCTGGGAGGAAACCCTGGCCTGGGAGCACGAGGACAACGATGCGGCCAGCGTGGCCGGCCGGCCGGAGCTGCTCGATCGCGCCCGGGCGATCGGTCGCCGGCTGATCGAGAGCGCGCCGCTCGGCGGGGGGCCGTAGGCGACGCCTCGGGTGCGCCTTCCTGGGGTCGCGGGGGCGAACCCCCGGTCTGGTTTGGGCCGCCTCGGGGGCTTGGGTTACTCTTCGAGTTCGCGGCTCGTCTCCCGGGGTGCGAAACCGGGCGCGCCGCGCCCGGCGGCCACCGCCCGCCGGTCGGCCACCCGGAGGATCGGCGGACCCCGATGCTGTGCCTGAAAGAAGAACACCACCAGGTGCGAGAGATGGCGCGCAAGTTCGCCGACCAGGTGGTGGCACCGCGCGCCCGCGAGCTGGACGAAAAGGAGGAGTTCCCCGCCGACATCGTTCGCCAGATGGGGGAGCTCGGCTTCCTGGGCCTGCCGTTCCCCGAGCAGTATGGCGGCGCGGGGCTCGACACGCTCAGCTACGTGATCGCCGTGGAGGAGATCTCGCGGGTCTGCGCATCGACCGGCATCACGCTGGCCGCCCACGTCTCGCTTGGGTGCGGGCCGGTGTTCGCCAACGGCTCCGAGGAGCAGAAGATGAAGTTCCTGGTGCCGATGGCGAAGGGCGAGGCGATCGGCGCCTTCGGTCTCACCGAGCCCGGCGCCGGCTCGGACGCCGCCGGAACCCGAACCCAGGCGGTGCGGGTGGATGGCGGCTGGCGCGTGACCGGAGACAAGATCTACATCACCAACGGCAGCGTGGCGAAATACATCACCTTCACCGCGGTGACCGAGCCGGGCCGGGGCGCCAACGGCATCTCGGCGTTCATCATGGACACCGCCACCCCGGGCTTCCGCGCCGGGCCGCGGGAGAAGAAGATGGGGTTGCGTGGCTCCGACACGGTTCCGGTGTTCTTCGAGGATTGCTTCGTGCCCGAAGAGAACCTGCTCGGCGACCCGCGCCAGGGCTTCAAGACCTTCATGCGCACCTTGATTGGCGGGCGCATCTCGATCGGTGCCATGGCACTGGGCATCGCGCGGGGTGCGCACGAGCACAGCCTGGTGTATGCGAAGCACCGTCGGCAGTTCAACCAGCCGATCGCCAACTTCCAGGCGGTCCAGTTCATGCTCGCCGACATGGCCCTGAAGATCGAGGCGTCGCGCCTGCTCGTGTACCACGCGGCGATGCTCAAGGACGCGGGCAAGAGCCACGTCAAGGAGGCGGCGATGGCCAAGCTGTTTGCCAGCGAGGCGGCCAACTGGGTGACCGACAAGGCAATCCAGGTCCATGGCGGGATGGGCTACATGCGCGAGGTTCCCGTGGAGCGCATGCACCGCGACGCCAAGCTCATGGAGATCGGAGAGGGCACCAGCGAGATCCAGCGGCTGGTGATCGCGCGCGAGATCCTGCGCGGGACATGACGATGCCCACCCCGATCATGCGTTGGGCGGCGGCGCATTCGTGCCTCGACGAGCCGCCGGCGGCGGCGGCCGAGGTGGCGCGGGCGGTGCGGGAGGAGCTGGGCTCGGGCCCGGTCGACCTGGTGCTGGCCTTCGTCACCGCGACCCTGGTGCCGCGCGTCGAGGAGGTGGCCGAGACCCTGAAGCGCGACCTCGAGCCACGGTGCCTGGCCGGTGTGAGCGGCGGCGCGGTGGTCGGGATCGATCGCGAGATCGAGCAAGGACCGGCGCTCACCGTGGTGGCTGCGCGTCTGCCCGGCGTCGAGGTGAAGCCGTTCGTCATGGTGGCTTCGAGCTGGGGCGAGGCGATCCAGGATCCGTTCGAGTTCGCGCGCCACACCCCCGGCGTCGCCGGCGCCGAGCTGGTGATCCTGTTCGCCGATCCGTTTTCGCTGGAGGCCGAACAGGTGCTGAGCGCCTTCAATCGGCACGCCCCCGGCGTGCGGGCGGTGGGGGGGCTCGCGAGCGCCGGCTTCCGTCCTCAGGCCAACGCTCTGATCCTGAACGACTGGGTGGCTCGCGAGGGCGGCATCGGCGTGGCCCTGCGGGGCGCGCTGCGCGTGGACACCGTGGTCTCGCAGGGCTGCCGGCCGATCGGTCCCCCGCTCGAGGTGACCCGGGCCGAACACAACTTCATCTTCGAGCTCGATGGCCAACCGGCCCTGGAGCGTGCCGAGCAGGTCTTGCGCTCGCTGCCCGATCCCGAGCGTGATCGGCTTAGGCACGGCCTCTACGTGGGCCGCCCGGCGCGCGGTGGCGCCACCGGGCGTGGCGACTACCTGATCCGCAACCTGCTCGGGGCGGATCGCGACCGCGGCGCCCTGGCGGTCGCCGACCGCATGACCGAGCGCGAGCGCGTGCGACTCCACGTCCGCGACGCCGTCACCGCACGCGAGGATCTCGAGCTGCTTCTGGCGCCGCAGGAGTTCGATTCCCGAGCGGCGGCGGCGCTGCTCTTCACCTGCAACGGCCGCGGCCACGCGTTCTTCGGCCGGCCCCATCAGGACATCACCACCCTCCAGTCGGCCCTCGGCGGCGCGGTGCCGGTGGCGGGGTTCTTCTGCGCCGGCGAGATCGGACCGGTGGGCGAGAAGAACTTCCTCCACGGGCACACCGCGAGCGTCGCGGTGGTGCGGCCGGTGGAAACCGCGTCGGGGGCCCCCAGCGCCGGCGGCTGAGCCGGGGCGTTCCGGCCGTCGATTTTCACCCTCCGCTCGGGCTTTCGACCAGCGCAAAGTGGCGCCACGACAGGGGATTTGCAGCCACCGGGTCGAGCGCGAACCCGGCGGGTCGTCACCGAGGCGAGTGCCAGGCGGACGGCCTTCGTGTACTATCGCCGCGCTCGCTAGGGATGCCCCCGATCGCTTCGGACCTTTCTCGCAGAGATTCCTTCCATGACGACATATCCTGAAGTCTTCATCGTGGGCGCGGCACGCACCCCGATCGGCAAGTTCCTCGGTGGACTCTCCCCGCTCAAGGCTTCGGACCTCGGCGCGATCGCCATCCGAGAGGCGATGCGCCGAGCCGGAGTCGCCGGCGAGCAGGTGGACGAGGTGCTGATGGGCCACGTCGTCCAGGCCGGGCAGGGCCAGGCGCCGGCGCGGCAGGCGCAGATCAAGGCCGGCATCCCCGCGTCCGTGGGCGCCACCACGATCAACAAGGTCTGTGGCTCGGGCCTCAAGGCCGTGATGCTCGGCGCCCAGGCCATCAAGGCCGGAGACGCGCACGTCGTGGTCGCGGGTGGTCAGGAGAGCATGAGCAACGCGCCTCACTACTTGTTTGGCGGCCGCACCGGGCAGAAGCTGGGCGACACGGTGCTTCGGGACGGCGTGGTGTACGACGGCCTGTGGTGCTCGTTCAACGATTGCCACATGATCGATCTCGCCCAGTACACGGTCGAGAAGGCAGGACTCAGTCGCGAGGAGCTGGATGCGTTCGCGGCGGCGAGCCAGCGCAAGGCGGCCAACGCGATCGCCTCGTGTCGGTTCGGCAAGGAGATCGTTCCGGTGTCGATTCCGCAGCGGCGGGGCGACCCGGTCGTGATCGCCAAGGACGAGGCGGTGCGGCCCGATACCACCGTGGAGGCCTTGGCCAAGCTGCCTCCCGTGACCCGGGAGCGGAACGGCGCGATCACCGCCGGCAACGCCCCGGGCCTCAACGATGCCGGCGCGGCGCTGGTGCTGATGAGCGGCGAGCGCGTGAAGCGCACGGGGGCCAAGCCGATCGCGCGGGTGGTCGGCTACGCGACCGGCGGCCGCGATCCGAAGGAGCTGTTCTTCGCCCCGATCGACGCGGTCGAGGCGTTGATGAAGAAGATGGGAGTCACCATCGATCACTTCGACCTGATCGAAGTCAACGAGGCCTTCGCCGCGCAGGTGCTGGCCGACGGTCGGGCGCTCGGTTGGGACTGGAGCCGAGTCAACGTGAACGGCGGGGCGGTGGCGCTGGGCCATCCGATCGGCGCCTCCGGCGCGCGGGTCCTGGTGACGCTGTTGCACGCCCTGCAGCACGCCGGCAAGAAGAGCGGCCTCGCCACCTTGTGCCTGGGAGGTGGCAACGCGGTGGCGCTCGCCGTGGAGATGGCCGGATGAGCACCGAGATCGCTCCGGCGCACCGCGGCCCGTCGGCGACGGTCGGCAAGGTCGCCGTGATCGGCGGCGGCACGATGGGCAACGGCATCGCCCAGGTGTTCGCGACCCACGGCTTCGACGTCCAGCTCGTGGACCAACGCCCGGAGCTGGTGGAAGGCTCGCTGGGTGCCATCGGCCGGAGCCTCGAGCGGGTGGCGAAGAAGCAGGACTGGCCGCCGGATCGAGCCGCGACCGTCCTCCAGCGCATCCACGGCGGCGTGAGCCTCGAGGCGGCGCGCGACTGCCCGGTCGTGATCGAGGCGGTGACCGAGGACGTGGCGCTCAAACGACGACTGTTCGAGCAGCTCGCCTCGCTGACGCCGCCCGCAACCCTCCTGGCCAGCAACACCTCGAGCATCTCGATCACCGAGCTCGCCGCGGTCACCTCGCGGGCCGATCGGGTGATCGGTATGCACTTCATGAACCCGGTGCCGGTGATGCGGCTGGTGGAGATCATCCGCGGGCTCGCGACCAGCGACGCGACCTACGCCGTGATCGAGGATCTGTGCCAGCGGCTCGGCAAGACGCCGGTGGGGGTCAACGACTATCCGGGATTCGTCTCCAACCGCGTCCTGATGCCGATGATCAACGAGGCGGTCTACTGTTTGATGGAGGGGGTGGCCGACCGCGAAGCCATCGACACGGTGATGCGCCTCGGCATGAATCACCCGCTGGGACCGCTCCAGCTGGCTGACCTGATCGGGCTCGACACCTGCCTCAGCATCCTGGAAGTGCTTCATCGCGGGCTGGGTGATTCGAAGTACCGCCCTTGCCCCCTGCTCCGCAAGCTGGTGCAGGCCGGGTACCTGGGCCGCAAGAGCGGCCGCGGATTCTACGAATACGCCCCGTGATCCACCGAGCCGGTCGCGCATGACCCCCGAGACCCTCGCGCTCTCCGTGAGCCCGGTGTTCGACCTCACGGAGGACCAGCTTGCGGTGCGAGAGATGGTGCGCGAATTCGCCGAGAACGAGATCCGGCCGATCGCCGCGACGATCGACGAGACCCACGAGTTCCCCGTCGAGACCACGAAGAAGATGGGCGAGCTCGGCTTGATGGGGATGTTCGTGCCCGAGGCGTACGGCGGCGCGGGCATGGACTACGTGTCGTACGTGATCGCGATCGAGGAGCTGTCGCGCGTCTGTGCCAGCCACGGCGTGATCGCCTCCGCGCACAACTCGCTGGTCTGCTATCCGATTCTCGCCTACGGCAGCGAGCCGCAGAAGCAGAAGTACCTTTCGAAACTGGCACGCGGCGAGTGGATCGGCGGCTACTGCCTGACCGAGCCCAACGCGGGCAGCAACGCCGCCAACCAGCAGACCACCGCGGCGCTCGACGGGGACGCCTGGGTCCTCAACGGCACCAAGCTGTTCGTCACCAACGCCGGCCCGGCGGACGTGCTGGTGGTCTACGCGGCCAGCGATCGTTCGCTGGGACCCAAGGGCATTTCGGCCTTCATCGTCGAGTCCGGCACGCCGGGCCTGTCCAAGAGCAAGAAGGAGAAAAAGCTCGGGATCCACGCGTCCGACACGCGCGAAATCGTGTTCGCGGGCGCCCGGGTGCCGAAGGAGAACCTGCTCGGCGAGCTCCACCGGGGCTACTCGGTGGCGCTCGCCACGCTGGGCGGTGGGCGGATCGGCATCGCCGCCCAAGCTTTGGGCATCGCCCAGGCGGCCCTCGAAGCCTCGGTGCGGTATGCGGGCCAGCGCGTCCAGTTCGACCGCAAGATCGGGGAGTTCGATGCGATCCGCGAGATGCTGGCCAACATGGCCATCGAGGTGGACGCCTCGCGCCTGCTGGTCTACCGCGCCGCCTGGCTGCGCGACCAGGGACGCCCGCACGTCAAGGAGGCCTCGCTCGCCAAGTGGCACGCTTCCGAGGCCGCCAGCCGGTGCGCGGACGGGGCGATCCAGGTGCACGGCGGCTACGGCTATCTGACCGAGTTCACGGTGGAGCGTCTGTGGCGCGACGCCCGCATCACCGAGATCTACGAAGGCACGACCGAGGTACAGAAGATGGTGGTCGCCGCGCAGGTGCTGAAGGAACAGCCCCTGGCCGGCGCCCGATGATCGCGATGCGGAGGGCTCGATGACTCGACCGGTGCGACCGGTGGCGCTGGTGGTTCTCACCGCCTGCATGATCTACCCCGGCTCCACGCTGCTCTACCAGGGGCTCTATCCGTTCGTGACCGGGGAGTGGTTCAACCTGGTGGGGGATCTGGGGCTGTGGACGGTGTTCCTCGGCCAGTTCGGGGTCTCGCCAGTGGCCGTGAACCTGGCCAAGGCGGCGCTCGGGGGCGCCTGGCTCGCGGGCGTCTTGGGTCTGTGGGCCGGAGATGGGCGGGCCTATCCGCTGGCGCTGCTGGCGGCGGCCGGCACGCTGCTCTATCCGGGCGGGGCGATGGTGATGGGAGCGATCGGCCTGGTGTGCCTGATCTTCTTCCGCGAGAGCCCCGACCAGGTCCCCGCCTAGGGCCGACCTCGGCGCCGAGCGCTTCGACATGAACTTCGACCTCACGGAAGACCAGCTCACGGTGCGTGAGGCCGTCCGCGACCTGTGCGCCAAGGAGTTCGCCTCGCACGCCGCGGGCTGGGATCAGGAAGGGGCCGTACCGCAGAGCGCGGTGGAACGACTGGCCGCGCAGGGTTTCCTCGGCATGGCGATCCCCGAGGAGTGGGGCGGCGTCGGCTACGATGCACGCACCATCACCGTGGTGCTCGAAGAGATCGCCCGCGTCTCGGCCGCCCTGGCGATCATGATCGCCGTGCACAACTCAGTCGGCGCGCTGCCGGTCTTCCGATTTGGCACCGAAGAGCAGAAGCGCCGATTCCTGCCCCGTCTGGTCTCGAACGAGCTGGCCGCGTTCTCGCTTTCCGAGCCTGGCGCCGGCTCCGACGCCGGGGCGATCTCCTCGACGGCGCGCCGTCGTGGGGACCTGTACGTGCTCGACGGCAGCAAGAACTGGGTGACCAACGGGGCCAGGGCCGGCATCTATCTGATCTTCGCGCGCACCGAGCCCGGTGCCGGCAATCGAGGCTTGAGCGCCTTCATCGTGGAGCGCGGCGCGCCCGGGCTCGTGATCGGCAAGCCCGAGGACAAGATGGGGCTCCGCGGCTCGGACACGGTGGCGCTTTCCCTCGAGTCGCTCGAGGTCCCGGTCGATCAGCGGCTCGGCTCCGAGGGCGAGGGGTTCAAGATCGCCATGAGCATGCTGGATGCCGGACGAATCGGGGTGGCGGCCCAGGCGCTGGGAGTCATGGGTGCCGCCTTCGGGGAGGCCTTGCGCTACGCTCAACAGCGCCAGGCGTTCGCCCAGCCGCTCGCTCGCATCCAGGCGGTCCAGTTCAAGCTGGCCGAGATGGAGCGTCGCACCCAGTGTGCGCGGCTCCTGATCCAACGCGCCGCCTGGCTCAAGGACACCGGCCGGCCCCATTCGCGCGAGGCGGCGATGGCAAAGCTCTACGCCAGCGAGGCCGCCACCTGGGTGACCCACCAGGCGATCCAGATCCACGGTGGCTACGGCTACGTGAAGGAGTACGCCGTCGAGCGCTACTACCGGGACGCCCGGGTGATGGAAATCTACGAGGGCACCTCGGAGATCCAGCGGCTGGTGATCTCGAGGTCGTTGCTGAAGGACGGCGTTCTCACGTAGCGGCGGGCAGGGTGCCCGGCATCGGCCGGCCGATCGCAACGCGGCCCCCGGTCACTCCTCTCAGCCGGCGGTTGCCTCGGCCTCCACCTGCGCCCGGCACCAGGCATACAGCGCGTCGTACACCGGTAGCTCGGCGGCGAGCTGTTGGCGGTCGTCGGCGTATACCAGACCGAAACCGCGCGCGATCGCCTCGAGGCCCCGGGACTCCGGAGTCAAGTCCTTGTCCGCGGTGTCGGCGCCGCGGACGATGAGCGCCAGGCGGCGCAGCCCGGGGTCGTCGAGGCCATAGCGATCGAGAATGGCGTCGAAGCTGCAACGAGGGCCGCGGTGGCCAAGCTCGACGTCCGGTACGTCGAAGGGGATCGCTCGCTCGCTCTCGGCCACTGGCTTCACCTGCTCGGCCGGGACATAGAGGAACTCGGCGTCGGGATCCACGAAGCGTCGGATCAGCCACGGGCATGCGACACGGTCCACCTTGGGCCGCTCACGGGTCACCCACTTCATCCCGACCTCCATTCTGGACCTCGAAGCCGGCAGAGCCGGCGAGCATCCGATCGCCCGCCGGCTCTGCACCCTGGCGCGATGTGCCGCCGAAGCTCTACTTGGAAGACGGCAGGTAGAAGGCGAGCCCCGCCCGCAGCATCAGGCCCGAGTAGTCGGTCTCGCTCTTGGGAACCGTGCTCTGCCCGTCGAATTCGGTGTCTTCGACGTTGGCCACCCGGTAGCCGACCGCGCCCGTCACCGCGAAGCCCGGGCTCGCCGTCCATTCGGTGAGCCCGAGGAAATGGAATCCGATCGTGCTCCCCCCGACGTCGCTGGTGATCGTGCCGCCGAGGCCGTCAGGCTCCTCGGCCTCGCCGCTGATGGTGTAGTAGCCGACGCCGGCGCCCATCCCGAACTTCCCCGGGCCCTGACTGGGGAAGAAGTACGCGCCGGTGAGCTGGAAGGCGTTGGCGTCCGCGTTGACCTTCCGGTCGATGGTGACGTCGCTCTTGCTCTCGGCGAACAGCGGTTCCCAGCCCGCGGAGATCATCCAGCTCGGGGCCGGCCAGATGCGGATCCCGAGGCCGCCGGTGAACCCATTGTTGATTTCCTCGTAATTGGTGCCGAAGTCGGAATTGAGCTCTTGGATGCCCGAGTTGAAGTCCTCCATGGTGTAGCTGTTGAACGCCCCGAAGACCTCGCCGCCCACCGTCGCCGCCCGCAGCGGGCCGGCGGCCGCAAAGACCACCGCCACCGCAGCCAGGCACATCGTGATCCTTCGCATGCGCACCTCCTGTGCTGGAACCCAATCGGCCACATGGGGAGTTCCGGCGGAGTGTGGGCCCTGGGCACCGACGGTCAAGCAAAAAATGCGCCTGGCGGTCCCGACCTCCGCGTTTCCTCTGGTAGAATACGGGCTCGTGTGAGCCCACAGCCGCTCCCACTCAGCCCGAGCCGACTCGAGGAGCCTCATGTCCAAAGTTGCCGTTCTCCGCACCTCGCCCGAGACCGTGGTCGAAGACTACGGCCGCCTCATGGATCTGGCCGGCTACCGTGAGGCGCTGCCCTTCAGCGCCCAGACCTGCCTGCGCATCAACATCTCGTGGCACGTCTACATGCCGGCCTGCTCGACCACCCCCTGGCAGATGCACGGTGTGATCCAGAAGCTTGCCGCCGACGGCTACCAGGTCTCCCGCGACCTGATCGCGGCTCAGAACGACACCGTGGTGGTGAGCTGCCGCCAGGGCGCGGTCAGCAACCATCTCCAGCCGGTGCTGGACCATTACCGGGTGCCAATCGCCTACCTGTCGGAGCCCCGCACCGAGTGGGTGCGGTACGAGCCCAAGTCGAGGCTGCTAGTGCTCGACCGGGTGTTCGAGAAGCAGGGGATCCAGATCCCGCGGATGCTGATCGGCAAGAACGTGGTCCACATGCCCACCGTCAAGACCCACGTCTTCACCGGCACCACCGGCGCGATGAAGAACGCTTTCGGCGGGCTGCTCAACCTCAACCGCCACTGGACCCACTCGGTGATTCACGAGACGCTGGTGGACCTGCTGCGGATCCAGAAGGAGATCCACCCCGGGATCTTCGCCGTGATGGACGGCACCATCGCGGGCGAGGGGCCGGGGCCGCGCGCCATGCGGCCCCACGTCAAGAACTACATCCTGGCCTCCAGCGACTGCGTGGCGATCGATGCCATCGCGGCCAAGATGATGGGCTTCGATCCGATGACCGACCTCAAGTTCATCCGCCTGGCGCACGAGCACGGGCTCGGTATCGGGCGCCCGGAGGAGATCGAGATCGTCGGCGACGACGTGCGGAACGTGAACTTCGGCTTCCGCGGCAGCTTGAACGAGAACACCTTCGCCTCGTGGGGTCAGAAGCTCATCTACTGGGGACCGCTGAAGCCGCTCGAGAATCTGCTGCTGCGCTCGCCGATCGTGCCCTGGAGCTACCTGGCCTCGCGCGCCTATCACGACGGGTACTGGTACCCGGTCAACGGGAGGCCCAGGGTGCGCCAGATCCTCGCCACCCCCTGGGGCGAGTTGTTCCGGAGCTACGGCGACGGCGTGGACCGATCGCAGGTGGAGTCCGCGTAAGCACGGGTGTCGTGCACCGCGGTCATTCCCTCCTTCCGTGGCCGCGACGCGGTCCGTGTCGCGTCTCCAAGCCAATCCACCTCCATGCCGGAAAGGCGCAGCAGGACCGGTGCCCCTGGGCCAGGGGCGGACGCGCCGCGAAGGCCCTCCCGCCGGTCGTGTCTCATCGGGGGGCTCGCTGGCCGACCGGGGCGGTCAGCGGTCGGCCGGTCGGTCCTGACACAGCTCGATCAGCACGCCGAACAGGCTCTTCGGATGGACGAACGCCACGCGGCTCTCATGGGCTCCGGGCCGCGGCGTCTCGTCGATCAACCGCACCCCGGCCGCGCGGCAACGCTCGAGCGTGGCCTCGAGGTCGGCCACTTCCAGGCTCACATGGTGGAGCCCCGGCCCGCGAGTCTCGAGGAACTTGGCCACCGTGTGGTCGGCGCTTCGCGGCTCGAGCAGCTCGAGGGTGACCGGGCCGAGGTGCACGAACACCAGCCGGAGCGTCCCCTGATCCAAGATCTCTTCGTCGCCTCGCCTCGCGCCCAAGGCCGCAACCAGCCGCTCGACCACCGGATCGGCGTCCCGTACCGCGAGGGCGATGTGCGAGAGACCGCGCACCGGCCCCCCGGGAAGGGCGTACTCGTCACTCATTCCGCGCCTCGCGCTCCTAAGGTCCAGGTCCTCGTCGTGCCGGGTCGAGCGGCGGCCGTCCACCGGGCGAGAGCGCTCAGATCCCGCGGGCCGGCCGGTAGCTGCCGAAGACGCCGCGCAGGGTATCGCAGACCTCACCCAAGGTGGCGCGCGATTTGAGCGCGTCGAGGATCAAGGGCACCAGGTTCTCGGTGCCCCGGGCCCCACGCTCGAGACGCTCGAGCGAGCGGCGCGCCGCCGCCCCGTCGCGCTGGCCACGCCACTCGGCGAGCAGGGCCCGCCGCTCCCGCTCGATCACCGGATCGGGCTTGAAGGCGGGCACTGCCGGTGTCTCGCCCGCGGCGAAACGGTTCACCCCGACCACCACGCGCGCGCCGGCTTCCACGTCCTGATGCCAGCGGTACGCCGCCCGATGGATCTGATCCTGGACCCAGCCGCTGGCGATGGCCGGGAGCATGCCCCCCATCTGGTCGATGTGGCCGATCAGCTCGCGAGCGCGCCGCTCGAGCTCGGCGGTCAACGACTCGATCCAGTAGCAGCCAGCCAGCGGATCGGCCGTGTCGGTGACCCCGCTCTCGTGGGCCAGCACCTGCTGGGTGCGCAGCGCCAGCAGCGCCGCCTCCTGGCTCGGCAGCCCGAGCGCTTCGTCGTAGGCGTTGGTGTGCAGCGACTGGGTCCCGCCAAGCACCGCCGCCAGCGCCTGCACCGCGGTCCGGACCACGTTGTTGAGCGGCTGCTGCGCGGTGAGCGTCGAGCCTGCGGTCTGGGTGTGGAAGCGCAGCTTGCGCGCCTGGGGATCCGCCACCCCGAAGCGCTCCGCGAGTAGCTCGGCCCACAACTTGCGCGCCGCCCGGAACTTGGCCACCTCCTCGAACAGATGGTTGTGGGCGTTGAAGAAGAACGAGATGCGACGGGCGATGTGGGCCACGTCCAGACCTCGATCGCGGGCCGCCCCGAGGTAGGTCAACCCGTTGGCGAGCGTGAACCCCAACTCCTGCACCGCGGTCGCCCCCGCCTCGCGCACGTGGTAACCGCTCACCGAGATGCTGTTCCACTGCGGGACCTCGCGGGCGGTGAAATCGAACAGGTCGGTGACGATCCTGAGCGAGGCCTCGGGCGGGAAGATGTAGGTGCCGCGCGCCACATATTCCTTGAGCACGTCGTTCTGGACCGTGCCGCCCAGGCTCGCTCGCGCGATGCCGCGCGCGTCGGCGACTGCCACGTAGAAGGCCAGCAGGAGCGCCGCGGTGGCGTTGATGGTCATCGAGGTGGTGAGCCGGTCGAGGGGGAGGCCCTCCAGCAACTCCTCCATGTCGGCGAGGCACGAGATCGCCACCCCCGCCCTGCCCACTTCCCCGCGCGCCAGGGGATGATCGGAGTCGTATCCCATCTGGGTCGGCAGGTCGAAGGCCACCGACAGGCCGGTCTGTCCCTGCGAGAGCAGGTAGCGAAAGCGCTGGTTGGTGTCGCGCGCGGTGCCGAAGCCGGCGTATTGGCGCATGGTCCAGGGCCGAGCGCGGTACATCTCCGGGTGAATGCCGCGCGTGAAGGGAGGCATGCCGGGCGGAGGCACGCGATGCTCGAGGTCGGGCGGCAGGGCGGAGGCGTCGTAGACCGGGCTCACCGGGAGCCCGGACGGCGTCTCGCGCTTCGCGCCCTCGGGCTCGAGGGATCCGGCCCGAGCCTCGCCCGTGTCGCGGCCGCCCGTCGTGGCCTTGCGGCGAGGGCTCACGAGCCCGCCTGCGAGATCTTGACCAGCGCTTGCCCCGCGCTCACCGCGGTGCGCTCGGCGACCAGCACCTCGGTCACCACGCCGCCGTGGCGCGCCGACAGCTCGTTCTGCATCTTCATCGCCTCGACCACGGCCACCGGCTGGCCGGGCGTCACGGTCTCTCCGGTCTTGACCCGCACCGCCACGACCAGTCCGGGCATCGGGGCGGCAACGATCTCCACTCCCGCGACTCGGGAGCGAGCCTCCACCGACTGCAGCATCTTCTCCAGCGGGTGGCGTACCTCGACCGGGAGCGTGGCCCCGTCCAGGGTGACCTCGAGGTGGCTTCCCGCAGAGGAGACCCGCACTTCGTGGGAGCGGCCCCCGATCAGCAGGGAGTAGACCTCGCCGTCCGGCAACCGACGGAAGTCGGCCTCGAGCCGGCGGCCTTCGAACTCGAGCCACAACCGGCTGCCCTCAGCATGGAACTCGACCTCGGTATCGCGTCCTGCGAGCGTCACCCAGAGCTTCATCGACGCCCCGAGCCCGGAGCGCGCCGTGGCTCGGCCCATCGCCACGCCGAGCCTCGCCGGCCGTCGCCGTCGGGCAAGGTCACGGCGATCCGCTCTTGGCGGGCGTGGAGCGCGGCGGCGAGCAGCGCGACCTCCGAGGCATCGCCGCCCGGAGCGAGCTCCGAAGGACGAAAGTGCTGGTCGAGGAAGCGCGTGCTCAGGTCGCCCGAGACGAAGCGGGGATGCGCGACCAGCCATCGATGGAACACCAGGTTGTGGTGCAGGCCCTCGAGCACGTACTCGTCCAGCGCCCGCAGCAGGCGGCGGCGGGCGCCCTCACGGTCCGGCGCCCACACCACCAGCTTGGCCAGCAACGAGTCGTAGAACACCGGAACCTGGTAGCCGCGGTAGATGCCGCTGTCGTTGCGCACGCCGGGTCCCTGGGGCGCGCGGAGCCGCGCTACCGGACCGACCGAGGGCATGAAGTGGGCGGTCGGATCCTCGGCCAGGATGCGGGCCTCCATGGCCCAGCCGCGCGGGGCGGGAGGCTGGTCCCCGAACGAGGTCGCGCCTCCCTCGGCGATCCGGATTTGCTCGGCGACCAGGTCGAGCCCGGTGGTCATCTCGGTCACTGGATGCTCGACCTGGAGGCGGGTATTGACCTCGAGGAAGTAGAAGCGGCCGTCCGAATCGAGCAGGAACTCCACGGTGCCGGCGCTCCGGTAGCCGGCCGCCTGGGCGATCCGACAGGCGGTCTCGCCGAGCGCGGCCCGGGTCCGCTCGTCCAGGCCAAAGCACGGGGTCTCCTCGAGCAGCTTCTGGTGGCGGCGCTGGATCGAGCACTCGCGCTCGCCCAGGAACGTCACCCGGCCCGACGCATCGGCCAGGATCTGCGCTTCGACGTGGCGTGGTCGCTCAAGATAGCGCTCGGCGTATAGTCGCTCGTCGCCGAAGGCGGCACGCGCCTCGCCACGCGCCAGCTCCCACGCGGCCTGGAGCTCGTCCTGGCGGGCGACCATGCGCATGCCCTTGCCGCCGCCGCCCAGGGCCGCCTTGAGCAGGATCGGGTAGCCGGCGCGATCGGCAAAGGACCGCGCGTCGGTGAGGCTCGTCAGCGCCTGAGGGGAGGCGGGAACCAACGCCGCCCCCGCTTGGGCCGCCACCTCGCGCGCCGACAGCTTGTCGCCGAGCCGCGCGATCACCTCCGGCGGGGGTCCGATGAACGCCAGGCCGGCGTCGGCGCAAGCGCGCGCGAACACCGCGTTCTCGGCGAAGAATCCGTAGCCGGGATGGATCGCGTCCGCCCGAGTCCGGCGCGCGGTTTCGATCACGCACTCCAGGTGCAGATAGCTCTCGCTCGCCGGCCCCGGGCCGATCGGATACGCCTCGTCGGCCAGCAGCACGTGCAGCGCCTCGCGGTCCGGCTCGCTGAACACCGCGATCGAGGTGATGTCGAGCTCGCGCAGCGTGCGGATCACGCGCACCGCGATCTCGCCGCGGTTGGCGATCAGCACGCGTCGCAGCCTCGGCGTGCTTCGCGGTCCCGACCGCCGTCTGGGCATCAGCCCTCGATCACGATGCAGGCGATTGCCAAACCTCCGTCGTGCGTGAGCGAGAGATGGGAGGTCCTGCAGCCGAGCGCCTCGAAGCGCTCGAGCGCGGCACCGGAGAAGCGGAGTCGGGGGACCTGACCGCCGGGCTGCACCACCTCGAACTGCCGGAACGCCACGCCGCCGCTCATCCCGGTCCCGAGCGCCTTGGCGGCGGCTTCCTTGGCGGCGAAGCGGGCGGCCAGGTGCGGGACCGGATCGCGATGGCGGCGGCAGTACTCGAGTTCGTCCGGAGTGAACAGCCGAGATTCCATGCGATGTCCGAAGCGCTCGAGGGACGCCATGAGCCGTTCGACCTTGACGAGATCGATGCCGATGCCCTTGATGGGCATTCCGCCTCCCCAAGGGTAGACGCGGCGAGCGGGCAGAGGCGCCAATCTAGATGGCTTTGGGCGAATCGGCAACCAGGGTCCGTGGTAATTCGTGGCCTTCGCGCTGCCTACCAGCCGAGCTCGATCCCGACCCGCACGGTACGCGGAGGCATCAGGAGCCGCGGATCGTCCACCGGCACCCAGCCTCCGGGCAGGTCGTCGACGTCCCCCGGGTCGTCGTTCCAGTAGGCGCCCCCGCGCTGCGCGCTCTCGCTACGCCAGGCGCCGTAGTCGTCGAAGATCGTGTTGATGTAGGGGTGGGGATAGCCACTCAGGGTGGCGCGCGCGTCGTTGCGGCGGTCGAACAGGTTGTGGACCTCGACCGAGAGTGTGATGGGAGTGTCGCCGAACACGCGCCAGCGCGCGCTGGCATTGGTCCACTCGAATGGATCGAAGCGCCGGGCGTTGGTCTGCGAGAGATCGCTGTCGAGCTGGCGACGCGTGCGCGGGGTCCACGGCAGCCCGGTGCCGGCGGTGGTGGACCAGGCGTAGGCCCAGGTCCCCCATCTCCACCAGGTGGCCAGCGTGATCGAGTGGCGCCGGTCCCAGTCGAGCGGGTGCTCGCCGATCGAGGGCAGCCGGGTGTCCGACCGGAAGCCGTAGGGCAGACCTTCCTCCAGCGACTGGGTGCCGAGCGCTTGCAGGTAGGTGTAGTGGAGCTCGGCGTGGCTTCCCTCGCCCTCGGCGCGCGTCAGGCTCAGCTCGAATCCGGTGGCGTGCCCTTCGTCGACGTTCTCGTAACGAGGCATCGGCAGCCCGGGTCGCGGCTCGATCGAGCGCGTCCCCACCAGGCCGAACAGGTCGCGATAGAAGAACCCGAGCTGGATCGCCCACTGCGGGCTGAAGCTGTGCTTCACTGCCGCCTGCCAGTCGATCACCGTGGCCGGCTCGAGGTTGGGATTGCCGAGCTGCTGGCGCGCGCTGATGTTCTTCTGCACGCCTCGGTTCTCGTAGAGGAAGTCGCGGGCCGGGTTCTGCTCCATCCGCACGTAGGCGAGCGAGAACACGTCGCGGACCGAGATCGGATAGGCGACGCCGAGCCGCGGCGAGAACGACCAGAAGGCCGAGGTCTCTCCGGCGAACGACTGGTCGTCCGCCTGGGGGCCGGGCGTGAAGTACTCGGCCCGCAGCCCGCCGTTCAGCACCATGCCCTCGAACACCCAGCGGCCCTGGGCGTAGGCCGAAGCGCCGGGCGCGAACGCCCGGTAGGAGCGCAACGAGTCGAGGTTCGCGCCGTAGGTGGTGAAGTCCAGCTCGCGGAAGCGCACCGCGTCGTAGGTGAGTGCCAGGCCGGCCTTGGCGCGGTTGCCATGCTCGGTGACGCGCTCAAGGTCGCCGCGGAGCGACCATTGCGCGCTTTCGGCCTTGTGGAAGAAGGGCTCGTCGCCGGCGTACACGTGGAACAAATCGCTGTACGGCGATTCGTCCGAGCCGAACACCGCCAACCGCTCGGGGCTCAGGTAGGAGTCGTCGTCGCCTCCGCCCACCGATGTCACCCGGCGGGTGCCGAGCCATCCCAGCGAAGCCGACGCCAGGCGCTGGGGACCGCCCGCCGACCACGCCAGCACCGCCAGCAGCTTGCGGTCGTCGGTCATCACGGCGTGGTCCGCCGCCCGGTATCGATCGTAGCCTGGCAGGGGCTCGGGGCTGTAGCCCGGTCCGAGGCACACGGGCGGTTCTCCGCCGCCGCCCACGCAGGTGGTGGTCCAGCCGTCGAGCGAGAACATGGGGTTGAACGGCTCTTCGACGCGGCGGTTGGCGACTACCTCGAGCGAGACCTTGGGCCCGGCGAGGGTGGCGAGCTTGAGGTGGCCGAGGATTCGATTGTCGGCCCGCCAGCCGAACGAGCCGCCCAGGATCTCGCGACGTCTCTTGGTCCGGAGGAAGGGCAGGTGGGCATCGTCGAGTGCCGCCTCGAGCGTGGTCACCATCCCCACGCCGAGCGGGCGAAGCGGAAGCCCGAGCCGTCCGCTCACCCGGTCGTAATGCGTGAACTCGCGCCCGTCCGTCTGCCACAGCAGCATGGCCTCGGGCTTCTCCGGCGGGTTCAGCGTGCGGAGCTTCACCACCCCGGCGAGCGCTCCGCCGTATTCGGCGTCGAGGCCTCCGCTGACCACCTCGACCTCGCGCACCGCCAGCACCGGCAGCTCGAGCAAGCGATAGCGCAGGGGCTCGGCGAGCGAGACCCCTTCCAACGCCCACGCCGATTCGCCCGAGCGGCCGCCGCGTACGTGGAGGGCCTCGCCTTGAGCCACCAGACCGGCCTGCAGCGCGAGTGCCTCGGCAACGCTGCTCACCGGGAGCTTCCGCAGGGCCTCGCCCGGTACGCGCTGGACCGTCTCGCTGGAGAGCGGATCGTGGAACTGGGCCCGTACCACGATCTCGGCCAGCCTGCGGACGACGCGCGGTGAAGCCGCCTGGGTCGAGTCGGGAACCGACAGCGGGGCTCCCACTGGGAGCGTGACCGACGAGTCCGGCTGCCGCCCGAGCGAATCGGACGGCGCTGCGGCGAGCGTCAACGCCAGGAACGGAACGACCATGACCGCTCGGACCCTTGCGGTGGTGCTCGACGAAAAGCGACCGGTGCTCGGGGCACCCGGCCGGCGGGCTCGACTACTGTGGAGCCCAGGTCCTCCTCGGGTCAAGGTCGCGGGAGCGGAGCGGGGCCGAGCCTGCCTTGACGCCCCCTCCGGCCTCCCCTAGGCTACCGCCCGAACGTTCCGTGCCGGCTGGCCCACCTGGCCCTCGATGGCCCTCGATTTCACGCTCGACGCGCAGGACAGATCGACCGCGGCCCGCGCCGGGCGGCTCACGACCGTGCACGGCGAAGTGCTGACCCCGGCATTCATGCCGGTCGGCACGCTCGGCACCGTCAAGACGCTGGCGCCCGACGAGTTGCTGGGCGCGGGCGTGGACATCCTGCTCGCGAACACGTACCACCTGATCCTGAGGCCCGGCGTGGAGACCGTGCGCCGGATGGGCGGCCTGCACCGCTTCATGGGCTGGCCGCGCGCCATCCTCACCGACAGCGGCGGGTTCCAGGTGCTCAGCCTGTCGGAGCTTCGCAAGGTGACCGCGCGGGGAGTCGAGTTCCGCTCCCATCTCGACGGCAGCCGGCGGTGGATGACTCCGGAGGACGCGATTCGAGCCCAGGATGAGCTGGGCACCGACATCGCGATGTCGTTCGACGAGCCGGTGGAGGCGACGGCGCCGCCCGAGGCGGTGCGTGCGGCGGTGGATCGCACGCTCGATTGGGCGGCCCGTGGACTCGCCGAACGCACCCGGCTGCGCGCCGAAGGCCGCGGGACGATGGGGCTGTTCGGCATCAACCAGGGTGCGGTGGAGCCGGCCGAGCGGAAGCGCTGCTTCGAGAGCCTGGCGGAAATGCCGTTCGACGGTTACGCGCTCGGCGGCTTGTGGGTGGGCGAGCAGCGGTCCTGCTCGCTCGACATGGTGGAGCACGATTGTGCGCTGTTCCCAGTGGCCAAACCGCGTTACCTGATGGGGGTGGGGCATCCGGTGGACGTGATCGAGGCGGTGGCGCGCGGCGTCGACCTGTTCGACTGCGTGCTGCCGACCCGAAACGCGCGCCGCGGCACGGTGTTCACTTCGACCGGCCGACTGGTGGTGAAGAACGCTGCGTACGCGGACGATCCACGGCCGCTGGATCCCGAGTGCGACTGCCCCGTGTGCCGGCGTTTCTCGCGGGCCTACCTGAGGCACCTGTTCGCGGCCGGGGAGATGTTGGGCATGAGGCTCGCGTCGCTGCACGCCGTGAGTCACATGGTCCGACTGGCGCGCGCGGCGCGCACGGCGATCTTGGAGGGACGGTTCCAAGCGTTCCGGATGGAGGTGGTGGAGCGCTTCCAAGGCGGGGAGCGGTTGGCCCCGGTCACCGGTCGCCACGTGACGGGACGGGGCCAGCCAGCCGATCCGCGGTCATCAACCGAGGAGATGCTCGACGATGGGGAATGACGCGTTCGCACAGGTAGGCGGGGCTGGCTCGCAGGGGGCCCCGGGCATCGCGGCGTTGCTGAACACGGCCCCGATCCTTCTGATCTTCGTGATCTTCTACTTCCTGCTGATCCGACCGCAGCAGCAGCGCCAGAAGAAGCTGAACCAGATGCTCCAATCGCTCAAGAAGGGCGATCGCGTGCTCACCTCGTCCGGGATCTTCGGCACCGTGGTGGGCGTGGACGACGCCAAGGCGGTGCTGCGCATCTCGGACGACGTCAAGGTGGAGTTCCTCAAGAGCTCCGTGGTCCAGGTCATGACCGAGGACTCGTCCTAATGGCCGTGCAGCCGGTGCGGCTCTATGGCGATCCCGTGCTGCGGCAAAAGGCGGCCGAGGTGGTGCGGGTGGACGATCAGGTGCAGAGCCTGATCGAGGACCTGCGCGACACGATGCGGGCCTATCGCGGCGTGGGGCTGGCCGCCAACCAGGTCGGCGTTCCGCTGCGGGTGCTGGTCGTCGACGTCCCGATCGAGGACGGGCGGCGTTTGCAGCTCGCGGTGGTGAATCCGGTGTTGAGCGAGCGGGTGGGCTCGGAGGTCGGGGAGGAGGGGTGCCTCTCCATTCCTGGAGTCTTCGAGGACGTGCGCCGGCCGAGGCGGGTCCACGTGAAGGGGTGGGACGAGGAGGGCCGGCCGCTCGACCTGGTGGCCGAGGGGTACCTGGCCCGCGCCTTCCAGCACGAAGTCGACCACCTCGAAGGAGTGCTGTTCGTGGACCGACTGTCGCCGCTCCGGCGTCAGTTCCTGAGGAAGTCGCTGGATGCCCTGGCCCGGGGCGAGCTGCCCGAGGGCTACGAGCACCCTGGGGTCCCCGGAGGCTCGCTCTGAGCCGTCCGCGCGTGGTGTTCCTGGGCACCCCGGGATTCGCGGTGCCCGCCCTCCAGGCCGCCGCGGCGGCCTGTGACGTGGTTGCGGTCGTCACGCGACCGGACCGCCCGCGGGGGCGGGGCCGGGCGACCGCGGCTTCGGAGGTCTCCGAGGCGGCCCTCCAGCTCGGTCTCGAGGTGATGAAGCCGGAGCGCGCAAGCGAGACCGGCACCCAGGGAACTCTGGCCTCGCTCGGCGCCGATCTGTTCGCGGTCGTGGCGTTCGGCGAGATCCTGTCGCGGGAGCTGCTCCAGATTCCGCGGCTCGGCTGTATCAACCTCCACGGCTCGCTGCTGCCCGATCTTCGCGGAGCCTCGCCGGTGCAGCGGGCGCTGTGGGAGGGACGGTGCGGCACCGGGGTGACCACGCTGTGGATGGACGAGGGGATCGACACCGGAGACCTGATCCTGCAACGCTGGTTGGCTGTCGAGCCGGCGGACGACGGGGCGTCGCTCGCCGGCCGTCTCGCCCAAGCGGGAGCCCCCTTGCTCGCGCGGAGCCTGGTGCTGGCCCATGAAGGCCGGGCCCCGCGCGTCCCACAGGATCGTACTGCGGGCAGCTACGCGCCGCGGCTCGCCAAGTCCGACGGCGTCGTCGATTGGTCGCTGGACGTCGAGGCCGCCTGGGGTCGGCAGCGGGCCGTCACGCCGTGGCCTGGCGCCGTCACCCAGCTCGGCGGGCGGTCGCTCACCCTGATCGAGACCCGCCCCCATCACCGGCTGCCCGCGACCGTCGCGCCGGGAACGGTGCTCGAGGTCGAGCCGGAAGGCGTGCTCGTCCAGTGCGGAGTGGGCGCGCTCCAGGTGCGCCGGGTGAAATCCGAAGGTCGCAGCGAGTTGGAGGCGGCCGCCTGGGCGCGCGGCGCCCGGGTCAAGCTCGGCGACCGGCTCACGGGAAAGGCCGACTCGTGAACGATCGCCCTCGCACTCCCGGCCGAAGGGGTGGCTCGAGGCGTGGCCGGCCGGCCGACTCCGTGCAGGCGAGGACCGGCCCCAGACCGAAACAGCCTCGCGCCCAGCGGCCGGCGCGAGGGTACGTGGAGAATCGTTCGCGGCCGCTCTACGATGCCGGGCGCCGAGGCGACCGACGGCGAGGCCGCAACGCGGGGTCGGAGGGGCGGCTCGGGCGACCCCGCGAGCAGGAGCCCGCCGAGCCTTCGCTGCCGCGCGACCCGCGCGAAGCCGCGCTGCGGATCCTCCATGCGGTCGACACCCGCAAGGCCTTCAGCGACCGGATGCTGGAGGGCGCGCACGCATCGGAGGACCGCGATCCGCGCGACCAGGCGTTGCTGCACGAGCTGGTCAAAGGGTCGTTGCGGTGGCGTGGCCGGCTGGACCGGATCTTGGACCCACTGGTGCACATCGGCTTCGCTCAGCTCCAGCCATGGATCCGCAACGTCCTGCGTCTGGGGGCCTACCAGATCCTGTTCCTGGACCGGGTCCCGGTGCATGCCGCGGTCGACGAATCAGTCAAGCTCGCCCACCAATACGGTCACCCGGGCACGGCGGGGTTGGTCAACAGCGTGCTCCGGCGGCTGGCCGAGGAGAAGGACTCGATCGTGCTTCCCACCGGAGACGATGCGGAGTCGCTCGCCTCCTGGGGCTCGCATCCGCTGTGGTTGACCGAGGTGTGGCTCGAGCGCTTTGGCCCGGCGGACGCGCGGCGGCTGCTGCTCGCCAACAACCGGGCCGCGCCGCTCGGCTTGCGGGTCAACCGCCTGCGCGGGTCTCGCGAGCAACTCATCGCCCGGCTTGCCGAGGAGGGGTTCGCGGCGACCCCCGCGCGCCTCTCGACGGACCTCGTATGGATGGAAGGCAACGTCGGCCCCTCGCGGCTCAAGGCCTTCCGCGAGGGCTGGTGCACGCCCCAGGACGAGAGCGAGGCGTTGGTCGCCGATCTGGTCGCGCCTCAGCCCCACGAGCGCTTGCTCGACTTGTGCGCCGCGCCCGGCGGCAAATGCACGCATTTGGCGGAGCGCATGGGCGACGAGGGGGAGGTATGGGCGATGGAACGCTCCGAGGCGCGCGTCGCGTCGTTGGAGGCCACGGTGCGAAGGCTCGGGACCCACTCGGTGCACGTGGTCCGGGGCGACGGCCGTACCTACGCCTTTCCGATGCCGTTCGACCGCGTGCTGGTGGATGCGCCCTGCTCGGGCCTCGGAGTGCTGGCGCGGCGGGCCGACGCGCGGTGGCGCAAGGGCCCCGAGGTGTTCGACGAGATGCCGGCGCTCCAGCTCGAGCTCCTGATCGCCGGCGGGCGACGCGCCCGGCCGGGCGGCGTGCTGGTCTACAGCGTCTGCTCGTTCGAGCCCGAGGAGACCATCCAGGTGGTGGAGCGGTTCCTGCGCGAGCAGCCCGACTTCGTGCTGGAGAGCGCCGCCGCCTTTCTGCCCGAAGAGGTCGTGGACGAGCAGGGGTTCATGAGGCTCTTGCCGCACGTCCACGGCTGCGACGGCGCCTTCGCCGTGAGGCTCAGGCGCACATGACCCCGCGCCGGCGGCTCAAGACCCGTTACGAGCGCCCGGGCGAGAGCGAGCCGCGCTGGCGACCGGCGGAGACAGAGCCCGAGGCGGCCCCGGTCCCGACGTCGGGGACCGCCTTCCCGGTCCCCCCGGCGAGCACGACGGTGGTCGCGCCACCGGAGGCCTCGTCCGAGGAGTTCGCGGCGACGGAAGTGCCGTCCGGGACGCCAGCCGCGAGCCCAGTGGGCGAGCCCGAGCCGGCCACCGCGACTCCTGCGGCGAGCGACGCCGGCTCACCGGCCTCGAGCGCGGAACATTTCGAGGCCACCACGCGGCACCGGCTGTCCGCTTTCTGGCTGATGTCGGGACTGGCGATCGCGGCGTTCGGCACCGGGCTCGTGGTCTTCAACAGCTTGGTGATGCCACGCCTGATCCATGGCATCGGCGAAGTCCGGGTGCCCGACGTGCGCAGCCTGACGCTGGAGCAGGCCGAGCAGGCGCTGCGCCCGCTCGACCTCCAGGTGTCGCGCGCCGGCGAGCGCTTCGACCCGGCGGTGCCGCGCGGCTTCGTCCTGTCGCAGGACCCCGCCCCAGGGACCGCGGTGCGCGGGCGCAAGCGCGTCTCGGTGGTGGTGAGCCTCGGCGAGGAGTTCAGCTCGGTGCCCGAGCTGTTCGGCGAGTCGCAGCGCAGCGCCGAAGGCCTGCTGCGAAGCGCCGGCCTGAGGCTCGGCGTGATCACCCGCGCGCCCTCCGAGGAAGTGGGCGAGGGGCTGGTGGCGGGCTCCGACCCCGGTCCCGAGACGGTGCTACCGCACGATTCCCCGGTGAGCCTCTTGGTCTCGACCGGCGCCGGGGAGGAGAGCTTCGTGATGCCCGATCTGGTGGGGCGCGAGGTCTCGAGCGCGAGGCGGCAGCTCGACGCGCTCGGCTTCCGCGTGCTGACGACGCCCGGCGCCGGCTCGATCGGTACCGTCGTGACCCAGAGCCCGGCTCCCGGGTCGCGGATCACGCGCACGACCACGATCCAGCTCCAGGCGACCGGACGCATGATCCGATGACGCGAGGGTGCGATCGCCACCCGCCGGCCCGCTTCGCGATTGGCCGGGAGGGCTGATGACGAGCGGCGCAAGCCTCGGGCCGACGATCACGCCGCCGATCGTGGCGCCTTCCATTCTCTCGGCCGATTTCTCCCGCCTTGCCGAGAACCTGGCGCTGGTGGATCCGGCACAGGATTGGGTGCACTGCGACGTGATGGACGGGCGCTTCGTTCCCAACCTCACCTTCGGGCCGATCGTGGTGCGGGCGGTGCGGAGGCTCTCCCGCGCGCTCGTCGACGTCCACCTGATGATCCACGAGCCGCTGCGCCTGCTGTCCGAGTTCGACGCGGCGGGCGCCGACGGCCTGACGGTGCACCTCGAAGCGTGCCAGGACCTCGGGCGCACCCTGGAGGCGATCCGGGCCTCCGGGCGGCGAGTCGGGTTGGCGCTCAAGCCCGGCACGCCCCTGGCCGAGGCCGAGCCGCACCTCCGAGAGCTCGACCTGCTGTTGGTGATGACGGTGGAGCCGGGTTTCGAAGGCCAGGCCTTCCTGCCGGCCATGCTCGACAAGGTGCGGGCCGCGGCGGCATGGCGTGCCCGCCACCACGGGCACTTCCTGATCCAGGTGGACGGCGGGATCGCCCCGGCCACGGCCCGCGAAGCCCGCCTGGCCGGGGCCGAGGTGTTCGTGGCCGGGCATGCGATCTACCGGCAAGCCGATCCGCGGCGGGCGCTGGAGGCGCTGCGGGCGGCAGTCGACTGAGGCCGGGCGCATCCGTTCGGCTGCTCCACCGTCAGGCTTCAGCCTCCGATCTCGAGCCTCTGCCCGGTCTCGAGCAGCGTCTTCATCCCGCTCAGGATCACGCTCAGGCCGCTCTGCACGCTCCGCAGTGTGGCGGTCTCGCCCTCGAACCCATGGTGCTCGACCCTCACGCGGCACGAGCGCCCGAGCGGCTCGATGGTCCACACCACCTGGTGCGGATGGTCCAGCGTGACCTCCGGATCCCATAGGGCCGAAAGGCTGTGAACCAGCCGGCGCGGCGGATCCGCCTCGAGCACCGTTCCCTCGGCCGCGAGCTTGCCGTCGGGATAGGCGTAGCGAAGCGGCGAGCCGGGCTTCCAATCGCTCGCCACCAGCGTGCCGTAGAAGTAGTCGCGGGTGCGCTCGGGCCGGGTGATCGCCTCCCAGATCTGGTCCGGCGTGGCGCGGATGACGATCTCGTACAGGTGCCGGGGGGCGGCAACGACGGACGGTGATGACGGCGAGCGGTGCATGGTCTCCTCCAGTTCTCGCTTGAGGTGTCCGAGCGCGCCGACCCAAGGCGCCGCGTACTTCGTGATCCAGCGGTCGTGGATGAGGCGGATCGGGACCGGGTTCAAATAGTGGAGCTTGTGCCGACCGACGCGCCGAGTGGCGACCAACCCGGCCGATTCGAGGACGCGGAGGTGCTTCATGGTGCCGAAGCGCGTCATGGGCAGGTGGCCATCCAGATCGGCAAGCGAGCGTCCGTTGCGCTGGTACAGGAGGTCCAGCAGGGCCCGACGGCTCGGATCGCTCAATGCCCTGAAGATGGCCTCCACGCTCCCACAATACGTGACTATATGGTCACTTGTACATCAAATTTAGCGACACCTGAGATCGTGCCGATGGCCAACTGGGGCCGCACCGGGCAGCGCCGGCTTTGGGGACAGCCGGCCCACTCATTCCTATGCGCAGTCTCGTGCGCTGTGCTATGTTGCGCGCTTCGTCGGGCGAAAGGGACCGTGTTCGAAGCCCTCAGCAGTCGTCTCGATGGAGTGTTCCGAAAACTCACAGGTCAGGCCCGTCTCAGCGCGGACAACATCCGAGAGGGCCTCCGTGACGTACGTCGAGCGTTGCTCGAGGCAGATGTCCAAGTAGCTGTAGCTCGTGACTTTATCGCTCGGATCGAGGCGCGAGCGGTGGGTCAGGAAGTCCTCCGGAGCCTCACCCCGGGTCAGCAGGTGGTGGGGATCGTCCGGGACGAGCTGGTGCAACTCCTCGGGGGAACGCCGGTCACGCTGGCCGGGTCGCCCCATCTGCCGACGGTGGTGCTGCTCGCGGGCCTGCAGGGCTCGGGCAAGACCACCCTGGCCGGGAAGCTCGCCCTGTGGCTCGGGGCCAAGGGCAAGCGGACCTTGCTGGTGAGCGCCGACCTGCAGCGGCCGGCCGCGATCGATCAGCTCGAGCGGGTGGCCAAGCAGGCCCACGCGGGGTTCTGGCGCGCGGAATCCGGTGTGGAACCGACCGACATCGCCCGCCAGGGGCTCGAACAGGCGCGCCGGCGCGGCTTCGACTTCCTCGTGATCGACACCGCGGGGCGGCTGCACGTCGACGAGCCCCTGATGGCGGAGCTCGAGGCGCTGCAGCACGTGGCTCAAGCCCACCAGGTGCTGCTGGTGGTGGACGGAATGACCGGTCAGGACGCAGTCCGCATCGGGCGAGCGTTCGTCGAGCGGATCGGCATCGACGGGTTGGTGCTGACCAAGATGGACGGTGACGCCCGAGGCGGGGCTGCCCTGTCGCTCCGTCAGGTGACAGGCAAGCCCATCCTGTTCTTGGGGGTGGGCGAGAAGCTGGACGGGCTCGAGGTGTTTCACCCGGAGCGCCTGGCGGGGCGCATCCTCGGCCTGGGGGATGTGTTGGGGCTGGTGGAGAAGGCCCGGGCCGCGGTCGACCGGGAAACCGCCGCGCGGATGGCGGAGACGGTGCGCCGGGCGGAGTTCACGCTCGAGGACTTTCTCGAGCAACTGAGGCAGGTGAAGCGGATGGGCCCACTCGAGGAGCTGATGAAAATGCTGCCGGGAGTGCCGCGCGGCGCGCTGGCCGAGCTGCGACCGGATCCCGCGAGGCTCGAACGCTTCGAAGCGATCTTGCTCAGCATGACGGTGCTCGAGAGAAGACGGCCCCGCCTGATCGACGGGAGTCGGCGACGCCGTATCGCGGCAGGCAGCGGCACGACGGTTCCCGAGGTGAACCAGCTGCTGCGGGATTTCGACCGGGCGCGGGCACTCATGAAGCGGCTGCGTCACGGATCGCGGGGCTTCGGCGGCCGGCGCAGAACGATGCACTAGCCTGCCGAGTCGCGGGAACGGGGACCTCACGGGGAGGTCTCGGAGGAGGAACCATTTCATGGCAGTGGTGATTCGCTTGATGCGGGCCGGGGCGAAGAAGCGACCTTTCTTCCGCATGGTGGCGGCCGATTCACGTCGCCAGCGGGACGGCCGTTTTCTGGAGATCCTCGGCCACTACAATCCGCTGACCCAGCCCTACGAGCTGGTGGTGCACAAGGACAAAGTCGAGGCGTGGCTCTCGAAAGGCGCCCAGCCGTCGGAACAGGCGGCCTCCCTGCTACGATCGCTGGGCATCCAGCCTTCGGCCCCGCCGAGGCCGGCGGCCGCGCCGGCCACCGAGCCCTCGACCCCGCCCGCCCGCAAGCCCAAGCCGGCGGCCAAGGCGGCCCCCCGGCGTGCCGCGGCTCGCAAGCTTTCGGACCGCAAACTGCAGAAGAAGGTGGCCCGAAGGGCGGCCAAAGCGAAAAAGCACGCCAAGACCTGACGGCGCGGCAAGGGCCACGGGACTCGAGTCCCCGCGCGGCGCGTTCGTCGCGCCCGTGAATCGGCTTGGGTCGCCCCGGCCTCGTCGAGCCGGGGGGATTCTCCTTGCCGATGGCTCATGGGCTCAAGCATAGTCCGACACCCACTTTTCTGAGGAGCCTTGAGCCCGATGACTCTCCCCGCGAAGCTGCGCATTGGAGTGCGCACCGGCCGACTGGCGGCGGC
>DASXTP010000137.1:0-1729 GCA_036505355.1 Candidatus Eiseniibacteriota bacterium | reverse complement strand
GAAGTGTTGGCTGATGAAGTTCCAGTGATCAAGCTCGGCTGCGTAGACGGCGTCGAAGGTGAGCGACACTTCGCTTGGGACTTCGGGATGCAGGCTCGTACGGCGCAGCAGTTCGTCCAGGATCGTGACCGTGAGCGCCTCGGTCGTGGACGTGAAGACGCCCCAGTCGTCGATCGAGCCGTCACCATTGCTCGGGCCGTGAGGCCTGTCATCTGCGAGCGCACTGGAGGCAAGGATGCCCGCGCTCGCCGCCGCGACTCCGGCGGCGCCCACCACCGCGCGTTGAAGCAGCCGGCGCCAAGCGCCGGTTGGGGCCGAGGTGTCGCGCAGTACGCGATCGAGCACCTCGATGGAGGATGAGGGCGAATAACGGGACATGTGCCTTCCTTTTATCGCTGTGGGTGGTCGAGCTTGTGGACGGCGGATTGTCTGGCCTCGATCGCCACGGTGGCGAGCGGGAGTTCCGCCGCTTGCCGCGAGGAGGGGGCGCGGAAGCGTGCCCGAACGGCGCGCCTGACTGGTGGCCCGGGCGGCTCATCGCGGTATTCACGCCGCTTTGTGGACGTGCGGCTCGCGCACGTCCTGCAGGCGATGAGGCGCGGGTGCAGCGAGCCGCCAACGGCCGAACAGCAGGTAGACGAGGCCGAGGGTCGTTCCGAGAGCGACGTGGGTGTGCCCGATCCCCCACCACGGAGGCAGGATGCGTCGGGCGGAGGCGATTCGCGTCTGGGAACTCCCGGGCGCGATGCCCTAGTGTTTCGACAAGGGCAGCTCCGAGTCTCATCTCCTAAGTCGTCAGCGGGCGGCGCACTAGGGGGTTGCGCCCGGGAGTTCCCAGACGCGATCGGATCCGGGCCGGCGCATCATCTCTTCCGCGTGCATCTTGTATTCGACCTGCAAGGGAGGCGGCCCTAATGGCACGCAACGAGCCGCATGACGAGTTGAAGGCACCGAGCAGCGTGGCTGACATTTGTCCGGAGCGGAACAGTTCGACTTGGACACATCGACAGCGCCGAGCCGGCGAACAAGAAATGGTTGGGCCTCAGTCCCCTGGCGGCTTGCTCCCCGCATCACCTGACGGCGATGTTGCCAAGCCGAAAGGCGAGGTTCCAGGTGAAGGCGTTCGAGTTAGTCGTGGCGCCGACTGGTGTAGGGAGGTTGGAAAGCCCCGGATTCCCAGATCCGTGACTCTCTGGCTCTAGGTCCTCCAGATGGTGGCTATGCGACGGATGCAGGCGGCCGGGATCGACACCTTCGGCGGAGACGTGGGGATGCTGGAGCTCGCGGCGCCGGCGTCTCCTGCGCCGGACGAGGTCGTGATCGGGGTGCGGGCGGCGGGGGTCGGCAACTGGGACGAGTTCGTCCGGGTCGGCAGCTGGGACGTCGGCCGCCGGCCACCTCTGGCGCTCGGCGTTGAGGCGGCCGGACTCGTCTCGGCGGTCGGCGAGGAGGTGACGGACCTTGCAGCGGGCGACGAGGTCCTCACCCACCCCTTGCCGCTGCGACACCAGGGCGCGTGGGCGGAGTGGCTCATCGCCCCGGCCGCACTCGTCGCCCGGAAGCCGGCCACCGTTTCGTGGGAGGCGGCGGCCGCGTTCCCGGTGCCGGCGCTCACGGCGGACCAGGCGCTCACCGAGGCCGCGCCGGCCCCGGCCGGCGAGTGGGTGCTCGTGCATGGCGCCGGCGGGGTGACCGGCGGGCTCGCCGTGCAGCTCGCGGTCGCGCGAGG
>DASXTP010000136.1:0-2025 GCA_036505355.1 Candidatus Eiseniibacteriota bacterium | reverse complement strand
GCGCCGCTCCAGCTCCTCGTCGCCGGGCGGCCGGCGGCGACGTTCGCGCTGGTCGAGCCGCTCGAGCATGGTCGTGACCCAGTGCGCCTCCTCACGCTTGGTCATGCGGCTCGGCAGCAGCACGACCACGGTGTCGCCGTCCCGGTACGCGGTGACCGTCTTGCGTCGCCGGGGGCTACGCACGACTCTGACCAGCGGCTTTGCGGAAGCGGCCGCGGGACGCTCTGGACGTGGGGTGGATCTCGGCATCGTGGCCACGAGTATCCCATGCTCCCCCGTCCGCATCCGCGCCAACCGACCCTTCCGCCGTCGCCTCGCCCCACCCGCGCCGTTCGCGCCCAAGCCGCCCGCGGCACCACCCTGGGCGGCGGCGGGCCCCATGGCCCAGGGCGGGCAGCGGCGGGCAGGCCCGTCCCGCCTTTCCTGGACGGCGGCTTTGGGACGCTGGCTTCCGGGCGGTGACGCTCCGTCCCACGTTCGGCGCGGAACTTTTTCTTTGTCCACAAGCTGGCCGCATCCGACAGGCTGGTCACCGCAGTGATCGAATTCTCTGGTTCCACGTCCTGTCCCCAGCCGCGGGCCGGTTGTCCACAGGCTCCGACGCGGTAGTCAACAGCAGCGGCGACTTGTCCCCAAGGTTTTCCACAGGTTCGCGCACAGGCGCGTTGACGCCTTGCGGAGAGCATGGGATCGTGCTGGCGACGAGACCCCCGGCAGGACGACGGTCCTCGCTCTGTAAGGGGAAGGCAGAGCGCGAACCCGAGAATTGTCGGGGGTCTCGGCATGGTTACCAGCCGCAACGCTGCTCCCGCGTTTTGCTCGGGCCGCACCGCTCCTCGAGCGCGAGACCATCGCCCGGGGTGCACCTCCGCCCATCGCGCCGAACCGATGGGCGTCGCCGTGCCAGTCCTGGCCGAGGGAGTCCGCAAGGCGACCTCGTTCGGTTCGTCATGGGTGCGGACGGACCGCACTGGGCCATCAAGGCACTGCGGATCCGCGGCCAGGACGAGGGATGGTGGGCACCGTGTCGCGCCGGGCGCGGCCCCCGGGGAGGCGTCGAGCCGCGGTCAGACCCGGTGCACGCGGACGCGGCCGGCGGACAGGCGGACGCTGATCTTGAAGCTGCCCTTGCCGCTGATCCCGGTGGCACGCCAGGCGCCATCGCGGTTCACCAACCCCTGCGACGAGAAGTTGTTGAGGGCCGGGCCGTCCACCCGGATCTCGCAGGTCGCCGACCTCGGCAGGTAGACGTCGACGAGCCCGACGGAGATCTGGATGCTCACTGGGACGACGGTGCTCGGCTGGTTGAGTCGCACCGCCATCCGGGAGATGCCCGCCTCGACGTCGACGCCGCGGACGTCCAGCTCGCGGAGGTCCAGGTCGCCGGTCAGCGCTCCGGCCTCAGCCTCGACGCGCCATGGCACGCTCGAGTTCAGGCGGATGCCCCAGTCGCTCCCGCGGTTCCGAGCCAGCAGGCCGTGCTGGGCAGGCCCGCGCAGATCGACCACGGCCTGTTTCCCGCTGTTCGACACGCGGGCCGATGGCGTTCCGGGGCTGCGGAGCTCCGCCTGGTAGAGGCCGACCGAGCCGGCGTCGATCCGGAGCTGGCCCCCTCCCTGGCTGGTGCGGAGGACCGCCGAATCGGTCCCGGCTGGGACCGGCGCGCTCTCGGTCGAGATGAAGCCAGCGCCTGGCGAGGACACCGACAGCACGACCGGGCTGGCGACCGCGATCACGATCAGGATCCCACCGATCGCCCGCAGCGATCCGCGCTGCACGCCGCGCCCGACCCGTTCGAGGCCGAACCCGATGGCCACCATCGGGATCGCCAGCAGGATCGTCTGCACGAGCGAGGTGACGTGGGTGGCCAGACCGGCGATGGTGGCGATCAGCCCGGCGACGAGGAAGACGAGCCCGGTCCAGTAGGCACCATTGCCCTCCCGCCGTGGGGAGATCCCATCGGGCCATTGATCGAAGTACTCGTCCCCTTGCTGCAACCGGTGTGTTGCCGGCGACACGCCGGTC
>DASXTP010000135.1:0-6631 GCA_036505355.1 Candidatus Eiseniibacteriota bacterium | reverse complement strand
TGCTGTGCAACAACGGGAGCTTCGATGCCAACCCCGTGATCGCGTTGGACGGGACGGGCGGGGCGATCGTCAGCTTCCGCAACGGCTCTGGCGGCGTGGACGCGGTTCGGGTGAACTCGGGTGGACAGATCCCCGTCACCGGCGTCGGGCCGCTCGCGAGCGAACTCGCGCCGCCCCGGGCGTGGCCCAACCCCTTCCGCGATCAGGTCTCGATCGCGTTCAGCCTCACGGCTCCAGCCCCGGTCCGCTTGGAAGTCTTCGATGTCGCGGGGCGCAGGGTGTGGGCCTCGCCTGCCAGACCCCTGGAATCGGGGCGTCACACCCTGGTGTGGAATGGCCGAACGGAAGCCGGAACCTCGGCCAGGGGCGGGATCTACTTCCTGCGGGCACGCGGGCCCCAAGTTGCGGTGTCGCGGACCGTGGTCTGCGTGAAGTAGCCGGATCGCCTCCAGGTTGTGACGGGCCGTCCCTTGGGCGGCCCGCGCGGCCCGAGGGGTCGCGCAGGCGGTACCTCTTCTGGCCCGGCCGGCCCGAGGGTCCGGCCGAGTTCAGAAGCCGATCACGAGTCCGGCGGAAACCGTCCAGAAGCTCGGATCGACGTTGCCCGAGGGGAGCTGGGTGGATTTCTCCTCCAGGAACACCTGGCGGGCCTGAAGGTCGAGACCGACCAGCGGGGTCATCGAGAACCGAAGGCCACCGCCCAAGTGGACGCCGAACTGCGTCTCGTTGCTGGCCGGATATAAATTGTTTCCGTACTCCACGGCCTGCAGGTAAGCACCTACGCCGCCGCCCGCATACAGCATCGGCACCGGGCTCACCCAGGCAGACAACGTCACGGGGATGGTGCGCAGCTCGAAGCTCTCGCCCGCGAACTCGTACTTCTCACTACGATGGCCGACTTGGATCTCGGCCTGGGTGCGCGGCAGGAGCCCGTTGCGCAGCGCGAGCGCCAGCATCACCTTGTTGTCTTCGCCGTCTTTGGCCTGGCTGATGCCGATCGAGGGCACGATCTGGAGGGCGTGCGCGGCGCGAGGAGCGGCGGACAACAAGAGCGCGACCATCAGCGGACCGATTGCGGCAAAGCGAAGCCGGGAATTCAGTTGTCGGTGCATGGTTTTCTCCATGGTTTGGCCTTGGGAGGGGGCGTCCGAGGGCCGATGAATCAACTCTCGTGCCCGTTCAAAGGCTGGGGCTGGTCCTCGACTTGGCGGGACGGGGCACACCCGGGCTCCCCGCATCGTGCAAGTTGCACGGCGGTCGCGTGCAACCAGGCGCGCATGGGAACGTCCTTCTATTTAACCCGTCCCTTCACCGCCAGCACCTGCGCCCGAAGCGTGAAGCCGACGTTCCGGTTGCCGAGCATCTCGAAGCACGCCTCGCGGATGGTCTCGCGACGCGGCACCGGCTGTGCCCTGAGATATTCGGCCGCCGGCCCGATGCCGGCGACGAACGGCGCCCAGTAGTCGTCGAAGTTCGCGTAGCGAGCCTCGATCTCGATCGTCTCGCCCTCGATCTCCACGACTCCCGCACCCTCCCAAAGCTCTACGATCTCTCCCTGGTGGGAAAACGGCGGATGCTCTTGATCGGGGGTCTCGGGGTCGATCTGGCGGGCCGCCTCCCAGAAGGCGTGCGTCGGTGCGAACCCTTCCGCGGCAAAGGTGCTCGCCGCCACGACGCCGCCGGGGCGCACCACGCGCCGCATCTCGGCGGCGACGCGCGTGGGGTCGTTCACGAACGGCAGCATGAGCTGCGACAGGGCGGCCGCAAACGCGCCGTCGGCGAACGGGAGTCGGTCGAAGCGCCCGAGGCGCACGTCGGCGCCTGGGACCCGGGCTCGACAGGCGACCACGTGTGGCTCCCAGGTCTCCACTGCCGCGACGTTGGTCGCGCCAACGCGCTCGGCCAGCACCGCGCAGAGCACTCCGGGACCGCAACCCACGTCGAGCACCGGGCCCGTCGTGATACCGGCGAAGTCGGCGAAGCGTGGTGCGAGCGGGCGCACATAGCGCCCGATGAAGCGATCGTAGACCTCGGCGCTGGCGGTGAACGCCATGGGCATCATTCAACGCCGCGCCCGGCGGCGTGTCAATCGTTGAGTCACGCCCCGAGCCGCGCCCGGCGCCAAGAAAGCCACGAGGACCTGAGGCGAAACCACCACCTCAGGTCCTCGGGTCGGAAGCGCGGCGCGGCCGGAGGGGGGTGCCGTCCTCCGAAATGCGCGCGAACCGTGCGCTACTTCTTCTCGCTGGTCGCCATATGCTCGCCCTTGGCCTTGCCTCCCGACGGGCGCGCCATGGCGGACTCGGCCAACTGCCACTCACCGCCCGCCGCCTGATGCTCGTCCTTGAAGGAAATCGTGCCGTCCGCGTTGTGGGCAAAGGTCAGCCGGCTCTTCACCATTTGACCACCCATCATCACGGGCTCGGGGGTCTCGAGAGCGAACGTCTCGCCGTCGAGGGTTCCGTTCCAGGTCGTCAACATGCCCATGTTGTCCGTCATCACGGCGCGGTAGGCCTTGGCCGCAAAGTCGTAGCCGACTACTTGGTGCCCCTTCCAGGTCATCGCCTCTTTCCCCGAGCCGTAGACATCCTCGACGTCGCACACGTACCACAGGCCACCCAGGATCGGATGGGCCACCGCCTTGCCTTTCGTGCTCATCTCCTTCGAATCGGGACCCATCGCGCCGGCGGCGCACGTGCCGGTCCAAGTCAGGTTCTGCCCGAAGAACTTCGCCAGCGCCTTCGATTCCGGGCCCGCCGTCGGCATGGCCATCGATTCGGGCTTCATTCCGGGCTGCGACGCTTCCTGCGCCACGGCCGCCGTCGCAAAACAACTGGCGAGCACGAGCACCTTCACGACCAGGCTCTTCATGGACCAACCTCCAGGGGACCGCGCTACCCCATGCAGCGCGAACGGGGGAGAATGGAGCGAACGACCGGCCATCCTCAAGGGAATTCCGGCTCGACCCGGGTTTTTGGCGGGCCGCGACCGGGCCCGAATCGTGCACCCGGGTGCCGAACCTCGAATTCTCGGCAACTTTGCCCAGTCCGCGGCCGTAAGCTCCCCGCTGCCCGGTGATGGCACGCGGCTCGGCGTCGCCCCCGAGCGACCCTGCACGCGACGGCCCAATGGTTTTCGTGAGGTGCTCGATGCTCCGGATCCAGAGTCTTGTCAAGGTATACCCCGGCCCGGTCACGGCCCTCGAAGGCGTGGATCTCGACCTCGAGGTCGGAATGTTCGGCCTGCTGGGCCCCAACGGCGCCGGCAAGTCCACCCTCATGCGCATCCTGGCCGGGCTGCTCGAGCCGACTTCGGGCGCCGTGACGCTGGACGGCGAAGACATCCTCGAGAAGCCCGAGCGGGTGCGCGCCCGGCTCGGCTACCTGCCTCAGGAGTTCGGCTTCTATCCGCACCTCTCGGGCGAGCAGATGCTGGTGCACCTGCTGCGGCTCAAGGGCGTCCAGGCTCCCGGCGGCCTCAAGCGGCTCGCCCGTGAGCTGCTCGAGCGCGTCAACCTGTCGTTCGCGGCCAAACGAAAGGTGAAATCCTACTCCGGCGGCATGCGCCAGCGTCTGGGGATCGCCCAGGCGATCGCGGGCGACCCGCGCCTGCTGATCGTCGACGAGCCCACCGCCGGACTCGATCCCGAGGAACGCCTGCGCTTCTACCACCTGCTCGCCGAGCTGGCCGAGAACCGCATCGTGCTGCTCTCGACCCACATCGTCGAAGACGTGGCCGTGCTGTGCCCACAGTTCGCGGTGATCCGCCAGGGACGCCTGGTGGCGAAGACCACGCCGCGGGCGGCGCGGGAGGCGATCGAAGGCGCGATCTTCGAGGGCACGGCGAGCCCTTCGGAGCTTCCCGAGCTGCGTCGGACGCGCAGCGTGACCCAGGCGATCCTGGTCGAGGGCCGTCATCGGGTGCGGGTGTTCGCCCCGAACGGCTCGGCGCCTCAAGGATTCGAGCCGGTGACCCCGACGCTCGAGGATGCCTACCTGGTGCTGATGCGCTCGGGCCTCCCGGGCCCCGGCAACGACGAGGCGCGGGATCGCGGCCGACCGGTGGCGAACGGGTTCGCCCGGTTCGCCCACCTCGGCGGCATGACCGAGGCCCGCCCATGATGGCCACGGTCGGTGGAGCCTCGGCGCGCCCCGGCGGCGGGCATCTCGGGCGGCTCTGGGAAGTCTTCCGGCAGGAGTTCACCCACAACTTTCGCCGACCCCTGTTCTGGGTGCTGATCCTGCTGGTCGGCTACTTCTCGTGGGAGCTTTCCCAGGGTCAGGCCTCGATGCGCTCGGGCGACGCCCGGGTAGGCGGCACCAAGGCATGGATCACGTCGGAGTTCGCCCTCGCCCAGTTGGTGATCATGATGGTCTCGATCATCTACTCCTTCTTCGTCTCGGTGGCGGCAGGGATGTCGCTGGTCCGCGACCACGACCAGAAGGTCGGCGAGCTGCTCCATTCCACGCGACTCACCGCCGGCGAGTACGTGTGGGGCAAGTACCTGGCAGTGCTGGCGAGCTTCCTGTGGGTGCTCGCGACCCAGCTCGCGCTCGCCATGCTCTTCAACCACGTCGTACCCCACGGCGAGAACCGGGACTCGATCGGTCCGTTCGTGCTCGCCAACTACCTCAAGCCCGCCCTGATCTTCGGCGTGCCGATGCTCGCCTGCTCGGTGGGCGTGGCGCTCGCGATCGGCGGGCTGACCCGCAAGCCGATCCTGGTGTTCGTGCTGCCAGTGATGGTGCTGTTGTTCGGCGCCTTCTTCTTCTGGGAATGGTCCCCGGTGTGGCTGTCGCCGGCCGTCAACCGCGCCCTCCAGTTCGCGGACCTGACCGGCCTGCGCTGGATCAACGAGACTTGGCTCAACGTCGACAAGGGGGTGGATTTCTACAACCGGCGGCCGGTCGGGCTCGACGCCCTGATCGTGACCCAGCGCGTGGCCTGCCTGCTCGCGGGCTTCGCCGCGGTGTGGCTGCTCCAGGTCCGCTTCGCCGCCGAGCTGCGCGGCACGCGGGCGACGAGGCGCCTGAAGCGGGCCCGGCTGGCCGTTGCGGCCGCCGAAGGCGTGACCCGGCTCGAACCCGCCGCGCTTGCCGGGCTCGCGATGAGATCCGGCACGCCCGGCTTCTGGGCCGGCACCCTCGAGGTGGCGCGGGTCGAGTGGCGCGAGCTGTGGACGCACCCCGGGCTCTATCTGTTCGTGCCGATGATCCTGATCCAGGTGTTCGGGAGCGTCGTGGACGTCGGCGCCTTCGACACGCCCCTGCTCAACACGCCCGGAATCCTCGCCGTCAAGAACATGAACACGCTCACCCTGCTGGTCTGCATGTTGATCCTGTTCTACACCACCGAATCGCTGCAGCGGGAAAAGAGCAGCGGCCTGGCGTCGATCCACTACGCGACGCCGCTGCGCACCACCTCGCTGCTGCTCGGCAAGTGCCTCACCAACACGGTGCTCGGACTGGCCGTCGTGCTCACCACGCTGGTCGGCTGCGCGATCGTGCTGCTGATCCAGGGCCAGGTGGCGTTTGGCTTGGGTCCCTTCGCGCTCACCTGGGGGCTGCTGCTCACGCCCACCTTCCTGCTGTGGACCGCGTTCGTGTGCGCGGCCTTCGCCATCACCGGGAATCGCTATGGCACGTACGTCCTGGGCTTCGGGGCCATGGCGCTGACCGGTTTCTTCCAGGCCCGCGGCAAGATGAGCTGGACCTTCAACTGGGACCTGTGGAGCGCGGTGCGGTGGAGCGACATCAGCGTGTTCGAGCTGGATCGGGTGGCACTGGTGTTGAACCGGGCGATGGCGCTCGGCCTGGCGGTGTTCTTCGTCGCCCTCACCGTGCGTCTGTTCACGCGGCGCGAGGCGGACGCGACGCGGCTCCTGCACGCGCTGCGCCCGCGGGCGCTCGGTCGCGCCGGGCTCGCCCTGCTGCCGTTCGCGCTGCTGCCGCTCCTGTGCGGCGCGGCGCTGGCCTTCCTGGTGCACGGCGGCCGCGAGGGCGCGGTGGCGCGCAAGCTCCAACGCGACTACTGGAAGAAGAACGTCGAGACCTGGAAGGGCTCGAAGAGCCCGAGCCTCGCCGCGGCGAGCCTGGACCTCGAGTTCGAGCCCCGCAAGAGCTGGTTGCGCTCGAACGGCGAGTACACGCTGGTGAACCACACCTTGGACACGCTGGCCCAGATCCCCGTCACCGGCGGCCTCCACTGGAAGAACGTGAGCTGGCGCCTGGACGGGGCGGAGGCCAAGCCCGAGAACCGGGCCCTGCTCTACGTGTTCACGCCCCGAACGCCCCTGCGACCCGGGGACCGGGTGCGGATCGGCTTCCGCTTCGAGGGCCGGTACCCCGACGGCATCAGCAAGAACGGGGCGGGAGTGGAGGAGTACGTGCTGCCTTCGGGCGTGGTGGTCACCGGGTTCAGCAGCACCGCCATCGCCCCGATCCTCGGCTACCGCCCCGAGATCGGCGTCGAGCCCGAGAAGAACGAGACCGATCCGCGCGAATACCCCGACGACTACTGGCGCAAGGTACTGCCGGCGGCGCTGCCGATGTTCGACGGCTGGTGTGACACCCGCATCCGCGTCTCCGGTCCGGCCGACCTGCAGCACAACGCCACCGGCGTGCGGGTCAGC
>DASXTP010000134.1:0-13332 GCA_036505355.1 Candidatus Eiseniibacteriota bacterium | reverse complement strand
GCAGGTAGCGGTGCTCGACCACCACCTTGGCATTGGGGGTGAGATCGACGGTCATGGGCGACTCTCGGGTCCTCGGCTCCTCCGCCTCCTCGGCCTTCTCGAAACGGCCGCGGATGGCGTCCGGCGCGCCTCCCAGCATAGGCCAAACGGGCACGCCTGGGGGGAGCCGCCCTGCGGTTGCCGGAGAGCGGCACGACAGCTTCGGGATCTGCTAGGCTGCCCCGGCATCGTTCACGAAAGGGGCACGACCTTGAGATTTCTCGCCTTTCTCGCGCTTCTCATCGCTGTCGCCGGCTGTGGCGCCCGGGGCTCAAGGCCAGCCCCGATCCCGCTTGGGGAGTCACGTCTCGCCGTGCCTGGCGGGCGCATATGGTTCCGAGTCACGGGCACGGATCGAGGCCTACCGCTGGTCCTCGTTCACGGCGGGCCGGGGTTCTCGAGCTACTACCTCAAGCCGCTCGAAGCGCTGGGCGACGAGCGCATCGTCGTCCGCTACGACCAGCTCGGGAGCGGCAAATCGGACTCGCTCGCGGACACCACGATGTTCACGATCGCGCACTTCGTGGACGAGCTGGACTCGCTCCGCGCGCACCTGGGAATCCAGAAGTGGCACGTGTACGGGCACTCCTGGGGCACGATCGTCGGGATCGAGTACTACCGCGCGCATCCCGAGCACGTGGCGTCACTGATCTTCGCCGGGCCCGTGTTCGACATGCGGGCGTATGGGCGCCGGGCGAGCGAGCTAGTCCAAACGCTCTCGGATTCGTCGCAGCGAGCGGTGAAGAATGCGCTCGCGACCGGGAGGTTCGACGCGCCCGCTTACCAGAACGCCGTGGGCGAGTTCTGGGGCCGTTACGTCTTCCGCCACCCGGTGCAAGCCGACCTCGACAGCAGCCTCGCCTCCTTCAACCAGCACCTCTACGAGTACATGCAGGGTCCGAGCGAGTTCACGATCACCGGTACGCTAGCAGGCTACGACGCGAAGCCGTTTCTCAAGGAGATCAACGTGCCGACGCTGGTCACGGTGGGGGAGTTCGACGAGGTGGGGCCCGAGCTGGCGAGGAGCCACGCCGCCTTGATCCCCGGCGCTCGCTTCACGATCTTCCCCGGGGCCGCCCACCTGACGACGTGGGATGTGCCCGAGTCGACCGTCGCCGTGGTTCGCGAGTTCCTCCGGTCGGCCGACGGGCCGGTCGCCGCGCGACGATAGTCGCGGGGCGGGGCCGATCGAGGTTGAGAACAGCCGGCAATCTTCAGGGCCACGTGGTCCGCGCACCTCTCGCCCACCTGCCCGGCCTCATCGTCGCCGCTGCGCTTGCTGCGGTCGCGCTCTGGGCCGCCGAGCTTCCCTGGGTCAAAGATCGCCTCCACGTCAGCGCCCTGCTCCTGGTCATCCTGCTCGGCATGGCGTGGAAGTCGTTGGTCCCCTTGCCCGAGTCAGCCCGCCTCGGGATCCGGCTCGCCCAGCGTCCGGTGCTGCGCTGGGCGGTGGCGGGCCTGGGTTTCCGGCTGAGCCTGGCCGAGCTGTGGTCGATCGGCGCTCCGGCGCTGGTGGTGGTCACGGTTTCGACACTGGTGGCGCTGCTGTTCGGCTGGTGGGTGGCGCGGCGACTCGGCGTCGGTGAGAAGCTGGGCCTGCTGCTCGGCGTCGGCGGCGCGATCTGCGGCGCCTCGGCGGTCATCGCGACGGACAGCGTGGTCCAAGGCGAGCGCCGCGATGCCCCGCTGGCGCTCGGCGTGATCACGCTGCTCGGCACGGTCGGGATCCTGCTCTACCCGCCGATCCAGCGCGCGACCGGGATGAGCCCGTTCGTCTACGGGGTGTGGGACGGGGCGAGTCTCCACGAGATGGCCCAGGTGGTGGCGGCAGGCTTCGGGGTGAGCGAGGAGGCCGGCCGGGTGGCCACCGTGGTCAAGCTGGCGCGGATCTGCCTGCTGGCCCCGGTGGTGGTCACTCTCGGATGGATGCTGAGACGCCGGCACCGGGCCGCGGGCGCGGCACGCGTGTCGCCGGTGCCGTGGTTCCTGATGTTGTTCGTGCTCTTCGCGGTCGCGAACTCGACCGGCTGGCTGACGAGACCGATTCTCGACGCAGTGCGCCGCGCCGATCTCTGGCTGCTGTGCCTGGGGATGGCCGGCGTGGGGCTCGAGACCGGATTCTCGGATCTACGCGCCGCCGGCCTTCGGCCGGTCGCGGCCGGAACACTCCAGTGGCTGGTGCTCGCCGTGACGTCCTACCTGCTGGCGGTCCGGCTCTGCGGTTAAGCGGCCGTCGCGGCCTCGGCACCGATATCGGCCTTTCTCCGTTCCGGCCCGCGGTGCTAGATTCCGGCCGCTTTGCTCTGATGGATCGGCTGGGTTGGAAGGGAACCTCCGGATGACCTCTCGTCACCGTCACCTCATGGCCAGCAGCGGCACGGCGGTCGCACCCGTGTCTCGAGGCCTTCCCGCCACCGGAACACCGCCGGGTGCCTCCCGAGGGCGCGGGTTCGGAGAGCCCTTGGGCGCCACCGAACGCAAGGACGCGTGGTGGTTCGTCCCGCTGATCCAGGCGTTGGGCCTGGGGTTGCTCGGCCTCTACGCGACCTGGGCGGCCTTGCAAGGCAATCACTTCGAGTACCTGAACACAGGCCGGCACTATCTCTCGCCGTTCTACTCGCCGCAGCTCAAGCCGGCATGGCTGCCGAGCTGGCTTTCGCCGGCGCTCCTCATCCTGTGGATGCCGCTCGGCTTCCGCGCCACCTGCTACTACTACCGCAAGGCCTACTACCGGTCGTTCTTCGCCGATCCCATCGCCTGCGCCGTGGGTGAGCCGAGGAGCAAGGGGTACTGCGGCGAGGTCACCTTCCCGTTCGTGCTGCAAAACCTGCACCGCTACTTCCTGTACCTGGCCATCGTGATCCTCGCGTTCCTGTGGTGGGACGTGGTCCGGGCCTTCGATCTCGATGGCACCTTCGGAATTGGCGGCGGATCGCTGGCGATCCTGTTCAGCACCGGCACGCTGACGCTCTACACCTTCTCGTGTCATTCGCTGCGCCACCTGGTGGGCGGCAAGCTCGACTGCTTCTCGTGCGTGGCCGGCGGCGGACCGCGGCACAAGGCCTGGAGCGTCGTGAGCCGACTCAACGAGCACCACATGGCGTGGGCGTGGTGGAGCCTGTTCGCGGTCTGCTTCGCCGACTTCTACGTGCGGATGTGCTCGATGGGCGGGATCCACGATCCGACGCTGATGACGTTCAAGAACCTGCTCGACGTGCCGGAAAAGGTGTGGGGGCCGTAGAAAACCCAGGCGGCTGACGCCGGGATGCGGGGACCGATGGACAAGTTCGAGATCCACGAGCACGACGTGCTGGTGATCGGCGCCGGCGGCGCCGGGCTGCGTGCTGCCATCGAGGCCTCCGCCCTCGGCGTCTCGGTCGGGCTGGTGTGCAAGTCGCTGCTCGGCAAGGCCCACACCGTGATGGCCGAGGGTGGCATCGCGGCGGCGCTGGCCCACGTCGACCCGCAAGACGGCTGGGAGACGCATTTCAAGGACACCATGAAGGGTGGCTCGTTCCTCAACCACTGGCGGATGGCCCAGCTCCACGCCCAGGAGGCGCCCGACCGGGTGCGCGAGCTGGAGGAGTGGGGCGCGCTGTTCGATCGCACCGACGACGGGCGGATCCTGCAACGGGCCTTTGGCGGTCATACCTGGAAGCGGCTCGCCCACGTCGGCGACCGCACCGGGCTCGAGATGATCCGCACGCTGCAGGACAAGGGCGTCCACATGGGGTTGGACATCTACATGGAATGCACCGTCATCAAGCTCTTCACGGACGGCGGGCGCATCGCCGGAGCCCTCGGCTATTGGCGCGAAAACGGGCGGTTCGTGGTGTTCCGCTGCAAGGCGGTGGTGCTGGCCACCGGCGGGATCGGCAAGGCCTACAAGATCACCTCGAACTCCTGGGAGTACACCGGAGACGGCCAGGCGCTGGCCTACGACGCCGGGGCCGAGCTGATCGACATGGAGTTCGTGCAGTTCCACCCCACCGGCATGGTGTGGCCGCCCGGCGTGATGGGCATCCTGGTGACCGAGGGCGTGCGCGGCGAGGGGGGCATCCTCCGCAACAGCGAGGGCGAGCGCTTCATGTGGAGGTACCTGCCCGAGTCCCGCCGCCACGAGTACGCCGAGACCGAAGAGGAGGCGCGGCGCTGGGTCGAGGCGGCGGTGGCCGGCAAGCAGACCGACGCGCGCCGACCCCCCGAGCTTTCGACGCGTGACAACGTTTCGCGGGCGATCTACACCGAGGTCAAGGAAGGTCGCGGCACGCCGCACGGCGGAGCGTACCTCGACATCAGCTACATGCCGGCCGAGCGCGTGCAGCGCAAGCTCCCATCCATGTACCACCAGTTCCTCGAGCTGGCCGACGTGGACATCACCAGGCAGCCGATGGAGGTCGGACCCACCACCCACTATATGATGGGCGGGATCCGAGTCGATCCCGACACGGCCGCGGCCACGGTGCCGGGATTGTTCGCGGCGGGCGAGGCGGCGGCGGGCATGCATGGTGCCAACCGGCTGGGTGGCAACTCGCTCTCCGACCTGGTGGTCTTCGGACGGCGGGCCGGCGCGGGGGCGGCACGCTACGGGCAGAGCGCCGGGGCGGCGCCGCGCATCGCCGAGGCTGACCTCGAAGCCGAGACCCGGGCGATGCTCGAGCCCTTCGAGCGGACCCAAGGCGAGAGCCCCTACGACGTCCACCGGGCGCTCCAGGAGTGCATGGATCGGTACGTCGGCATCTTCCGCGTCGAGGGGGACCTCGAGCGGGCGCTGACCGAGCTCGAAGCCCTGAAGGCTCGGGCGCGGGTAGTACGAGTCGAGGGCTCCCGCACCTACCATCCGGGATGGCACCTGGCGCGTGACCTCCGCCACCTGCTGATCGTCTCCGAGGCGATCACGCGCTCCGCCCGGCTGCGGAAGGAGAGCCGCGGGGCCCATTCCCGGCTCGACTACGCGGCGATGGATCCCGCGCTCGGCAAGGTCAACATGTGCGTGGTCAAGACCGCGGGCGGGATGCGGGTCTCGCCCACGCCGCTGCCCGAGATGCCGGCGGACTTGCGGGCGCTGTTCGAGCCCGCGACGGTGAAGGTGGGATGAGCGAGCAGGGCGGGAACGCCAAGGTTTCACCCGCGACCGGCGCCGGCGCAGCCAGCGGATCCACCGAGGCCATCCTGCATGTCTTCCGCGGCGATCGGGCGGGGGGGAGCGAAGTCGAGTATCGCGTCCCGGTCGAGCCCGGCATGGTGGTGCTCGACGCCATCCACTGGATCCAGGCCCACCGGGCGCCCGACCTGGCGGTGCGCTGGAACTGCAAGGCCGCCAAGTGCGGCTCGTGCAGCGCCGAGGTCAACGGCAAACCGGCCCTGATGTGCAAGTCGCGCATGGACCACTTCACGCCCGGTCAGCCGATCTCGGTGCGGCCGATGAAGACCTTCCCGATCATCAAAGACCTGGTCACAGACGTGTCCTGGAACTTCGAGGTCAACAAGCGCATCCCGCCGTTCAAGCCCATGGCCAACGCGTCGTGGCGCTGGCAGCAGTCCGACGTCGACCGGGTGCAGGAGTTCCGCAAGTGCATCGAGTGCTTCCTGTGCCAGGACGTCTGCCACGTGCTTCGCACCCACGAGCTCAAGCACCAGTTCGCGGGACCGCGCTTCTTCGTGCGGATCGCCGGGCTCGAGATGCACCCGATGGATGGCGAGGACCGCTCGCGGTTCCTCAAGGATGCGGCCGGAATCGGGCTCTGCAACATCACCAAGTGCTGCACCGAGGTCTGCCCGGAGGAGATCACGATCACCGACAACGCGATCATCCCGCTCAAGGAGCGCGTCGTGGATCGCTTCTACGACCCGCTCAAGATCGCGTGGGACCGTTTGACGGGGAAGAACACCAAGCGCGAAGCGGCGGGGGCAGGCTAGATACCCTTTCGGCATCAGCGCTTTCCGACGATCAGCGGGGGCGCGCGACGGACCGGGACCCGCAAGCGGGTCCCGGTGCCCGGGCCATTTATGGGGACCCCGCGACGGAGCGCGGCTCCCGCTGGTCGTCGCTTGATTGCAGAATCGGTGCGTCCACCCCTCACGCCACGTGGTATTCCGTCCGCTCCGCCACCACCGCGCTCTCGATCGAGCGGGCGAGCGCGTCCAGGCAATCGGCGCTGAGGGCCACGGCCCGGTCCCGCTCCATGATCTTGAGCGCCGCTTCGGGCGCCAGCGCGGGCCGGTAGGGGCGCTCGGCCGTCAACGCCTCGTAGATGTCCGCCACCGCCAGGATCCGGGCGCCGAGCGGGACCTGATCGTCGTGCAGCCCGCGGAAGTAGCCCCGGCCGTCCAGCCGCTCGTGATGGGACGAAGCCACGAACGCCAGGTCCTGGAACCCTTCCACGCGGTCCAGGATGCGCTGCGTGAAATAGGGATGGAGACGCATGACTTCCCACTCCTGACCCGAGAGCGGCGCCGGCTTGTCGAGGATCGAGTTCGGGACCGAAAGCTTGCCCAGGTCGTGGAGCAGCGCGGCGCGCTTCAAGTCGGCCTGTTCGGCCGGGGGCAGGCCCAGCACTCCGGCAACGCGGAGCGTGAACTCGGTGACGCGCGCCGAGTGTCGCGCGGTGAACGGAGACTTGGCGTCCACCACCGCCGCGAACCCGGTGGCGAGTCGGTCCAGGGTGCCCGCGCCGGCGAGCAGCGCCGCGTCGCCCGGCTCGACCTCGCGCACCGCCCGCTGCAGCCCCCAGTCGTCCAGTCCGCACCAGGTTCCGATGTCCTTCTCCAACGGCTCGCAGGCCGAGACCAGCATCGGATCGAACCAGGTGCCACGGCGGGCCCGCGCCACTGCCAGCGCGTCGCGCGGCCCGTCCACCGCCGCGAACACCTCGACCGTTTGGGCCAGGCTCAGGATGCGCGCCAGGAGCGGGATCTGGTTCCCCCTCAAGCCGCGCGGCCGGCCGTGGCCGTCCCAGTGCTCGTCCAGGGCCATTACCGTGTCTTCGACCCGGGGGCCAAAGCCCAGGCTGCGAATCACCTGGCCGCCGCGGGCGCAGCGCATTTCCACGATCTCGTGGGCAACTTTGGTCCCCGAGCCGGCCAGCGCAGCCACCCGGCGGGCCCGGGCGAACCAGGACGAGCCGGGGACCGCGTGAGCCATGGCGTAACGCGCGGCGATAAAGTAGTTGGTCCAGTCGACGCGCTTCAGGTCGTGCTTGACCGTGCGCTCGTCGCCACCGAACAGCTCGTAGACGCGGGCGGCGTTGCTCGAGCAACCGACGTCCTTGAGCAAGGCGGCATAGTAGAGATCGCGCCGGTCGGACATCGGCAGGTCGAGCGCCCGCGCGATGTGCATGCCGATCAGGCAGCTCCGGAGCGCGTGGCCGAAGGGCTGGCCCTCGGTGAGGTCGAGCGCGAACGAAAGCGCGCCGAGAACCTCCGAGACCCGCACGGCGGCCTGCGGGCCCTTGGCGGCATCGCCCTGGGGGCCGGGTGCGGGCGCGGCGCGATCGTACGGGGGTGGGGCCCCTGGCTCGGGTCTCATCCTTCCGGATATCGGCTCGGCATAGGACCCAGTTGAGCCGCCGCGCGATCGGACGGCATCGGCCAGGCGGCTTTGGCCAGGCTTCGGGGGGGCCGCAGCGAGCCTGGATCGAGGCGTTGGTCTCGAGCGTCCCGACCCCGTCGCTCCGGGGCTGACCGAGATCCGGGCCCGATCGGCGCCGCGCCGTCGCTGCTGCCGGGCGCACAAGAGCTTGCTGCCATCCGTGTTAGCAACCGGAATTGCACGGTGCATGCCCCTTGGGTGGCCCCCAGCAGGGCAGGTTCCCCCACCCAAAAGGCCCCTCATTTTCCCGCCCGGCCCCGCCGATAAATCACACGGCGGATCGTCCGACTGCCACGTGCTTGCCCTCTCGCACCGCTTTCGGTGCGCGGGCCCCGAGTCGCACTCGGATGCCGTAGGAGCACGGGTGGGGATCGGAGACCAACCCAAGGAGGGATTCATGCTGAAGTCCAGAACGTGTCTCGTGGTGCTGTCCGTGGTCGCGCTCGCCATGGCGCCGACGTTCGCGTTGGCGGCGGCTGGCCCCTTCGGAGCCGAGGTGTTCGGCAGCTTCAACACGTTCGCGATGGGGGACCAGAACGACGCCATCGACCTTAGCAACGCCAACGACGGGACCAACTTCGACAAGCTCTCGACCGGCATCTCCGGTGGACTTGGCGTCCGGATGTGGGCCAACCAGAACTGGATGCTGTCGGCGCGCTGGGAGCCGCTGTTCGCCGAGACCGAGAGCGATGCGGTCGGAGCGACCGGCAAGCTGAATCTCGACGCCAACTCGTTCCAGTTCACGGGCACCTATTTCTTCCCGAGCAAGAACCCGACCGCCAAGTACGGAATTGGCGCCGGGATCGGCATGTACTCGATCGGCGGAGAGTTCACCGATGATGCCGGGAACACGGCCGACGTCGAGGGCAGCGGCCCCGGATTCCATTTCATGGGCGTCGGCGAGTGGACGGTGAGCCCCGGCTTCGCCTTCACGGGAAGCGCCGGCTATCGAGTGGCCAGCGTCGAGATCGACAACACCTCCCCGACCGTCAATGCAGACTATTCCGGCTTCATGGCACGGGCAGGGCTGGCCTTCTATCTCCCGAGCCAGCACAAGTAGAACCTCTCCTGCAGCGAAGAACGCCGGGTCACCCTCGTGGCCCGGCGTTCGTGTTGCCCCGGCTGCCTCCGGCTGGAGCCGCGGCGGATCCCGTGGCGCGTTCGCCCGCGCTCGGGCCGCGCAGTGCTAGACTCGCCGGTCATGTCGGCACGCTCATGGACCGCGCCCGCGCACCAAGCGCCGCGCGGGCGTTCCGCGTCCCGGATGGCTGCGGCCATGGTTCTGACCGCACTCCTGGTCTCGGTGTCATGCGTGCGGGGCCAGCGCCCCCCCGGCACGCCCGCAGCACCCGCCGCGCCCAGCGGGCTGCGGGCACCCGAGCCCGATTCGCTGACGGTGGCGCTCTGGCACCTGGACGAGAGCAGCGGCACCCAGGTCGCCGATGCGGGCCCCTTTCGCCTCGACGGCACCGCCGGCATCGCCACCCGAGTCCAGTTTGGCCGCATCGACCGGGCGCGGGGCTTCGAGCGTTCGCTTGACTCGTTCGTGTACGTGCCCTACGACCGGGCGCTCGAGACCCCGCGGGCGTTCACCATCGAGGCCTGGCTCCGACCACGATCGTTCGGTCCCTACGAGGACACGCCGATCGTCGGGCGCTGGAGCCTGGAAGCGAATCGGCAGAGCTGGCTGTTCGCGCTGGCCGGCCGGCGGCTGGTGTCCCCGACGCTCCCGCCGAGCCCCGGGCTCCACCTTTCGCTGTTTCCGGAGACCCCGCCCGGTCACCTGCTGTTCGCGTTCCAGCCCGAGGCGGCGGGCCCGCCGCGCGGGTTCGCTTCGGCCCGGCCGATCTCGCTCGAGCGTTGGACCCACGTCGCGGTGACGTTCGACGGCGAAGTGCTGAAGTTCTTTCTCGATGGCGTGCTCGACGCCCAGTACGCGACCGCCGATCGGATCCGCGCCACGCCGGCTGGTCTCCTGGTGGGGAACGCCTTCGACCCGAGAAACCTCACCCGCTTCGGCGGCGACCTCCGGCTCGATCCGACGGGAGGTGCGGAGCCGCGGTACGGGTTCGACGGCTGGATCGACGAGCTGCGGATCTCGAATGCGGCGCGCGAGGATTTTCCAACCGTCGTGTCGCGCTAGGCTTGGTTGGAAGACGCCGGTGCGCATGGCGCGCGAGGGCCCAGATCCTCGGAGCACTCGCATTGCGGGAGCCCATCTCGTTCCCGTAGCCTTCCGGCACGAGGAGCCTCTCATGCGGTCCGGTCTCCAGGCATCGAGCATCCTCCACTCGTTCGTGGGCCTTGCCAAGCCACGGGCATCGGCCGCCCCGGTCGGTGCTCTGCTCACGCTCGGGACGGCCGTGGCTCTCGTGCTGTCGTGGACCGGGGCCGGGAACGCGCAGGCCATCGATACGACGTTGTGGGCCACGAATGGGCCGGTGCGCGCGGTCGTCCGCGCCGGGGACACGATCTTCATCGGTGGCTTGTTCACTTGGGTGGGGCCCGCCACGGGTGCCGGCATTCCGCTCGATGCCGCGACGGGAACGCCGCCTGCTTCGTTCCCGAAGGTGCTGGGGGTGGTGTCTGCCGTAATCTCCGACGGAGCGGGAGGGTGGTATATCGGGGGGAGCTTCAGCGCGGTGGGCGGCATCCCCCGGTATAACCTCGCGCACATCGCACCGAACCTGTCGGTTTCCGCTTGGGACCCGTTCCCTAACGGCGACGTCTTGGCCCTCGCCCTGAGCGGCTCCACGGTCTACGCGGGCGGAGGTTTCACGCAGATCGGCGAGCAGGTGCGCACCGGCATTGCCGCGATCGATGCCACCACCGGCTCCGCCACCGCCTGGAACCCGGACGCCGACGATTGGGTTCGCGCCCTCGCGGTGAGCGGCTCCACGGTCTATGCCGGCGGAGAGTTCACCAACATCGGAAGGCAGCCGCGCAGCTTCATTGCGGCGCTCGATGCCTCGACCGGCAACGCCACGGTCTGGAATCCCAACGCCGACGACACCGTCACTGCCCTCGCGGTCAGCGGCTCGACGGTCTACGCCGGCGGGGCCTTCAGCAGCATCGGCGGGCAGGCGCGCGGCCACATTGCCGCGCTCGATGCCACCAGCGGCTCCGCCACCGCGTGGAACCCGAACGCGAGCGCCGGCGTGAGCGCCCTGGCGGTGAACGCAACCACGGTCTACGCGGGCGGGTCCTTCACCTCCATCGGCGGGCAGGCCCGCAACCGGATCGCCGCGCTCGATGCCACGACCGGTACTGCCACCACCTGGAACCCGAGCGCCGACGGCGACGTCCTGGCTCTCGAGGTCAATGGCTCGACCGTCTACGCCGGCGGGCAATTCACCGCCATCGGCGGGCGGGCGCGCAACCACCTCGCCGCCCTCGACGCCGCCACCGGCGTCGCCACCGCCTGGGATCCGAACGCCAATGACGCGGTCTTCGCCTTCGCGGTGAGCGGCACCACCGTCTATGCTGGCGGGGAGTTCGGCGGCATCGGTGGGCGGATGCGCCACTATGTTGCCGCCCTCGATGCCACGACCGGCACCGCTACCGCCTGGGATCCGAACGCCGACTCCTTCGTTTACGCCCTGGCAGTGAACGGCTCCGTCGTTTACGCCGGTGGAGGCTTTACCACCATCGGCGGGCAGGCGCGCAGCAGCATTGCAGCCCTCGACGTTGCGACCGGAACCGCCACCGCCTGGGACCCGAATGCCAACGACCTGGTCACTGCTCTCGTGGCCAGCGGGCCCACGGTCTATGCGGGCGGGCCCTTCACCGGCATCGGCGGCCAGGCGCGCAGAAGTATCGCGGCACTCGATGCCGCGACCGGCAGCGCCACCGCTTGGAACCCGAACCCCGACAGCTACGTCTACGCCCTCGCGGTCAGCAGTTCTGCCGTCTACGTGGGTGGACCCTTCACCAGCATCGGCGGACAGGGGCGCAGCGGCCTTGCCGCGCTCGATATCGTCACTGGCGCTGCGACCCCCTGGAACCCGAACCCCAATGGCTCCGTTTTCAGCCTGGCGGTGGACGGCTCCACCGTCTATGCCGGTGGCTTCTTCACCAGCATCGCCGGGCAGGCACGCAATTACCTGGCCGCACTCGATGCGGCGACCGGCACCGCCACCGCCTGGAACCCGGACGCCGGCGACGCCGTCGCCGCGATCGCTGCGAGCGGCCCCACGATCTACGCGGGCGGTCGCTTCACTTACATTGGCGGGCGGGAACGCGACCACCTTGCCGCACTCGATGCCGCGACCGGCGCCGCCCTCGATTGGCACCCACATCCCGTCAGCGGCACCGTCTACACGCTCGCGGTGGGCGGCTCCACCGTGTACGCGGGCGGCGATTTCAGCAGCATCGTCTGGATGCCTCAGGCTCACATCGCCGCCGTTGCCGCGGTGCCGGATGTCCAGGCGGTCACGCCCGCGAGAGGGAACGCTGTCGGGTTCGTTTCGCTCACGGTCTCGGGCCACAACCTGCGTAGCGGCGCCACCGCGAAGCTGGCACGCTCCGGGCAGGCGGACATTCCGGGAAGCACGACGGCCGTGGCGCCAGACGGTCTCAGCCTCACGGTGACCTTCGATCTGCACGATCGGGTGCCGGGCGCTTGGGACGTCGTGATCACCAATCCCGATGCCCAGAGCGCGATCCTGCCCGACGGCTTCACGATCGAGGCATTCGCGGGGCAACTAGCGCTCGAAGGGGGGCGTCCCAACCCGGCGCTCACCAGCATCCTGGTGGCGTTCACCTTGCCGAGCCAGGAGCCTGCGACGCTGGACCTGATCGACCTGACGGGCCGCCGCCTGCTGCGGCGCGAGGTCGGCTCGCTGGGGGCGGGACCGCACCTGCTGGACCTCGGTTCCACGCCCCACTTGAGGTCGGGGCTCTACTTCCTCCGCCTGGCACAAGGAAACCGCGTGCGGCACGCGCGCGTCGTGCTGATTCGCTGATCGCGCGGGAGCCCCGCGAACGCCGATCGATTGCCGCGTTCGCGGGCTGCATGCTAGGCTCGCGGGTCTTGAGCGCCCCAGCCTGATTCGTTCCGTCCACCTTCCCGAACTCCTTGCGAGGCAGCGCGTGACCCTGGAAGCCGGCGTCTCCGATCTCAAGGCCGTCGAATCGCTGAAGCAGGCTCGCGAGCGCATCCTGGGCGAGCTGCGCAAGGTCATCGTCGGCCAAGACCTGGTGGTGGATCAGCTCCTGACGGCGTTGTTCGCCGACGGGCACGTGCTGCTGGTCGGAGTGCCGGGCCTCGCCAAGACGCTGCTGGTCTCGAGTCTCGCCCGGGTGCTCGATCTCAAGTTCAACCGCATCCAGTTCACGCCCGACTTGATGCCGAGCGACATCACCGGCACCGACATCATCGAGCAGGAGGCGGGAAGCGGCCGGCGCGTGATCCGCTTCATCCAGGGCCCGGTGTTCGCCAACATCGTCCTGGCCGACGAGATCAACCGGACGCCACCCAAGACCCAAGCGGCCCTGCTGCAGGCGATGCAGGAAAAGCAGGTGTCGGCCGGCGGCCAGACCTTCCACCTGGCGCTGCCATTCTTCGTGCTCGCGACCCAGAATCCGATCGAGCTCGAAGGCACCTATCCGCTGCCCGAAGCGCAGCTCGACCGCTTCATGTTCAACGTCTTCGTGGACTATCCGTCGCAGGCCGAAGAAGAGAAGATCGTGGCCACCACCAC
>DASXTP010000133.1:0-51899 GCA_036505355.1 Candidatus Eiseniibacteriota bacterium | reverse complement strand
GAAGGCGCCGAGACGCCGAGCTGGGCGGCGAGCTTCGAGGTCGGAACCAGCTCCCCGCCAGGCGCCAACGCGTGGAGCGCTTTGAGATAGTCCTGTCGTGACCGGGTGAGGCGAGCCATGGCTTTTAGCCTAGACTAAATGAACTATTTGGCAAGGCTAAAGTCGAACGAGATTCGGAGAGCCTCGGCGTCTGTGCGGGTGCCGCCGGCCTCGCGGTGCGGCTCGGCCTGCGCGAGACGCCCGGCGGTTGCCCGCCTCCCCGGCATCGGCTACGCTGCCCGGTCCTTCACCGTCGGGAGAGAGCGATGCCCCAGATGACCATGGTGCAGGCGATCCAGGACGCGCTGCGGATCGCCCTGCGCGAGGACCCGCGTGTCGTCCTCCTGGGCGAGGACATCGGCAAGAACGGCGGCGTCTTTCGTGTCACCGAGGGCCTGCAGGCCGAGTTCGGGGCCGAGCGCGTGGCCGACACGCCGCTGGCCGAGAACGGGATCGTGGGCGGCGCGATCGGCATGGCGCTCTACGGCCTGCGCCCGGTGGCCGAGATCCAGTTCGTGGACTTCATCTACCCGGCCTTCGACCAGATCGTCTCCGAGCTGGCCAAGATGCGCTGGCGCTCGGCGGGCCAGTACGCCTGCCCGGTGATCGTCCGCGCCCCCTACGGGGGCGGCATCAAGGGCGGCCTCTACCACTCGCAGAGCCCGGAGGCCTACTTCTGTCACACCGCCGGGCTCACGGTCGTGATCCCCTCGACACCAAGCGACGCCAAAGGGCTCCTGCTCGCCTCCCTGGCCGGCGAGGATCCGGTGATCTTCCTCGAGCCGAAGCGCTTGTATCGCACGGTGAAGGAGGACGTGCCCGACGGCCGCTTCGAGGTGCCGATCTCCCGGGCTCGGATGGCCCGCGTGGGCGAGCACTGCACGGTGCTCGCCTACGGGGCCATGGTCCCGGTGTCGCTCGAGGCCGCCGAGGAAGTCGGCCAGCGGGGCTGGTCGGTCGAGGTGTTGGATCTGCGCACGCTGGTGCCGCTCGACTCCGAGACCGTGCTTGCGAGCGTCCGGAAGACCGGGCGGGTGGTGGTGGTCCACGAAGCGACCCGGACCTGCGGCTACGGGGCGGAGCTGGTGGCCCTGATCGCCGAGCAGGCGCTCACGTCGCTCCAGGCCCCGGTGCTCCGGGTGACCGGCTACGACACGCCGTTTCCCTACACGCTCGAGCACACCTACCTCCCCGACGCCCGGCGGGTGGTGCGCGCGCTCGAGCACGTGATGAGCTACTAGGATGATCTTCTCCGTGAAGCTGCCCGACATCGGCGAGGGCGTGGCCGAGGGCGAAATCGTGCGGTGGTTGGTGAAGCCCGGTGAGATGGTTCGGGAGGATCAGCCGCTGGTCGAGGTCATGACCGACAAAGCCAACGTCGAGATCCCGTCGCCGCGCAGCGGCACGATCGACGCCTTGCATGCGGAGGAGGGCCAGGTGGTGCCGGTCGGCACGGTGATCGTGACGATCGCGGTCGCCGAGGGAGCCAAGCCGCCGGCGCCGGGCTTAGCGACGGCTCCGGGAGGCACGGCCACCGAGCCCAAGGCCGCCGCTCAAAGGGACTCCATCCGGGGCCCAGCGGCTGCGGGGACCGTCGCTGCAGCCGCTGCAACCGCCTCACCGGCCGCCGTCCAAGCGACGCCCGCGGTGCGCCAGCTCGCCCGGGAGCTGGGGGTTTCGCTCGAGCGCCTCGCAGGCAGCGGGCCTCAAGGTCGCATCACCGCCGAGGACGTGCGAGCCGCCGCCGCGGCACCTGCGGCGAAAGCCAGCCAGGCAGCGTCGGCCGTCGGCGCACCCCGCATGCCCGAATCGACCGCCGACGCCGCCCGCGAGGAGCGCGTTCCGCTGCGAGGCCTGCGCCGCAAGATCGCCGAGAACATGCGCCGCTCGCTCGACACCGCGGCCCACTTCACCTTCGTCGCGGAGTGCGACCTGAGCGCGGTGGTCGCCCACCGCGAAAGGGCCCTGATGCGCGCCCGGCAGGCCGGGGTGAGCCTGACCTACCTCGCCTACTTGGTGAAGGCGCTGATCGAGCCGCTTCGGCAGTATCCGACGCTCAACGCCAGCCTCGACGACCAGGCGTCGGAGATCATCTTGAAGCGCTACTACCACGTCGGCATCGCGACCGCGACCGACGAAGGGCTGATGGTGCCGGTGATCCAGGACGCCGACCGGCGCGGTCTGCTCGAGATCGCGAGCGAGATCCAGCGCTTGGCGCGGGCGGCGCGCACCGGCAAGCTCAAGCTGGAAGAGCTGCAGGGCGGGACCTTCACCCTCACCAGCACCGGGGCGCGCGGCGGGCTGCTCGCGACCCCGATCCTCCATCATCCGCAGGTGGCGATCTTGGGCGTGCACGAGGTGAAGAAGCGACCGGTCGTGATCGACGACCAAATCGTGGCGCGCGAGATGACCCACTTGTCGCTGTCCCTCGACCACCGCGTGGTGGACGGCGCAGTGGGCGCCGACTTCCTCTATGCGGTGATCGCCCGCCTCCAGCAGCCCGAGGCCTGGCTCACCGAGGAGGCCCTCCGATGACGGCCGGTCCGCTCCAGGCCCTCGATCTCGAGGGCCAGCCGGTCGGCGAGATCCCCGAGATTCCCCCCGACGACTTGCGAGGGCTGTTCCGGCACATGCTGAGGATGCGGGTGCTCGACCAGCGGATGCTTTCGCTCCAGCGACAAGGCCGAGTTGGATTCTACGGCACCTCGACCGGAGAGGAGGCGGCGGTCACCGGCTCGGCGTACGCCCTGAGCCCCACCGATTGGGTGTTTCCGGCGCTGCGCCAGATGGGGGTCTCGCTGTGGCGAGGCACGTCAGTCCAGGAGATCGTCTGCCAGCTGATCGGCAACCGCGGCGACGTGTTGATCGGGCGCCAGATGCCCTGCCACTTCAGCGACCGCAAGGTGCTCACCGTGGCCTGGTCGTCGGTGATCGGCACCCAGCTCCCCCACGCCATGGGTGCCGCGTGGGCCGCAAAGCTGCTCAAGCACGACACGGTGTGCATGGGCTACCTGGGCGACGGCGCCACCTCGAGCGCAGACTTCCACGCCGCGGCCAACTTCGGCGGGGTGTTCCGGCTGCCGGTGGTGTTCTTCTGCCAGAACAACCAGTGGGCGATCTCGGTGCCACTCGAGCGCCAGACCGCCTCCCAAGGCTTGGCGATCAAGGCCGTGGCCTACGGGTTCCCGGGCGTGCAGGTGGACGGCAACGACGTGCTCGCGGTGATCGCCGCCACCCGGGAGGCGGTGGACCGGGCCCGGCGCGGCGATGGCCCCACCTTGATCGAGGCGGTGACGTTCCGCATGGGCGGACATTCGTCGAGCGACGATCCGACGCGTTACCGGGACCCGGGCCTTGTGTCGGAATGGGAGCGGCGCGATCCGGTCGCGCGCTTCCGAACCTACCTCAGGGCCAAGGGATTGGTCGCCGCCGGTGACGAGGAACGCTGGACCCAGGAGTTCAACGACGAGATCAGCGCCGCCATCCAGGAGGCCGAAGCTTTACCCCCACCTCCGATCGAGAGCCTGTTCACCGACGTCTATCGCCACCTGCCGCGGCACCTCGAAGAGCAGATGCGCTATGCGGTGGCGATGGGCGAGGGAACCAAGTTCGAGGGCGCGTTCCCGCTGTAGGGGTAGATTCGGCGAGCGGCGCCCGAATGCTCGAACCGCGGGACTGCAGTCCGCGTGAGTCGCGCCTAGGCCTGGCCTAGAAGGTAACCACGAGCTGCGCCGCCACCAGCGACGGCCGCCGGCGCTCCTCGGCCGCGCCCTGGGTGTAGAGCTCGGTTTGCTGGAAGATCAGCTTCCCCAGGGCGTCGCGGCTGAAGCGATAGCCGACTCCGACCTCGAAGCGGGTGACGTCCGAATCCCACGGGCGCTCGACGCCGGTGGAATCCGCGATGTCCCCGAAGCGCAGGGCGTCCCAGCGGCCCGCCAGATAGGCGCCGACCGGGAACGCGTACTTGAGCTCGAGGTAGCCGCTCGAGGCCTTGAGGTCACCGACGGTGGGCGTCTGCCAGATGTTGCTCGCGCCCTCGGCCCGAAACTCGACGTGGCCGGCCAGCAGCTCGAGGTCGGCCATGCCGAGCTTCTGGTGGAAGTCGTTGACGCCTTTGCCCGGCGGGAGCCCCGCGTCCAGCGCCTGAACCAGGTAGGGCCCGTAGGCTCCCGAGATGCCGAAGCGCACTCCGGGCAGCGGAGCCAGCGCCACGCGTCCGAGCACCGACTTGCCGGTGTTCTCGTCCTGCGACGTGCTGCCCCAGCCCGGGGTGCCGGCCGTGGTGCCGAGCGCGTATTCCAGAGGCCGCTCGCTGCCGACCAGCGTCACGCCGACATCCCAGTAGGAGTCGTCCACCAGCGGCATCCCGCGGCCTTCTGGATAGCCGAAGTAGTTCGCTCCGTACTGTCCCGACCCCGAGGTGGCGAGCAGCGCGTCGGCGCTCGGCACGATCTCGTACCAGAGCAGCGTGGTGTGGTACTGGTACATCAACGGCGCGCCGACCAGCGGATTGCGATTGGAATAGGTGCGGGGGGCATAGGTGCCGATCGGCCACGGCACCTTGCCGGCGAGGAGGTGCAGATCCCGGGTCGTCGTCGGCATGAAGCTCAAGTAGGCTCCATCGACGTAGGGCATGGTCGCATCACGCAGCACGACCTGCGAGAAAACCTGCAGCCGCTCGTTGACCTGGGAGTCGACGGACAGGCGCAGGCCGTAGGCGTCGAAGGGCGAATCCCCGCGGGTCAGGACGTTGGTGTCGTAGGCGAGCCCGCGTTCGGCGGCCACCACATCCAGCATGCCGTGGATGCGGAACTCCGCGGCCGGAGCGACGCCGGCGGCCAGGGTGAGCCCGAACACGGTGGTGGCGCCAAATCCTAGGGCTCTTGCTCGCCGGGCGCGGCCGATCTCGCTTCGCGGGGCCTCGCGAGCCCGGATGGAGATGTAGCGGCTCATCGCGAGCGTCTTCGGCACGCCGCCGCTTCCGCTTTAGAAGAGATGCTGGTCGGGCCCGGGTCCGCTCGCGCGCAGCAGTCCGAGAGTGGCGGCCAACGCGGCCGGCACCGGAATCTGGTTGATCGACGGTGCGGCGTACATCGCGATCCCCCCCGCTCCCCACGGTCCCCATTCGACCGGCCGGCCGAGCGAGTGGAACGACACGGTGGGGATACCCAGACCGGCCGCGATGTGCATCACCCCGGAGTCGTTGCACACCAGGAGTTCGAGCTGCGAGCAGATCGCAGCAAAGCGATCGATGGCTCCCGCTGGAAGAAAGGCGGCGCGAACCCCATGAACTTCGAGCCCGGCGCACACCGCGGCGGCTCGGCCGCGCTCGCGGGGCGAATCGAAGACCGCGATGGTCAGCCCTCGCGGCATCGAATGGGCGAGCGAGACACCCAGCGCCACGAACGATTCGAGCGGCCAGCACTTGAGGGGGTTGGCCGCACCGGGATGAAGTCCCACCCGCAGCACTCCCCTGCCGCGCCGCTGGTCCGACGCTTCGCGTCCTGGGCTGCCCTCGGCCCCGGTCAGCGCCTCGGCCGCCAGGAGCGCTTCCCGTCCGGCCCGGCGCTCCTCAGGATCCAGATCGAGCCGCAATCCGGGGGTGGATGGAGCCGCGCCCGTCCAGCCGACCAGGTCCAAGTAGCGTTCCACCTGGTGGTCGGACCCACGGGCGCTGTCGAGGTCGAGGTCGTAGACCGGATCGTGCTTCCTCCTCCGCGCCACCTCGAAAGGATTCTCGGGCGCCTCTGCCGGCTGGGGACCCGCGAACACCAAGCTCCGGCCCACCACCAGCCGGGCTCGCGAGAGCGTGGCCAAGGCATCACTGCTCTTCGAGCGCGACACGCTGTTGAAGACGAACGCCAGGTCGGGTCGAAACCTGGCAACTCCTCCCAGGGCGACGGCCAGACCGAACAGGTCTCGAGGGCTTCGGATCTCGGGCAGGACCCACACCCGGTCGAGATCGCGGTTGCGGCGCGCCAGCGGCGCCAGGAACTCGCGCGTCACGAGTCCCAGCCGAGCCCGCGGGTAGAACTCGCGCAACGCGCGCAGTGCGGGGGTCGAGAGCAGGAAGTCGCCAAGCTGATCGTGGACTTTGACGACCAAGACACGCTCGACGCGTGCCGGGTCGGCGAGCGACGGGGCCGCGGCCGGAAGCGGGCGCCGAGGACGCACGAGCCGCGTGAGCCACGCGCCCGCGGCGCCGCTCCCTCGTCGGGCCACGGGCACCGACGCCGCCGGTCCCACCCCCATGCGTCGGACTATAGACGAACAGGCCCGGTCGTTCGACCAGGCCCGTCCGCTGGATCTCCGTATCCCTTCCCTGTCCCTACTTCTTCTTGCCCTTCGGAGCCGGTGGTGGCGATTTCTCGAACTCGCGCGGCATCTCCCGCTGGCCGAACGGGTCGCTGTGGAGTCCGTTCCACAGCGCGGGCAGGAACTTGAGGCCGACGCGATGCTGTCCCCCGCCGTCGTTCGAGATCAGGTAGCCGTAGTCGAGCCAAAAGCCGTTCTTGCCGGCGCCGATCCCGAACGAGGGCCCGCTCAGCGGGTCGTTCTCGGGGCTGTCGCCCAGCTCGTAGCGATAGCCGCCTCGCAACGCCAACACGTCCTTCCACATCCATTCCACGCCGGTGCGCACGTCGTCGTAGTAGGCGTCGGGGAAGTTGGCGTCGAGCGCGAAGCGCAGCCCGCTGGCCGCGTGGGTCACGCCGATGCCCGCCCCGACGGTCCGGGCGAAGGGGTACTGAGCACCGTCGTAGTCCATGCGTCCGGTCAAGTTCTGGCCCGCGACGCCGAAGCCGACCATACCCACGCGGACCATCATCCCGGCATCCCACGTGTAGCCCGTACCCGACACGTCGCCCAGCTTCTCGTTCACCGCTTTCCCGGTGACGCCCAAGGTGATCGTGTGGCCGATCCGTTGCGCGAGCAGGCCCGCGACCGCGAAGCTCGAGGCCGTGATCGCGGCGGTTGGGTTGTTGGAGGCGTCGCGTCCCTCGATCGATCCGTCGCCTTGGTAGAGCGCGGACACCGAGGCTCGGGTCTGCGTGCGTCCGAGGCGCCCGCCAACCGCCATCCATTCCTGGAGGCTTTCGTTGGTGAGACCGGCGTGGGAAAGCACCACCTGGGTGCTGCCCGTCCAGCCCAGGGCCGCCGGGTTCCAGGCCACGGCCCCGACGTCGTCACCCAGACCGAGCGTGGCGCCGCCCATCCCCAGGATTCGCGCCCCGGTGCCGACGGAAAGAAAGTTGGCGGCGTTGGTCCCGGCCAGGTCGATGTCCGCGTGCGCGAAGCCGGCAGCAATGAGAGCCATCACCAAGGTCGCGCCGATGCATAGCTTGAGGATCCTCATCGCGTTCTCCCGTCTGCTCATGGCACGCGCACCAGTTTGACGCTGCGGCGGTCTCCCACCCCGACCAGCCAGGCGGTGTAAACGCCGGGAGCCGTGCGGCCGCCGGCTTGGTTCCTACCGTCCCATGCCACCGATTGGGGACCGGTGGAGAGGCTGCTCAGGTCGAGGCGGCGGACCAGGTGGCCGCCGGAATCGAGGATCTGGAGGGCGGCGCCCTGGGAGCCCGTGGGAGGAACGATGACGGGGATGTTGACCGAAGCGGCAAGTCGGCTCGGGTTGGGGTATCCGGTCTCGAGGGTCCACGACGTCGAGACCTGGATGCCGACATCCACGCTGCTCGCGCTGCTGGGGGAACTCTCGTTGCCGGTCTGATCGGAGGCGGTGACCTCGTACCACACGGTTGCCGCCCCGTCCGGGATCGCCGAATCCACGAACTGGGTCGCGGTGATGAGCCCGGAGACGGGCGTGAACGGCCCGCTTGCGTCGGTGCTGCGGTAGACCGTATAGCCCGCCAAATCGGACTCGGAGTTGGCGGACCAGTGGATCCGCACCTTGCGGTTGTCCTCGGCGGAGGCCGCCACGCCACGGGGCGTTCCCGGCGGCACCTTGTCGGCCACCCAATCCCAGCGAACCACGTTGGACAGCGCCGACTGGTTGTCGGCCTCGTCGCTGGCCTTCATCGCGAAGTAGTACGTCGTGCCGCGGCTCAGACCGCGCACTACGGCGCGCTGGCGCGTCCCGGCAGGCTGCGGCGCCGGCGCCCCGGGCACCACGGAGGCGGAGGACCAGTTGGACGAGGTGATGGGCGCGTTGGCCATCCGGATCTCGTAGGAGGCCGCGGTGCCGACGTTGCCGTCATCGCCGGGAGCGGTCCAGCTCAGCACCACGGAATCGGCGCCGGCGCCCTGGGAACGGGCAACGGCGGGCGCGAGCTCGAGCAGGAGCAGCCAAAGGGCCGGCACGAGCAGCTTCTTTCGCCAACTGCGGGATCGCCGGAGCGCGAGGAAGGACCTTCGCATGGATCAGCTCCCCCGTCGGTCGCGCGGCCCGACGACGCGGGGCAGGGCGGCTTGGAAGCCACCGTGCCAACCGACCCAGACAAAGCCCACCACCAAGTCGCGGATCGCGGCTGGGGACGTCTGGTCGGGCGTGGTCGCGCTCACGACGTTCGAAAGGGCGGAAACGTTGCCCGCTTCGTCGCTCACCCGCACCGCGAAGTAGTACGTGGTCTGGCGCGTGAGGCCGGAGACGGTGAAGTTCTGGGTCGTGCCGGCGGAGGCGGGAGCGGGCTCGCCAGCCGCCTGGTTGGCGGAGCCCCAGTTGGAGGCGGTGATCGGCGACGTCGAGAAGCGGACGTCGTAGGTGGTTGCCGTGCCGGTCAGGCTGTCGTCCCCGACCGCGGTCCAGCGCAGGCTGGCGGTGCTTTCGGTCGTACCGGTCACCGCCACCGTCGTAATCGGGGCGGGACGGATGGTGTCATTCGCCGGGAGCGTGGCCTGAGAGAGGATGTTCGAGATGCCCGACCAGTTCGGCACCTCGTCGGCGGTCTTGATGGCGAAATAGTAGGTGGTGCTGGGCGTGAGGCCGGTGACCGTGGCCGACTGTCGGGTGCCCGGCGTTGTGGGGGTGGGGGTGCCCGTCCAGCGCGTGGCGCTGTTGAAGTTCGAAGCCGTGATCGCCGAGGTGGAATAGCGCAGATCGAACTGGGAGGCCGTTCCGGTCAGGCTGTCGTCTCCAGGAGTCGTCCACGACACCCGGATGCTGTTGGAGGTTACGGCCTGCCCCTGAGCGTGGGTCGAGACCCCGGCGAGACCCACAAGGACAACCAACAAGAAGGTGGTCGGTGAACGCATGAGGCCCTCCAAGTACCGCGCCGCGCGCGGCCCCTGCACGAGGAGGAGCGGGGCTTGCGGCTTCCGCGTGACACTTGACCAGAGATGCAGCGTGCGGCGCGGGTTGGAGGGGAGCTGCAGGAGTCCCTTACCACCGCAGGCTCGACCAGACTTCCGGGCGACGGACCCGGGAGCCGTGCGCGCGGCACAGCACGAAGCGTGCCCCACGTCGTGGCGACGACGAGTGCCGTGCCCGATGCACGCCGGGGTGGTCGACGTGCCCGAATTCCGCCTGGCGAGGTACCCCGATGTGAGGACGGAACCTAGACCCACGTTGGATTCTGCCGTTGCGCGAGATGCGTCTTGCAATGGCGCCGCGACCTCGGAGCCGACCGAGTGCCGAACTCGGTGGGGTGAAGTCGTTTCCCAGTGCTCCCAATACCAACTTCGAATTCGGAACGTAGGACTCGATACTAAGTACGTTTTCGAGGGTCGGTCTCAGGATTTCCCCTCAGCGAACCGTCAGGGGATCCAGTATTTTTTTCGCGGCCGGTACTTTTGTGCTTCCCGCTTGGCGTGATCGGCGACCTGTGCGGGGTGACTTGGGGCGGCGCCGCCCCCGGCTCGTCATGGTGTAAGCTGCCCGCGCTATGGCCGCGCTCGTCGCGATCGTGGGGCTGGTCATGGGCAGCGCGATCACGGCCCTCGCCCACCGCGTGCCACGCCGCCAATCGTGGGTGCGCGGCCGCTCGGCGTGCCCTTCGTGCGGGCACCGCCTCGGCCTGCTCGACCTGATCCCGTTGCTCTCGTTCCTCTCGAGCCGCGGCCGATGCCGCCACTGCGGCGCCAGGATCGCCTGGCGCTATCCACTCACCGAGCTGCTCTGTGCGGCGTGGGCGGTGCTGCTCTATCGGCAGGTGGGATTCGGGCCTGCGCTCCCGTTCTTGGCACTGTGGGGATTCCTCCTGGTGGCGCTGTTCTGGATCGACTTGGACTTCCAGCTCTTGCCCGACGCGCTGACCTTCCCCGGGACCCTGCTCGGGTTGGCCGCGGCGCTCACGCTCCCGGGTGGCGCGCGCCGGGCGCTCCTCGGCCTGTTGGTGGGGAGCGGCCTGTTGTGGCTCCTCGCCTGGGGGTACCTGCGGTGGCGAAGGACCGAAGGGATGGGCGGCGGCGACATCAAGCTGGCCGCCATGTTTGGCGTCGTCCTGGGCTGGAAGCTGGCTCTCCTCACCCTGTTCCTCGCCGCCCTGGCGGGCACGCTGTGGGGCGGGTTCCTGATGCTCCGGCGCGCGGGTAACGCGCGCACCGCGCTTCCCTTCGGCACGCTGCTCGCGCCCGCCGCCATGGTCACGTTCCTGTGGGGCGACGCCTGGCTTGCGAGCTACCTGCGCGTCGTGACCGGCCGCTGACTCGGGACACCAGCAGGCCCATGATCTACGACGCCTTGGTGATCGGGGGCGGCATCCTGGGGTGCTCGACCGCCTGGCACCTGGCCCGCCGCGGTCTCCAGGTCGCCGTGATCGAACGCGAGCACCACGTGGGACGCGGCTCGACGGGGCGCTCCACCGCCATCGTCCGCCAGCGCTACAGCCACTTGGCCGCCATGGCGCTCGCGCTCGAGGGCCTGCGCACCTGGGAGCGATGGTCCGAGCTGGTTCCACCCGACCCCGATGGGCTTCGCGCCGCGCTGCGCAAGGTCGGGGTGCTGTTCCTGCTCCCGCTTGGGGAGCCCAGCACGCCCCAACTCGCTTCCGCCATGCGGTCGGTGGGCGTGACCGTCGAGCAGCTCGACCGCTCGGCCCTGGCCCGAAGGTTTCCCGCCTTTCGCTTCCTCGACGACGAGCCCGTGGAGGGGTTGTTCGAGCCCGAAGGTGGTTACGTGGACGACCCCACGCGCGCCACCGCCGACGTGGCGAGGGCCGCCGCGGCGGCGGGAGTGAGCTTCGTGCTCGACACGCGTCTGACGGCGGTTCAGACCGCCTGGCGCGAGGGCGCGCTCGAGGTGCGCGGCGTGGGCACCCACCACGGTGACAGGTTCGCAAGCCCGGTGGTGGTGAACTGCGCGGGCCCCCATTCGGGTTGGCTCAACTTGGTGGGACGCACCCCGCTGGCGCTCGCCACGGCCCCGCTCCGACAGGTGGTGGTGGACGGCCACGGGCCCTCGCTCGCTCGCATGCCCGGCCCCCTCCCCGTGGTCGCCGACCTGCTGAACGGCTTCTATCTCAGGCCCGACCCCGAGCGCGTGCGCATCGGCGCGGTCTGGCCGCAGGACGAGACGGAGTTCCTGGCGGACCCCGATGCCGCCGACCATCCGGTGGAACCGGCGTTGATCCAGTCGCGGCTGGAGGCCGCCCGGCGTCGGGTCCCGGGTCTGGAGGTGACCGTCCCGAGCGGGCTGGTGGGCGTCTACGACGTCACCGTCCAGGATTGGTATCCGATCGTGGACAAGACTTCGACGCGTGGCTACTTCGTGGCGATCGGCACGAGCGGGGCCTGGTTCAAGGCTGGCCCCGTGATTGGCCGGCTCGCGGCCGAGATGGTGGCCGCGAGTCTCGAGGGTCGCGACACCGACCGCGATCCGCTGGAAGTCGCCCTGCCGCTCACCGGCTACCGATTCCCCATGACCCTCCTCTCACGGAGCCGGAGGCCGCTCGAGCTGCACTACGGGGGCGGCGTGCTGGGCTGAAGCCCGAATTCCTGGATCGTCGCAACCCCTTGCGAGTCACCCCGCTGGTTTGAGATCGGGCCGCGCCTCGACCCTCCAGTCAAGTCTTCCTCAATAGGCTCGAGCCAGAGTCTCCCGCGTGGCCGAACCCGGCGCGAGGAGGGGATCGATGACGAGGCGCGTCACGACTTGGGATCGACCGGCGGCCGTGGCCCTGCCTGCGGTCGGTGGGGTCGCGGCAGACCCCGTCCCGAGCGGCGTGCTGGAGTTCCTCCCTCCCTCGCCGAATCCGGCCCGCGGTGCGGACCGGCCGAGCTTCATATTGCCCGATCCCAAGCTACGCGTGGACGTCGGCATCCACGATGTCGGGGGACGCGTGGTCCGGTTCGAGCAGCTCGGCCCCCGTGCCGCGGGTTTTACTTCGCGGACGGGGGATGGACGAAATGGGGTCAGCGACGTGCGCGGCTCTCGCGATCAACCGAAGGGGGCGAGAGCCGGGTGAGGGCGTGGGGCAGTGGACGAAGGCCCGGCACTGGTGCGGCCCGGGATCCGGCGCCTCGGACGCTGCCCTCACACCTCGCCGAGGAGGGCCGGGGCCGGGATGAAAGAGCGTGGCCGGCGCGATCGAGCGGCGGCGATGGGATGGCTTCAGCGACCGAGGACGACGAGCCGCGAAGCGACCTCGGCACCGCAGCGGGCGAAGTAGAGCCCGGCCCGCAGCGGTTGCCCCCGGCCGTCCCGAGCCTGCCAGCGAGCCCGATAGCCCAGACCATCCCGGAGATAGGGAGCGCCGCCGACCTGGCGGCCCGAGAGGTCGTAGATCCGAAGGGTTCCCCGTGGATTCGGGTGCAAGAATGTGACCGTCCCGCCGCTCCTCACCGGATTGGGCCACAGCCTGTGCCCAGCAGGGCCACCCGGATCGACGCCCACGCCGCCCACGATCGCGCTGGGGTCCGCCACCGTCACCGTCTGGCCCTCCAGGGTCTGCATGGGCAACGGGCCGCCATCCGACGTCTGGTCGCCGCCCGGGGCATGCCAGATGATGCGGTACGAGGTGATCCGGCCGCTCCGATTCAGGTAGCCGCCTTCGGTGACCTTCAGCCACCACGGGGCCTGGGGGCCGGGGGGCAGGTACGACTGGGCGCGACTGTCCTGCACGTCGACGCGGAACGTCCAGGCCACGTTGCCGCTGGCGCTCGGGCCCGAGACCCAATCGCTCGATACCGCCGCGCTCGTCCCGGGCAACGGGAAGCTGAGCGGGGAGCTCGGCTCTCCCGGAGAGCCGCCACCGCCGACTTGGACCACGGCGTCGACATCGTGATCGTACGCGTTGTGGACCACCGTGACTTCGATCGTCGCCACCGGCGGCCCATTGGGGCTCGAGTAGCGGCGAGCCGGACCGTTGGTACGCACCCCGCCCTCGGTGAACGAGACGCGGTACCAGAACGGGACTCCGCGTTCGTTGCCGGGCACGTTCCAATCGCGCTGGTAGATCGTGGCGTTGCTGCCGTCGGCCAGCGACGAGTCGCCTGCGGCGGAAACCGAGTCGTAGGCGCTGAAGGCACCGGCGATCCCGCCCAGGTCCGGGGCACGCTCGAAGACGAAGGCGCCTGCCCCGCGCTCACGTTGGGTCCACACCGCGGCGTGAATCTTGGTTTCGTCCGACTCCAGCACCAGCCGTCGCACCTGGGAGCGTCCCGGCTGGGTCGCCTCCAGCATGGCCCCGTAGAGGTCGATCGCCCCGAAGCCGATCGGTGAGTACCAGCGTGGGTCGGGACCGCTCTCTCCCGACGGCACTCCGCCCACCACCCTGAGCGCCGTCGAGCGCAACAGGTTGGCGATGGCGGCCGGGGCCAGCGCCGGACACGCCGAGCGCATTGCGGCGACGGCCCCACTCACGAACGCGGCCGCCATGCTGGTGCCGCTGAGTCGGCGGTATTGGGCTCCGTCGCTCAGCGGATTGCCGTCGGCCGAAAGCACGGCGACCCCGGGAGCGATGAGATCGGGCTTCTGCTCGTCCCACACGTCGCCGTCGCCGTCGCTGGCGCGCGGACCGTAGTCGCTGAAGTTGGCGAGCTGGTCGTCCGACGATCGAGGCGTTCGCTGATCGTCGAAGGCCCCGACGGCCAGCACCCGGTCTCCGGCGGCCGGGGACGGGATGAAGTGGCTGCTCCCCTCGTTGCCGACCGAGGCCACCACCACCATGCCCAGCTCGACCGCGCGGTTCGCCAGCTGCGATGCCAGGTCGTTGCCGTCGGTGACGTCGAGGCTCGACAACGAAAGATTGATGACGTCGATCCCCTCGTAGCCTGGGACCCCCCAGTTCCGGCTCCGATTGTGGATGCACCAGTCGAGGGCTTCCGCGACGCCGGTGCCGAACCCGGTGTCGTTGAGCACCTTGACGTCCACCATGCGAGCCGAGGGCGCCATCCCGATGGCGTAGCCCGAGGGACCCCCGCTGCCGAGGATGATGCCCGCCACGTGAGTGCCGTGACCCTGCGTCGCCTCACCGCCGTGGTCCGACGGGTTCACGCTGCCGTCACGGGGCGTGTCGAGCGTCGAGTCGGCCTGCAGGAACACGGCTCCGCCCAGGCAGCGACCGCTGAGAGACTCGTGGCCCGGGTATCCGCCGTCCGCGGCGTCGTTGACCCCGGTGTCGAGGATGGCGACGACCTCGCCTTCCCCCGCTGCCCCTCCCATCCCGCTCCAGGTCGGGTAGACCGCTTCGCTGCGATCCCGCATGCCCACCGCGGCCGCGCCGTTGACCAACTCGGGATAGAGGAACGAGATCGCCTCCACGCGCTCGACGTGGGGAAGCGACGCCGCGGCCTGCGCCTGGAGGAAGGTCGCCACGCTGCGCAACGCGGGAATCCCCTCGTAGCGGTGGAGCACCGGCATGCCGAGCGCGGCGAGCGCGACGAGGTCCGTGCTGGTCGGCGGCTGCTGGTACACGACGTAGACGCCGTACACCAGGTCGCCAGGCCCATGGGTGACCTGGATTCGCTGGCGCTTGAGCGAGTCGGCCGATTCGAAGGAGAACTGGTAGCCCAGCAGGTGGACGGTCTCGATCCGATCGTCGAAATGGTCGTCGTCCTGGTCCCAGATGAACGGTCCGGCGCCGGCGGGCGAGGCAAGGATCAGGCTGGCCATGGCGGCAAGCCACGTCCATCCCACGCCCGCGGCCGATCGCCGCGGCGAGGGACCCCTGGTGCGGAAGGCGGACCCCGGGCGAACCATGCCAGAAAGAATGGCACTAATGGGCTTGAGATCGGCTTGACTGAAGTTCATAATGTCTTTTCCATCATACGGTTGCGTCGATTCCGCCCCGCTCTGGCATCCGCGCCGTGCCCGGCCTGGCGCCCGCCATCAGCTGCTGGAAGGATCGCTCGGTCTCGGGCAGCGGACTCACGTCCAACTCGGAGCGCAGCAGCGCCTTCAGCTTTTCGTATTCTACGATCGCCGCGCGCCGATCGCCTAGCCGCAACAGGCACTCGATCACCCGAAGCCGAGTCGATTCGCGATACTCGTCGAGTTCGGCGGCCTGGCGGAAATGGCGCAGCGCCGGCTCGTGCTCCGCCGCCGCCGAGCATAGTGCGCCGATTTCCAGGTGCAGCTTCACGACCCGGTCGCGCATCCGGGTCTGCAGGGGCTCGATCCAGTCCCCGTAGATTCCCTCGAGAAACGGCGCCGTGGCTTGGGCCGTCGCCCGCTCCAACATCGCGCGCTTGCGCTCGGCGTCGGACACGATCCGAGCTTCCTCGACGCAACGGTCGAGGTCCCAGGCATCGCACGTCAGCGGATACGAGGGATTGAGTCGGTAGATCTCTCCGTCGCGAACGACCGCCGAGCCACCGGCCCGCGGCAGCACCTTGCGGACATAGGAGAGCGTCGGATGGAAGTTCCTCCGACCGGCCGCCAGCTGACGGCCCGGCCAGAAATGCTCGAGCAGGGCCTCCTTGCTGCCGCCCCGCGCATGGAGCGCGAGGTAGATCAACAGGTGAAAGGCCCGCTGCGAGGGCCACGCCGAAGCACCGATCGCTTGCCCGTCGACCTGGAGCTGCGGCGGGCCGAATAGCACCAGGCGCGGGATCCGCGTCTGCGTCACGGCTTCCGCGCCGCTTCCGCGGCCGAGCCGCTCGTCGATGTGGCGCAGCGCGGTGCGGACGGCGGGCCGCAGCGTCCGTCGGCTCTTGGCCAGGCTCTCGAAGCCCGCTCGCGACGCCTTGCCACCGACCTCGCCGAGCACGGCGATGGCGGCCTCGCCTACCGCCGGCGGCGCGGTCGCGAGCAGTCGCAGGAGCGGCTCCTCGATCGCCGGCCCGGCTTCGACCAGGGCCGCCGCGACAACGCCCAGCTCGATGCCGCGGGCCAGCGCACGCAGCAACGGCGCGGGCTCCTCGCGGGCCTGCACGCGCAGGAAGTAGAGGTAGTCGTTCTGGCACACCAGTCGAAGCGCGGTGGCCAAATGGGCGTCCACGTTGCGTCGCTCGCCCAGCGACCCCAGCGCCTCGGCCAACCAGTAGTGAACGCGCATCCTCTGGTAGTCGTTCTCCCCGACGTCCGCAGGGGCGATCAGCGCGTGCAGCAGGTCGCGCGCCACCCGCACTCGCCCGGCCCGCAGCTCGCACCAGGCCAGAGTCGCGCGGAACTCGGTGAGCTGAGGAGCATCCGGCCGTCGCTCGAGCCGCGCCACCGCCTCGCCGAGAAACTCGACTGCCCGCCGATACTGACCCCGTGCGCAGAAGATGCGGCCGCGCAGTGCCAGCAAGTCGGCGGCGATGACCTCCATGCGGAGCTCCGCATTGAGATCCTCGGCGCAGCGAAGTTCGGCCAGCGCACCGTCCAAGTCACCGGCTTGCGCCAACACCTGCGCGAGCGCCTCGTGGCAGGTCGTCTCCTGGGCGCGGTTGGAGAATCGCTGGGAAGCCAGTAGCCCCTCCTCGGCGGCGCGTCGAGCCTCGACCAGCTCCCCCAGGTCGGCCAGGTGGAACGCCAGATTCGCAAGGTACAGGGGAGCCCGCGGCGACGACGTGCCCCGCACGTGGGCCAGCGCGGTGCGGAACTCCTGCGATGCCTCCCGGAGCTTCCCCTGGGCGGCGTAGGCCCCGGCCAGGTTGTGAACCGTCGGCAGCAGCAGCTCCGGATCGGGCGAGGCCGCGAGCATGGAACGAACCTGCCCCAGGACTTCGACCGCCGCGCGGTACTGCCCCAGGTAGAAGTGCGCTCCGGCCTTCATCTGGAGCAGGCGCACGCGGGTCTCCAGACCGCCGTCGTGGGCGATCGCCAAGCCCCGCTCGGCCATGCCCAGGACCTGCTCGTGCTTGCCGCGCAGGTTCAGCACCTTGCCGAGCCCGAGCAGGGCCGCGCACTCCAGGCCACGCTCCCCAGTCAGCCGGCACCGCTCGAGGCTTTCCTGGTAGAGCCGCTCGGCCTCGTCCCATTGCCCAAGCGTCTGGCGCGCGTCGGCCAGGGCGATGAGCAGCGACGTGTCGGAGCCGAGCGGCTCGGTCGGCAGCTCCGACAGGTACTGGAGCAATGCGGCGGCGCGCCCCTGCTTGAGGAGCCGCGGCGCCAGCTCGCGCAACAGCTCCACCGCTTCGGTGACCCGTCCGGCCAGCAGGAAGTGGCGCAGCGCGCGTTCCGGGATTCCGCGCGCCGCAAGCGCGACCGCCGTGTCCCCCTCGAGCGCGCGCCAAGCCGGTGCCCCGCCCTGAGCCTCGATCTCCTGCCGCACGTAGCGCCGGACGAGATCGTGGCATTGGTAGGTGGCACTGGACCCCGAGCCGAAAGTCCGCAGCAACCCTCGGCGCGCCAGCGCATCGAGTTGCGCGGCGTCACCGTGGCCCGCCAAGGTGGCGGCCAGGTCGGCATCGAAACGCGCCAGCGCCGCGGTGCGCTCGAGCAGGCGTCGCGAGTCGCCATCGAGGCGGGCGAAGACCTCCGAGGACAGGTAGTCGCGCAGCTCGAGGTTGGAAGCCCGGAAGTCCGACAGCACCGACTCGAGCGTGACCTGGTCGGAGCGGCGCAGCGATTCGTGCACCAGGTGCACCGCAGTCGGCCAACCCAGCGTCGCTTCCTCGAGGGCCGCCAGCTCCTCGTCGCGGGTCGGCCGCCGATACACCTCGGCGAACAGCCGTGCGATCTCGTCCCGCCTCAGCCGCAGATGGCTCGAGTCGAGCTCGAAGACCTCGCCGCGCACCCGCATGCGCTCGAGCCCCAGCGGCGGGACCGAGCGGGTGGCGAGGACGATCCGCACCTGAGCCGGCTGGTGGCGCAGCAGGGTTTCCATGAACGCCACGACGTTGGGGTTGTCGGCGACCTCGTGGAAATCGTCGAGGACCAGCAGGCGCGGCGGCCCCTTCAGACCGGCCAGCTCGTTGGCCAGCGTGCCGCCCAACATTTCCGCCGAGCGCAGGCCGGGGCGCGTGTCCTCGAGCACCTGGTATAAGTCGCGCCCGAATCGGGGGGTGTCACGCCGGAAGCCCTCGAGCAAGTAACGCCCGAACACCACGGGGTCGGCATCCGAGGACATCAGCGAGTACCACACCACCGGCCGATGCAGGGCCGCGGCGAAGCTGGCCAGCAGGGTGGTCTTGCCGTAGCCCGCGTCCGCCACGAGCAGCGTCAGAGGACGCTCCGCGTGCTCGATCAGCGCCTGGATGAGATGGGGCCGCTGCAGGACCTCCGACCCGAGGTTGGGAGGGCTGAGCTTGGCCTTGAGCAACGGGTGCCATTCCGACCTGTGCCGGCGCGACCCGTTTCGTTGGAGGGGCACGGCTCGTCTCTTCGTTCCACGCCTCGGAGTGCCACGGGACATGGCGCCCACCCAGGAGCCCACGACCGCGGAGCTTATCAGAACGGCGTCGTCGCGGGCCGTGCAATGTCGGCATCGGGGGCCGGGCGGTGGGGTCTTGCGCTCGCCCGGGGGCCGGGGGGCCGGCGGGACGCCCGGGTGGGCGTCGCCTGCACGCCCTGCCTTGCCGGGCAAGGCAGGCTCGCACGAGGCCCTGCCGAGTCCACTGCCCGCCCAAGGCCCGTCCGCGTCGTTCCGCTCGGAGCCGGGGATCCGACGCCCAGCCCTACCGGTTCAGAACTGTGCCTTCTCGGTCGAGCCTTCCAGCGCCAGGGTCGAGCAGCCGCCGTTCGAGACGATCTGCATCACCTGGTCGAAGTACCCGGTGCCGACCTCACGCTGATGGCGCGTGGCCGAGTACCCGTCGGACTCAGCGGCGAACTCGGCAGCCTGAAGCTCGGCGTATGCCGACATGCCGCGCTTGCGGTAGCCCCTGGCCAGGTCGAACATGGCGTGGTTCAAGCTGTGGAAGCCAGCCAGCGTGACGAACTGGAACTTGTATCCCATCGCCGCCAGCTCGCGCTGGAACTTGGCGATCGTCGATTCGTCCAGCTTGGCTTTCCAGTTGAACGAGGGAGAGCAGTTGTAGGCCAGCAGCTTGCCCGGGTGCTGGCGACGCACGCCTTCGGCGAAGGCCTTGGCCTCGGCCAGGTCGGGCGTCGAGGTCTCGCACCAGATCAGGTCCGCGTAGGGAGCGTAGGCGAGGGCCCGGTCGATCGCGCAGTCGAGACCGCCCGGGTAGCGGAAGAACCCTTCCGCCGTGCGCTCCCCGGTCAGGAACTTCCGGTCGCGTGGGTCGACGTCGCTGGTCACCAGATGAGCACTGTCGGCGTCGGTTCGCGCCACCAACAGGGTCGGGACCTCGAGCGCGTCGGCGGCCAGTCGAGCGGCGACCAGGGTGCGGATGAAGTGGCCGGTCGGGATCAGCACCTTGCCCCCGAGGTGGCCGCACTTCTTCTCGGACGACAGCTGGTCCTCGAAGTGCACTCCGGCCGCTCCGGCCTCGATCATGCCCTTCATCAACTCGAACGCGTTGAGCGGACCCCCGAAGCCGGCCTCGGCGTCGGCCACGATCGGCGCCAGCCAATAGCGCGAAGCTCCGGCCGAGGCTCCGTTGCCGTTCCGGGACGCCCGCGCCTCGGCGTGTTCGATCTGGTCCGCCCGCAGCAGCGCCTGGTTCAGGCGCCGGACCACCTGGGGCACGCTGTTGGCCGGATACAGGCTCTGGTCTGGATAGGTCTGCCCGGCCAGGTTGGCGTCGGCGGCGACCTGCCAGCCGCTCAGGTAGATGGCCTCGAGTCCGGCCTTGACCTGTTGCACCGCTTGTCCACCCGTGAGGGCACCCAGGGCGGCGACGTAGTCGCGGGTGTTCAGCAGGTCCCACAGCCGGCGGGCCCCGAGCTGGGCGAGCGTGTGCTCGACCTTGAACGAGCCACGGATCCGCGCCACGTCCTCCTCGGTATATGGCCTCTCAATGCCCGCCCAGCGACCCGGTGGGGCACAGCGCTGCCACGAGGCCTCGGTCCGGGCCGGGGTCGCCCCGCCTCGGGCTTTGGGTTGCTGGGTGTGGGCGAGAGACATGATGTACCTCCTTGCGGCTGTTCGTTCAGTGATGTCGGGAGCCAACGTCGGAATCGTGGATCCGGGTGAGCTCCTCGTAGGCGGGAAGGGTCAGGAACTCTTCCAGCGCCGGCGAGGTGCCGACCCGCAGGAACAGCTGGATGGCGTCGCGAAAGCGACCGGAATCGAAGCGGGCCCGTCCGATTTCCAAGGCGACGCGCTCCATTTCCTCGCCCAGCAGGTGCAACACCAGATCCCGCGTCACGGTTCGCCCGTCGTCGAGGCGGGCCCGGTGGTGAATCCAGTGCCAGACTTGGGTCCGGGAGATCTCCGCGGTCGCGGCGTCCTCCATCAAGTGGTAGAGCGGGACGCAGCCGAGGCCGCCGAGCCACGCCTCGAGATACTGGACGCCCACGCGCAGGTTGAGGCGTAACCCTGTCTCGGTGCGCGTCCCAACCGGGGTCTGCAGCAGATCCGTGCTCGAGACGGTCACGTCCTCGCGCAGCCGCTCGAGCTGGTTCGGGCCTCTCATGTGGGCGTCGAAGACTTCCCGGGCGACCGGCACCAGCCCCGGATGGGCGACCCAGGTGCCATCGTGCCCGTCGCGGACCTCGCGGAGCTTGTCGGCCCGCACCTTGGCGAGCGCAGCCGCGCTGGCCTCCGGGTCGCTCCGGATCGGGATCTGGGCGGCCATGCCTCCGAGTGCATGCGCCCCGCGGCGATGACAGGTACGAATGGCGAGCGTGGTGTAGGCCCGCATGCAGGGCTGCTCCATCGTGACCTGGGAGCGATCGGGCAGCACCGCGGCCGGGTCGTGGCGCAGGGTCTTGATGAACGAGAAGATGTAGTCCCAGCGCCCGCAGTTGAGCCCTGCCGAGTGTTCGCGCAGCTCGTAGAGGATCTCGTCCATCTCGAACGCCGCCGGCAGCGTTTCGATCAGACAAGTCGCCTTGATGGTCCCTCGAGGCAGCCCCAATGCGTCCTGGGCGTCCAGGAACACTTGGTTCCAGATCCGCGCCTCGAGGTGGCTCTCCATCTTCGGCAGGTAGAAATAGGGACCCGTTCCGCGGCGGACGAGCTCGGCGGCGTTGTGGAAGAAATAGAGCCCGAAGTCGAACAGACATCCGGGAATCGGCTGGCCGTCCATCAGCACGTGCCGCTCCGGCAGGTGGAGCCCGCGCGGGCGCACCATGAGCGTCGCGGTCCGCTCGTTCAGCCGGTAGCCTTTGCCGGTCTCCGGATCCCGATGGGTCAGGGTCCGACGCGCCGCCTCCTGCAGGTGGAGCTGGCCCTGGACCAGGTTGTCCCAGGTCGGCGCGGTGGCGTCCTCGAAGTCCGCCATGAACACGTCGGCCCCCGAGTTGAGCGCGTTGATGATCATCTTCCGATCCACAGGACCGGTGATCTCGACCGTGCGCTTCATGAGATCGACCGGGCACGGAGCCACCTTCCAGTCGCCGGCGCGGGTCCCCGCCGTGTCCGGGAGAAAGTCCAGTCGCTCACCCGCCTCGAGGCGCGCGCGAAGCTCGACGCGACGCTCCAGGGCCTGCCGGATGGAGGCCGCAAAGCGCTGCACCAAGTCGGCCACGAAGCCGAGCGCCGGGGCCGTGAGGATTCGTTCGTAGCCGGGACCCGTAGGTGCCTGAATCTGGAGGTTGGATGCTGCTCGAGAAGTCTGTCCGGTCATGTGAAAATATTCGTGTACGGATTGCCGTCATATCAAGAACTTATTGAGACACTTTCGGTTACGAAGATAGGAATTTGACGCTGCTTGTTGTCAATCAGTCAATGCAGTAAATTCGTGGCGATGTCAGCCACCAAGCAACTGGGAAGGAAGGTGCGCGCGCTCCGCCAGCGCGCCGGGATGACCCAGGCGGGCCTCGCCGACCGGCTCCAGGTTTCGGCCTCCTACCTCAACCTGATCGAGAACGACCGGCGGCCGCTCACCGCGGCCCTCTTGATCCGGCTCGCCCAGGTGTTGGAGGTAGACCTCAAGTCGATCGCGGCCGGCGGCGACGCCAAGCTCGCCAGCGACCTGCTCGAGGCGTTTTCGGATCCCTTGTTCGAGGGCGTGGCCCCGTCCGAGAACGAGCTGCGCGACCTGGCCGCATCGAGCCCCGATGTGGCCCGCGCCGTCGTGCACCTGCACGATGCCTACTCCGCCGCGCACGCCTCGGCCAAGACCCTGGCGACCCAGGTGCTGGATCGCCAGGACCTACCCGGAATGGACCGCGCGGGCCTCTCCTCGGAGCAGGTCACCGATTTCATCCAGCGCCACCGAAACCACTTTCCCGGGCTCGAGGCCGAGGCGGAACGGATCTGGATGGAGGGGCACCTCGGGGGCGACGATCTGTTCCGCGCGCTGTGCCGCTACCTCGAGAACCGGCACCACGTCGCGGTTCGAATCCTCAAGATCGGTCAGATGCCCGGCACGGTTCGGCGCTACCAGCCGGAACGCCGGACGCTGCTGCTCTCCGAAGTGCTGCGACGGGGCTCACGTAACTTCCAGCTCGCCTACCAGATCGGGCTGTTGGAATGCTCGGCGGCCATGGATCCCCTGGTGCGGGATCCGGCGCTGACCTCGGATGAATCGCGCGTCCTCGGCCGCGTCACGCTGGCCAACTACTTCGCGGCGGCCGTGCTCATGCCCTACACCGAGTTCCTGAGGGCCGCCGAGGAAGAGCGCTACGATCTGGACCTCCTGCAGCATCGCTTCCGCGCCAACTTCGAGCAGGTGTGCCATCGCTTGTGCACCCTCCAGCGCGAGGGCGCCGAGGGCCTGCCGTTCTTCATGGTCCGTACCGATCGGGCCGGCAACATCTCGAAGAAGTTCAGCGCCAACGCCGTGCAGCTCCCCCGGTTCGGCGGGCTGTGTCCGCTGTGGAACGTCCACGCTGCCTTTCAGCAGCCCAACGTGCTACGCGTCCAGGTCTCGCGGTTGCCGGAGGGCGCCACGTTCTTCTCGATGGCGCGCACCATCCGCAAGCATCACGGCGGCTACCATGCGCCCGAGGTCCTGTGCTCGATCGAGCTGGGCTGCGAGATCGAGCGGGCGCGTGAGCTGGTCTACGCCGACGGCGTGGACCTGTCGAACCCCGCCGGCGCCGTACCCGTCGGCACCACCTGCCGCCTGTGCGAGCGCATGGACTGCCGCGCGCGCGCCTTCCCCGCCATCCAACGGCCACTGACCGTGGACGAGAACGTCCGTGGCGTCTCGTTCTTCGCCCCGGCCGAGGGGGGGTAGGGCGGACACGCCGGGAACCGCGCCACCTCTCGGGCCGGTCGGATCAGGGGGACGCGGGCCGGCCCCGCGCAGGTCAGGCCCGGTCAGGAGGCTGAACCGACGTCGAAGACGCGGACGTCCTTCATTGGGTAGTGGCGCCGGTTGAGCGTCCATAGGCGAAGCCCAGTGGTCGCGGCCGCCGCGGCAACGAGAGCGTCGGGGACCTCCAAACCGTGGGAGCGGGCGTAGCGGGCGAGGTACTTACCGGCGTGCCGACCGGCCCGAGCGTCGAGCACCACCTCGCCACGGGCCTCGAAGAACGCATCCGTGCTCGGTTCTTCCCCGGGCCGCAGTCCTTCATAGACCTCCGCCCACGAGATCGCCGTGCAGAACGTGGGCGTTCCGGACGCTTCCAATCCGTCGGCGATCGCTCTGACGCCGGGATGGCCGCGGAGGATCTCGATCACGACGTCCGAATCGAGCAACACTCCATTCAGCGTTGAAGCGCCCGCCGCCGGCGCGTGCCGCGCCGCAGGCGTCTCACGTACGCGTCCGTGCTGCCGAGGTCCTTTCGGTCTCGCCATAGTCCAAAGATCCCCTCGAGTGTGCGTGCTCGCTCGTCTTGTGTCCCACCCCCGAAGGCGCGCGCGAGCGCGTCGCGCACGAGGGCGGACACCGTGCGCCCCTGCCTGCGCGCCAGGGCGCGCAGCCGCGCGTGGAGGTCCTCGTCGAGGAACAGTTGGGTCCGGACCATGGTGATGTATATACACCGCAGCGCGCGATCTGTCCATTCGGGCGGGGGCCCGTGCGCCGATTCCATTGCACCCGATCCGCCACGGTCCTATCGTCCTCCTCGGCACGAAGGTCCCTGTCAGTCCGGCAGCACCAGGAAGTACAAGCGTTGCTGCAGGCCGAGATGATCGGAATCCCGAAGGAAGAGGAGTGGACGCCCATGTACATCATCCGTGAATCGTTCGTCGCCAAACCCGGCATGGCCTCGAAGCTCGCGCAGCTCTTCAAGGAGGCCGCGCCCAGCCTGTTCGGCTCGAAGACGCGCGTAATGACCGACGCGGTCGCGGCCTTCAACACCGTCGTGATCGAGACCGAAGTGAGCGAGCTGGCGGAGTTCGAGAGGATCATGAAGGAGTACGGCGAGCGGAAGGAGATTCGCGATCGCTTCAAGGGCTACACCGACCTGTGGATATCGGGCGGCCGCGAGATCTATCGGGTGGTGTAGTTCCCTCCGGGCACCCCATGCAAGACAAAGTCGTCGTCATCACCGGCGCCAGCGGCGGCATTGGGGCGGCCCTCGCCCAGCGGATTGCCGCCCTCGGAGGCCGGCCGGTGCTCGCGGCGCGTCGCGAACAGAAGTTGCGCGAGGTGGCCGAGCGCTGCGGGCCCCAGGCGCTGGCGGTCGTCGCCGACGTCACGCATCGTCATGAGGTCCAGCGCCTGCTCGATGCGGCCCTGGCGCTGGGTCGCCTGGATGTCTGGGTCAACAATGCCGGACGAGGCATCACCCGCCCCACCTCGGAGCTGAGCGACGACGATTTCGACGAGATGATGCGGGTCAACGTGAAATCGGCGCTCTATGGCATGCAGGTGGTGCTGCCTCACTTCAAGGCGCAGGGGCGCGGGCACCTCATCAACGTGTCGTCGATGCTGGGCCGCGTCCCCGTGGTCCCGAGCCGCTCGGCGTACGGGGCGGCGAAGCACGCGCTCAACGCCCTCACCGCCAGCCTGCGCATGGAGCTGCGGGCCGAATACCCGGAGATCCACGTCTCCACCGTCTTGCCGTCCGTGGTGGCGACCGAGTTCGGCGTCCACGCGCTCGGCGGCGGCCCCGATTCGCTCACCCTGCCGCACGCCCAGCCGGTGGAGGAGGTCGCCGAGGCGATCGTCGGGCTCATCCTCGATCCTCGCGCCGACGTCTACACCCGCTCCGGGCTCAAGGAGCAGGTGGTCGCCTACTACGCGGCCCAGGACATCGCCGAAGTGGAGATGCGACGGACGCCGCCGGCCAAGCGCGTCGATGGCCGCTGATGCCTGTGCGGCGTGCGCTCATCGCATGAGCGGCTCTCGTCTCTCGAGCACGGCCCTGTCCACCCACAGCCGAGCACAGTAGAGGCCCGGTGGTACCAGCAGGCGGACCTTGGCGCTTTTCTGCTCGACCAGCAGCAGCCGCCCGTCGGGAAGGAAGGCCATCCCGACCGGGAGGTCGAGCCCGTCCTTCACCAACTGGTCGGCGAAGCCCGACGGCAGCGTGGTCTGCGCCGCCGCCGGGGCTGCGAAGCCACCCAGGAACGGTGCGACGACCCTCGCGGCCAGAGCGACGACACCTGCCGCCTGCACCAGCCGATGCCGCTTGAGTCCGCTCCCGCTCATCCCGTCATCGACCGCGACCCCTCTACCTGGGCCACAACCAGCCGAACGCCCCCGCGGTCAGCAGGCCGTACAACAAGCCGTCGAACATCAAGCGCAGCGTGGCCCCCCAGGCGCGCTTCATCCAGATCGAGTTCTGGACCAGGGCGAGTGAGTAGCCCACGAACGCCGTGGCACCGGCGAAGCGGAACACCTTGAGGTACTCGACCCCCGGACCCAGGGCGCGCCCGGCGACGTAGGCGGCGAACACGCCGACCACCAAGCAGTAGAGGAACCACTGCGCGAGGCTCGCGCCCATGGCGGGCTCCCCGCTCGCCATGACCGTCATGAAGGCCACCGGTCCTTTCTTTCGCCTCTCGACGAAATCGGCCGCCTTCATCTCCTGGCTGGTGCCCGCGAACGGCATCATGTAGTCGCCCGGTGGCAGGCTGAACTTGCGCAGGGCTTCCATGACCTCGTCCTGGGCTGGCAGCTTGCGGATGTCGGCGCGATGATAGGTGAGCACCATATGGATGATGGAGCTGGCGACGAACACCAGGACCGCGGACAGCAGAATCGGCATCCACAACGACAGCACTGGAACCATGGCGACCTCCTCGTGCTTCTGGGAGCGACCTCGATCGCGCCGGTTGGGGCGCTGCGTGCCTCGTGCCCCGCGCCCCGATGATCGAGGAGCGCCCGTGGCTTGGCAACCGGAATTGCGGCAGCGGGAGGGGTCGGGAGATTGAAGCCGCGCATTCGAGGCTCCCGGGCGAGACGGGTCGACGACCGCGGCTCCCCTTCGCCGAACGACCTCGCTTGCCTGCCCAGCAGGTAAAGCGCCGCGGGATACCTCGGTGATCGGCGCGCTCCGCGCGGGGCCCGGCCGGCTACCGGCCGAACCCGGCGGCGAAAACATCTATGCCAAACGCGGCAGATTTCGTGAAGCCAATGAGCAGGATGTCGACCTGACCCATGGCCCCAATAATGGCTACCCCTTCACCATCTCCATGCGGTCCGGCTGGTTCGGGACGACGCACAGGAACTCGAAGGTCTCGTCGCCCTCGACTTCGTACCAGTGGGGGGTGCCGGCGGAAATGAAGACCACGTCGCCCTCTTTCACGCTCACGACCTGATCGCCGATCCCGATCCGTGCGCGACCGCGCAACACGTACTGCTCGTGCTCGACCGTGTTGGAGTGAGCCGGAATCCCTCCCCCCGGCTTCATGATGAAGCGTCGCATCGCGAAATGAGGCCCCTGGTCGGGTCCGATCAGGATCTGGCGGGTGGTTCCGGTGCCGGCTGCGACCGGCTCCTCGGGAACCTGCGAGGCGTGCTTGACGTTCATCGAGTCCTCCGATCCGGAAACGCTGGGCGGTTCGGTGCCACGCCCGTGGCCCTGAGACTACCTCCGATCTCAGGTGCGGTCACTGCCCTGCACCCGTCAGAGGCCACCGTGGGCTGCAACCGCCCATTGCCGGCTCGGGCCTCGATCCCTAAACTCCCCCGGTGCTCAAGACCTCGCCCTTCCACTCCCGCACCGCGCCCTTGGTCCGCGCCCAAACCTGGCGCCGCTGGGCCGGATATCAGATGGCGAGCGCCTACGATCCGCACCCGGATCGCGAGTACGCGGCGATCCGCAACGCCGCCGCGCTGATTGACGTTTCCCCGCTCTACAAGTATCTCGTCACCGGACCGGACGCCGCTCGCCTGCTGGATCGCATGGTGACGCGGGACGTCGCCAAGCTCAAGGTCGGGCAGGTCTACTACACGCCGTGGTGCGACGCGGCCGGCAAGGTGATCGACGACGGCACGATCAGCCGGCTGGACGAGCAGCGATACCGCCTGACGAGCGCCGACTCGTCGCTCCGCTGGCTGCGGATGAACGCGGTCGGGATGAGAGTCGACATCGAGGACGTCTCGGAGCGGATCGGCGCGCTGTCGCTGCAGGGGCCGCTGGCGCGGGCCGTGCTGCAGCGGGTCTCGCCCGCCGATTTCGTGGCGCTCAAGTACTTTCGGCTGGTCCACACCACGGTCCGAGACCTGCCGGTCACCATCTCGCGCACCGGCTACACCGGGGATCTCGGCTACGAGATCTGGGTCGAGGCGGAGCGCGCCGTGGAGCTGTGGGACGCGCTGATTGCCGGCGGCACGCCTTTCGGCATCGTGCCGGCCGGCGTCTGGGCGCTCGACGTGGCACGCATCGAGGCCGGCCTGGTGATGCTGGACGTCGACTACTTCTCCGCCCATCACGCGCTGATCGAGGAGCAGAAGTCCTCGCCGTTCGAGATCAATCTGGCCTGGACGGTCAGTGCCGACAAGGGCCCGTTCAACGGCAGACGGGCGCTGGCCGCGGAGCGCAAGCGCGGGCCGGCCTGGGCGTTCGTCGGCATCGAGGTGCGGTGGGAATCGCTCGAGAAGCTGTTCGCCGAGCATCGGCTGCCGCCCCAGCTCCCGAGCATCGCCTGGCGCACCAGCGCCCCCGTCTACCACGCCGGGGCCCAGGTGGGCTACGCCTCGAGCGGCTGCTGGTCTCCCCTGCTCAAGAAGCCGCTGGCGCTCGCCCACCTGCGAGCCCCGCACTTCGAGCCCGGCATGGACGTCCAGATCGAGGTCACGGTCGAGCACCGGCGCAAGCGCGCCGACGCCTTGGTGCGGAAGCTCCCGTTCTTCGATCCCGAGAGGAAGAAGGCGTGAGCGCGCGCTACGACACCATCGTCGTCGGCGGGGGCCACAATGGGCTGGTCGCGGCGGCCTATCTCGCGCGGGCCAAGCGCAAGGTGCTGGTGCTCGAGCGGCGTCCAGTGTTGGGCGGCGCGGCGGTCACCGAGGAGGTGTTCCCGGGCTTCAAGTTCTCGGTGTTCTCGTACGTGGTGAGCCTGCTGAGGCCCGAGATCATCCGCGAGCTCGACCTGCCGCGGCATGGCCTCCAGATCCTGCCGCTCGAGAGCACCGTGACGCCGCTCGACAACGGCGACTACCTGGCGTCCTGGGCCGACCCCGACGAGACCCGACGGGAGCTGTGCCGCCATTCGCCGCACGACGCCGACGCCGCGGTGCTGTTCGGCCGGCTCATGCACCACATGGCGATGGCGGTGAAGCCGATCTTGGGTATGGTCCCGCCCGACCCCGCTTCGCTCGCCCCTTCGGACCTGCGGGGCCTGCTCCGGCTCGGCAACCACTTCCGCAGCCTCGGCGCCGAGCGATTCCATGCGCTCCACAAGCTCATGACCATGAGCAGCGCCGACTACCTGGACGAGTGGTTCGAGTTCGACGCGCTCAAGGCCACCAAGTCGGCAAGCGGGATCATCGGCACCTTCCTGGGGCCCCGCTCGCCGGGCTCGGCGTACGTGCTGCTCCACCATTACGTGGGCGAGATCGACGGGGCGTTTCGCGCCTGGGGCTTCCAGAAGGGCGGTACCGGGGCGATCAGCGACAGCATCGCCGGCGCGGCGCGGGGCTTCGGCGCCGAGATCCGAACCGGGGCCGGGGTCGAGCGCGTGCGGGTGCACAACGGGCGCGCCACCGGGGTGGTGCTCACCGGCGGCGAGGAGATCGAAGCCCCGCTCGTCGTGTCGGGGCTCGATCCGCGCCGCACCTTCACCCAGTTGCTCGATCCCTCCCAGCTCCCCCACGAGCTGGTGGACGGGGTCCGTCGCTACAAGTTCCGCGGCTCATCGGGCAAGGTGAACCTCGCCCTGGACGGCCTTCCCGACTTCACCTGCCTGCCCGGACGAGGGCCGCATCTGCGCGGCGCCATCTCGATCAGCCCGAGCCTCGAGTACCTCGAGCGCGCCTACGACGACGCCAAGTACGGCGAGTTCTCCCGGCACCCCTACATGGACATCGTCATCCCGTCGATGATCGATCCGGGGATGGCGCCCCCCGGTAAGCACGTGATGAGCATCTTCGTCCAGTACGCCCCCTACCATTTAAACGGCGGCTGGTCCGACGAGAAGCGCGACGCCTTCGGCGACGCGGTGATCAGGACCCTCAGCCGCTACGCCCCCAACATCGAGTCGCTGATCCTGCACCGCCAGGTCCTCACCCCCGCCGATATCGAGCGCATCACCGGGCTCTCGGAGGGCAACATTTTCCAGGGCGAGCTGGCGCTCCAGCAGCTGTTCTTCCTGCGGCCGGTCCCGGAGTGGGCCAATTACCGGACGCCGATCCGCGGCTACTGGCAGTGCGGAGCCGGAACCCATCCGGGCGGCGGGATCATGGGTGGCTCGGGACGCTTGGCGGCGCTCGAGATCTTGAAGGACGGCCGGCCATGAGCCAGCCCTTCGACGTGGTGGTGATCGGCGCCGGAACCAATGGCCTGGTGGCGGCCGCGGCCCTCGGCCAGGCGGGCCTCCGGGTCCTGGTGCTCGAGCGTGAGAACGCGGTGGGCGGCCTCGGGCGGTCGGTCGAGTTCGCCCCGGGGTTCCGGGCGGCCCCGTTCTCGATCGACCCCGGCTGGCTGCCGCCGGCGGTGGCGCGCTCGCTGGGGCTCGCCACGCTCGAGCGACGCTCGCTCGACGCCCCGGTCTCGGTCGCCATGGGGAAGGGTGCGTTCCTCACGCTGTGGGGCGACCCGGCCCGTGCCGCGCAGACAATCCACGGGATCTCGGGCGCCGACGCGGCGCGCTGGCCGGACTTCACAGCCCGGCTCGCGAGGCTCGCCGGCTTCCTCGAGGTGCTCTACGGCATGCCGGCTCCGGACGTCGACCTGCCTCCCGGCGAGTGGCTGCCCATGCTCGGGCTGCTGCGCCGGCTGAGGGGGCTCGGGCGTGCGGACTCGATCGAGCTGCTGCGGATCCTGCCCATGTCGGTCTGGGAGCTGCTCGACGACACCTTCGAGAGCGATTCGGTCAAGGCCGCGGTGGCCCCGACGGGCGTCATGAACCACCGGCAGGGCCCAAGGTCCGGAGCCACCGGGTTCGTCTTGCTGCACTACCTGGTCGGAGCGAACGCCGGCGTGATGCGTGGCCGACCCCCGTGGCGTGATGGCCCCGACACCTTCCTTCGCGCCGTGGAGGCGGCGGCGCGGCGCTCCCGGGTCTCGATCCGCACCGGCGCCGAGGTGGTGCGGATCGAGGTGCGCGACGACGCCGTCCATGGCGTCGTGCTCGCGAGCGGCGAGGAAATCGCCGCGCGGCGCGTGCTCTCGACCGCCGATCCGCGGCGCACGCTGCTCGGCTGGGTGGACCCGGTGTGGCTCGATCCGGAGTTCCTCCACGCCGTGCGCATGATCCGCTTCCGCGGCTGCACCGCCTTTGTGGTCTACGGGATCGACGGCCTCCCAGAGCTGCCGGGGCTCGCCTCCCCTGAGGCCCTGAGCGGCGTGGTCTCGCTCTCCCCGAGCCTCGATTCGCTCGAGCGGGCCGCCGACGCCGCCAAGTATGGGAATGTCCCGGAGCGCCCTCACGTCGAGCTCACGGTGCCGACCTTGCTCGCGCCCGGATTGGCGCCCGAGGGCAAGCACGTCCTCGTGGCGCGGGTCCAGTACGCGCCCTATCGACTGCGGGACGGAGCGGTGTGGGACGATGGGCTGCGCGAGCGGCTGGCCGCGGCGGTGACGCGTGCGATCGCCGAGGTGATCCCCTGCTTCTCGACGCGGGTGCTCCACCAGGTCGCCTGGAGTCCGCGGGACCTCGAGGAGCGCTTCGCCTTGACCGAAGGGGCTCCGACCCACGGCGAGATGGCGCTCGATCAGATCCTCTTCATGCGCCCGGTGCCCGGCTGGGGACGCCACGCCATGCCGATCGACGGCCTCTATCTGGGCGGCGCCGGAACGCACCCCGGGCCCGGCATCCTCGGCGGATCCGGATGGCTCGCCGCGCGGCGCCTGCTCGGCGACCGGGGGCGACGATAGGAGCGGCCGCATGACGAGCTTCCAGCGCACTTCGACCAGTTACGTCCAGGGGTCTCGAACGTTGCCCGGGGAATACTATGTGTCCGCCGAGATCCTGGCGGAGGAGCAGGAGCGCATCCATGCGCGGTCCTGGAACTGCGTCGGCCGTTCCTCGCGGCTCGGGGAGTCGGGCGACTACTTGGTGGCCACCGTCGCCGACGAGTTGATCATCGTAGTGCGGGACCGCCAGCGCGTGCTCCACGCCTTCTTCAACGTCTGCCGCCACCGCGGCACGCGGATCTGCCGCGAGGAGTCGGGTCGCTTCCCGGAGACCATCCAGTGCCCCTATCACGCCTGGACCTACGGTACCGATGGTCGCCTGATCGGAGCGCCTCACATGCAGGAGGTGGAGGGCTTCGACAAAGCGGACTACTCGCTGCACGCCGCGGCGATCACGGAATGGGAGGGCTTCGTGTTCGTGAACCTGGCTGAGGAGCCCGAGCCCTTCCCGCGGGCCTGGAGCCCCATGGTAGGACGCCTCGAGCGCTTCGGGCTGTCGGGGCTTCGGATCGGGCATCGGGTGACCTACGACGTGCGCGCCAACTGGAAGCTGGTGTTCCAGAACTACTCGGAATGCCTGCATTGCCCGACCATCCATCCCAAGCTCGCCACCGTGCTCCCCTATCAGAGCGGCGCCAACGACCTGACCGAGGGGCCGTTCCTCGGCGGCTACATGGAGATCAAGGCGCCGAACGAGAGCGCGACCATGAGCGGGCGCTCGTGCGGGCGGCTCGTGAACGCCGAGCTTCCCGAGGACGATCGGCACCGCGCCTTCTACTATTCGCTGATGCCCAACCTGCTGCTGAGCCTGCATCCCGACTACGTCAATTACTACCTGGTCCGCCCGCTGGCACCCGATCACACCCGGATCGACTCGGAGTGGCTCTTCCATCCCGGCACGCTCGAGGATCGCGCCGCCGACATCCGCGACGCGGTCGAGTTCTGGGACCTGACCAACCGGCAGGATTGGGACATCATCGAGCGCGGCCAGCTCGGCGTGGCCTCGCGCCGCTACGTGCCCGGGCCCTACTCGGCCCGCGAGAGCATCCCGGCGGCCTGGGACCGCGAGTACCTGCGCCAGATGGGACGGGGCTAGCCGGTCCTGGTGAGACGCGTTGACAATCGAACGAGCAGATCCGTCCTCGGCGGGCCGACAGGTCGCCGCCTAGTCTCGTTCTTCCACGCCAAAGGGCTCGACCGTCTGGAGACCGGCGGTCACGGCGCGATTCCCGGGCCGGTCGCGGCATGCGCAACCGTCCGGGGTCGTGGATGGAAGTACGAGAGCGCTCGGCGTAAGGCGGTCCTCGAGCGAAGCCTCGGGGATGGTCTCGCAGAGCGCGGCGGCGCGACGGGCCTCGTCGGCGCGGAAGCCGATCGTGCGGAGCGGCTGGACGACTTCCTCGGCGGCCGCCTTCGCCCGAGCCTGAGCTGCCCTGCGCCGCGTCTCGGCCGCGGCCTGCGCGGCAGCTTTCTGTCGCAGAGCCTCGGCCGTGGCCCGCGCCGCCCGCCCGGATACGGTTGCAGACGGAGTCTTCGGACATCCGCAGCTCCCCCACACAGTACGCGTACATCGACGGATAGGCGGCCGGCAGGTAGAGCTTGCGGCCATCGACCTCGGCGAGATGGGCCAGCAGGGCGGCGGTGGTGGTGCGATTCTGGGCTACGAGAGACGTCAGATTGTGCAGCAGGGTGTTGTCGGACAGACGGGACAGGGAATAGGTGCTCACGGGTGTGACTCCGCGGGGGCGGGGTCTGCGTATTTCCTATCACCCGCATTTCCGGCGCACGGAGAACGCCGCAGAATGCGTCCATCAGCGCATCCTGATCTTCGTCGCGGCCGAGTGATACTCATTGCGTGCAAGGGCATTCTTGCGCGCGTGCAAGTGCCTTCCGCGGATGATGGCGAGGCGCGGATGGTATTCGCGCGCGTGGTCGTCAAGGGATTTCGTTGGGTCCGGGCCGGGCACACGGGAAGCAGATCGGACCGGAAAGCACGGATCACAGTTGGCGGGCATCACCGGGGACCGAAGGGAAGGTCGCGGGATGTCCTGGGCCAGGACCGACTGGGCGTCCGAGCGCGTGTCATGCATGTGCCCGGTCTACTTCGTAGACCATGAACCCGGTCGCACGCTGCAGAGCGCCACGCCCGCACCCGTCGTCGCCACTCGGCCAGCCCCGGCCATGGGCGGCTCGCAGTATCCGCAGCCACCGCGAACCCCCAGACGGGCCTGCTTCACCCCTTTCGCACCAGCGCGAACCGGCGCCGGTACCAGGCGACCGCGGCCCCGAGCCCCAAGCCCTGCAGCGTCCGCCGTAACCCGCCGCGAGCCCACAGGTAGAGAAGATAGGCCCCCGATCGCTCCCAGCCGGCGTCGAGGTGGCGCCGCCGGATCGCGTGGGTCTCCCGCAGCGTGTCCCACCGCGAGCGCTCCGACTGGCCGCCACCCTCCATGAGCGCCAAGGCTTCGGGGATCACGTGGAAGCGGCAACCGGCGCGCGCGGCGCGGAGGAAGAAGTCGTAGTCCATCGCGCAGCGCAGGGACTCCTCGAAGCCCCCGAGGCGATCGAACACCGCGCGCCGGGTCCAGGTCCCCGGATGGTTGACCGTCATGTCCCGCGTCAGCTTCCCTGGCTCGCAACGGTAGACGACCTCGCCTCGCTCCTCGCGTTTGAGGAGATGGGCGCAGAACACGTCGGCCGCGGGATCGCGGGCCCAGTGGCGGGCCACGGCTGCGAGCGCTCCGGGCGCGTAGCGATCGCCGGCGTGGAGGTGGGCGACCAGCTCACCGGTAGCGAGCCGCAGCCCCTTGTTCATCGCGTCCGAGATGCCGCGGTCGGGCTCGCTCCGCACGCGCACCCCGCGGTCCGCCAGCTCTTCGAGGAACCTCGCCGTGCCGTCGGTCGATGCCCCGTCGATCACCCAGTATTCGAGCGCGGGATAGCCCTGGCCGAGCACGCTCTCGGCGGTCGCGCGCAGCGCGGGCAGCGCGTTCCGGCACACCGTGATCACGCTGATCGTGGGGAACGACGGGGACGATCCCGAAACGCTCATGCTCGGCCCTCAGACCCGGAGACGGTGTCGTGCCGACTCTCCTGCCGGAAGCTTGCGATACTGGAAGGCACAGGTCCGCAGGCGCCGGCTCAAGCGTACATCCTTCGGGAGGTTAGAATCCTGAGCGCGCGCTGTGCGGTCCAGAGATGGGACTCGCTCTGGAGATTGTGCAGGAGGAGCAATCCACCCGTTGACTTGCGACGACCGAAGGCACCCGGCACCCAGGCCCGCATACGCTCCCATGCCAGACCCAGCACCGCGGTGCGATAGAATCGCCAGTAGCGCTTCGACCAGAGCTCGAGCGCCTGTGAATCAATCCGGCGGCCATATTCCGGCTCCTCGAGGGATCTACACAATCGCTGGAGGTACTGCCGGTATTCCGGGTCATGGTTGAGCGCCACGCCACGCGTTGTGTTCTCCAACGGGACCACCTCGAATCCCGAAAATGCCGCTCCCCGAAACGTAAGAGAGACGGCGTAACCGTTGTTCCACTGCGGCGAGGCGCTTTCGCCCACGAAGCGGAAGTTGCCTAGGCTATAAAATACGGGCCTTCCGTCCATAATCTCCCAACCCTGGGGTACATGAGGGTGATGCGCAATGACGGCGTCCGCGCCGAGCTCGATCAGTCGGTGGTAGCGCTGCCGCCACTCGGGAAGTGGCAGGTCCACCTCCTCGACCCCAGCGTGAACCTGGACTAGGAGAACGTCCACCGCTTGTTTTGCCTGCCCCACGGTGCGGTCGACCTCGACGTTGTTGATCCATGCGTAGCCGGCGCCAATCCCGTTCCGCTCTATCCAGGCCCCGAATTCGGCCTCGCCATAGCCGAGAAGCCCGACCCTGACGCCCTTCACGGCCTTCACAATCAACGCATACGTCGAGCCGAAATCAAGACCAGCGCCGAGAACCGTAACCCCCTTGAAGGCCGACAACGTGGCTGCGACGCCTGGCTCGTCATAGTCGCAGAGGTGGTTGTTCGCGAGGTGGACGACGTTGAATCCGGTCTCGAGCACGCGCTGTGCAGCTTCGGGGGGGTGGGCGAGCCAGGAGCCGACCTTGCCACAAGGATTCATGCCCGGGACGACAATCGGGGCCTCGAAATTACACGAGACGATGTCGTGCGCGCGCATCAGGTGTACGAGCTCGTCAGACACCCATGCCGCCTCCGGATTCCCCCCGAGAAAGACATCGCCCGCAAAGAACGCTCGCCATTCCGTCACGAGGCGTTCCTTCTCTCGAGTAGACGCTCGATCGGCCGGAGCGTGAGATACGCCGCATAGGCGGCCTGCCATTCCTGTGGTGGCGGGAGCCACAGCGGTCGCTGCCGCAGCAGGCTGGCGGCGGAACAGAATGCGTGGTATCCGATCCTCATGAGCCGGTCACGCGTCGCGCCACGGCGAAACATCGTGCGGTTGATCCAGTTCACGTATTCTGGCCGTACGACCTCAGCGAGCAAACTCGCGTCGAGGGGCGGGGGCGGCACGCGACGGAGTCCCTGAGCGTTCAGCGTATTGCTGACGTCGCACTTCAGGTGCTCCCGCTCGAGGTCGAGCCCCTGGCGACGGAAGAACTCCTTCTGCCAGATTCGCTTTCTCCTCCGCTCTCGAGGCAGGGTCAGCATGCCCAGGGCGATCTTTGGAATCAGGAACGGCGACCAGGGAGTAAACCCGTAGTGCTTCGGTAGTCGTAACAGACACGAGAGCACGATCATCTTCAATCGGATTACCCATACCGTCTGCAAGGGTGCCGTCGCTATCAGGGCATCCCGATGCTCGTGCCAGAAACGCTCGCGGACCTGTCCCTTCCCGCGCAATCGAGATTGGCTGGATGCGCCCCGCAAGCCGTGCGTGTACCCAAGCCTCCATAGGTCGTCCGGGCCGCTTACGGGGATCGGGGCGATGCTTCCGGCCCAGGCATCGCCAACGATACCGCTGAGCAGTCGCCGTCCGGGCCCGAGACGAGATCGGATCTGGTCGAAGAACTCCATCAGATACATCCCGTGGGCATGGGTCGCCACGCCGTACACGTCATCCCAATGGTCCAGATATTCGTGAAATCGTCCCAATTCGATGCGCTCCCAGGACATTCCCAAGCGCCGGGCCACGAACCGGGCGCGCACCGTCTCGAAGGACGCCCCCTGATCGTCCGAGATCCCGTACGTGAACGCCTGGACCCGCGAGGGCTCGGACAGCATGAGGGCGAGCAGCCGCGTGTCGAGCCCCCCACTCAGTGGGAGAATCACCTCACCTGGACCAGTGGCCTCCCAGCTCCTCACTGAGGTGCCCAACCATTCGAGGACCTCCTCCTCGGTGGTGTCGCGGCCGATCCACTCGGTGATCGGATCGTCCGTCCGGCGAACCTCCCACCTTCCGCGAGCATCTCTGACGAGTTCGCTGCACGGGAGCAGGAACTTCACGTCTCGCACCGGAGTCTGCCCGAACACCGAGTAGCCGAGATCTAGATAGTCGTTGAGGCCGTCAGGATCGAACTCCAGATTGCGGTAGTCGATCACTTCGTGAATGTGAGTGGCGACCGTTCCGGTACGGGTGTTGTAGAAGAAGGTGCGTGTCGCCAGCCAATCCGTCGCGTAGGTCTCAGTCATCTTCTAGAAGCGAAGGAAGAACGCCTTCATCAGCATCGTCGCCGACCGACGGGTTTCCCGAATGAAGAGCGGGACGATCACCGCCACAAGCGCCTGAGACACGAGCGTCGCACATGCCGCGCCCAGGATCCCGAGCGGCCCGATCAAGATGAGGTTGAGCAGGATGTTCGCCGCCGCACCTACCGCCACGTACCACACCGAAAAGCGCTGCAGGTTCTCCGCTACCAGCCAATAGCCCCGCGCCACACCTTGAGAACCAAAGACGGCAGCCCATATGTTGACGGACAGCACGCGAGCGGCATCATGATAAACGCGACCGTACAGTGCATCCACCAACCAGGAAGACGTTAAGGACACCACGACAGCCACCGCGAGCGCCATCCACGTCACGTAGATGTAGAGCTTCTGGAGACGTCGGTAGTACAGATCGGGGTCGGTAGCCCTCGCCGCGACGATCAGCGGAAAGATCAACGGAACGAGTGTGGTCGGGATCAAGTACCAGACCTCGGAGAGTTTCACCGCGACCGAGTAGAGACCGGTCTGGGTGTGATCCAGCATATTCGCGATCATCACCTGGTCGATGCGCATATACACGAGCATCATCAGACTCGAGACGCCGAGCGGCCACCCGGTGGCGAGGAGAGCGAGAGCCGTGGAACGACTGGCCTTCCAGGAGACGACCCGCCCGCCGGCTCGACGGTAGCCGAGGAGCAATGCCGAGGCCGCCAGGGCCAACTCGAAGGTGGACGCAAGGGCGATGGCCCACAGCGGCACTCGCGCCACGAGGAGGCCGAACTTCAGCGCCATGGCCAGTGCGAACGCGGGCAGCCGGGCGAACACGGAACGCCGATACTGGAGCCGGGCCTGGAACCACAAATCGATCACGTCGAACGATTGAAACAACACCCCGGCCGCGGTCAGGGCGACCAGGACAAGGACCCCTTGGTCCCCGTGCGGCAGCATAACCAGGGTTCCGACCGCCGCCAGGGCGGCGGCAGCCGCACCGATGAGCTTGAGCGCGAACCCAGTGCCCTTTAGTAATGACGCACGCTCGGGATACTGGACGAGATCTCGCAGGATGAGGGGCTCGAGCCCCATGCTCGAGAGGCCTGAGAACAAACCGACCAGCGCGACGGCGTAAATCAGCCGACCGTATTCGTGGGGGCCGTACCAGCGCGCGAGGAGAATCGCAAAAACGGTGTTTGCAGCCATGCGAAGGATTCGATCCATGAACGCCCAGCCGGTGGTCGAGGAGAGTTCGATCAAGCGTTCCTGGCCGGGAATCAGGGCGCGCAGTTGTCGCCGAAGCCGTTCGATCCATCTTCGCGTGCGCGCCCACTGTTTCTCAGTGGCCGCGTCGGGCTCGATCCGCTCTGGGGCGGTCATCAGCGCGGCTGCACCAGGATCTCTCCGTGCCATCCCACGTCTCCCAACGCGTAGATCAGTGGCACGTGATCCCACTCGAGGGGATCGAGCTTGACGTTCGGGTAGCCGTGCCGGGCATAGGCAAATGACGCGACCGGATCCGGTCTGGACATGGAAGGGGTCTCCGCGAGTGGGCAATGCCCGCCTGGCAAAGAACGTAGCATTCCATCGCCGGGTCCGGGAATGGTCGGAACCGGGGAGTGCCCGGCGCCAGTCCGGCTGCGCTCACAAACCCGCACGGGCTGCGGATGCCGGCGCGAGGATCTCGGCGTACCAGGCGAGGTAGGTCTGTACCTGGGCGGCGAGATCGAAGCGCCGGCGCGCTTCCCAGGCGGCGTTGGCGCCGAGCTGCTGGATGCAGTCGCGCCGATCGAGCAGGCGAAACGCCGCCTCGGCCATGGCCTCGGCGTCGCCGGGGGCGACCAGCACTCCGGTCGCCTCGCTCGATCCGTGGACGTTGCGCTCCGGCTCTCCTCCGCCATCGGCCCACCCCTCAACCTGCTCGACCACGCCCCCCACCGCCGTGGCGACGACCGGCGTTCCACACGCCAGCGCTTCGATCACCGTGTTCGGGAAGGTCTCGGCCCGCGCCGCGTGCAGATAGAGATCGGCGGCCTGGAAATAGCGCGCGACCTCGGCCGGATCCCGCCGCGGCGGCACGAAGCGCACCTCGACACCCGGAATCGTCTCCGCCGGCCTCGGGTCGCCGAGGTTGACGAAGCACAGAGATCGCCCCTTCAAACGCCCGGCGAGCAGCGCCACCGCGCGGCGCAGCGTGGCGTAATCCTTCCAGGGATTGACGCTCAGCTCGAACGCCACCGAAAGGACCACCGCCGCCTCGGCGGGCAGCCCGAGCGCACGGCGTGTCGCCGCCCGATCGCCGGGCCGAAAGACCTCGAGATCGACACCGTTCGGGATCACGCGGGCTTCGACGATGGCGGGCGCCAGCATCGAATCCTTCACCTTCTCCAGCAGCCAGCGCGAGGGAGTGGCGACCCGAAGGCGCGAGCGCGCGTAGATGTCGCGCTTGCGGATCCAATTCTCCGCGGTCGCGTCCCGGCGAATCGCGGGATAGATCGTGAGGTCCGGGCAGTGGCCGCAGCCCTGGCGCCAGCGCTCGCAGCCGAACGAATGGGCGCAGTGGCCGGTGAACGACCACATGTCGTGCAGCGTGAGGACGATCGGCACCTGATCCCCGAGCCAGGGCAGCGCCCGCAGATCGAAGTAGCGGCCGTGGAGGTTGTGGGCGTGCAGAATGTCGGGACGTTCCGGAGGTAGATCGAGCACCACCTGGGTACCGGGGAAGTGGAAATCCTCGCGGCCCCTGAGCCAATCGCCAAGCTGCCGCGGCTCGGCGATCCGCTCGAGCACGTGCCGCGCCCGGGCCGCGGCCCGCCAATGCGGCGCCAGGGGCCCCAACGACTGCCCGAGCGTCCGGCTCGCCCACGCCCAGCCCGATCGCCGGCGCTCGCGGTTCGGGATCGCCGACACCCCGGGCTCCTCGGAGTGTTTCCACCCCACCGCGAGCCAGGATCCGTGGCCCAGGCGACGGTAGGCCTGGAACAGAGCCCAGGCCACGCTCTCGGCGCCGCCGCCCAAGTCTGCCGTGCCCACCTGCAGGATGCGGAGTCGGCCCTCAGCCATCACGAAACCAACGCTCGAGCCGCGCCGTGAAGACTCCGCCCTCCCAGTCACGCACGATCTCCCGCGGCAGACGATGGGCGTCGGCGTCCCGTCGCACCAGGCCCGGAATGTTGGCGCAGGCGTTCGTGAATCCGGCGGCGCGCACGGCGCTCACCGTCTCGGGTCCGAAATCGTCGGCGGCGCCGAAGGGATACGAGAAGGTTGAGACACCGCGGCCGAGGATCTTCTCGAGCATCGCCTTGCTCCCCTCGATCTCCCGGCGTTGCCGCTCCAGGGGGAGCGCGGCGAGCACCGGATGATCCACCGTGTGGGCCCCGATCTCGACCAAGTCGTCCCGCGCCAGCGCCTTGAGCTCTTCGGCCGTGAGCATCCGATGGCTCGGGCGCCCCAGGCGGTCCCGACCCGACCAGCTCCATAGCTCGGACAGGATCCCATCTCGCCGCTCGGGCGCGAGCCGCCGCAGCAGGGGATGCAGCTCGCGGTAGATCCGATGGCGCGCGGAAGGATCGAACCACCGCGTCACGTTCCACGCCTGATGGCGGAGGGCCGAGTGATCCTCCCATCGCGTCGCGCCTTTGAGGTGCCAGATCCGCGGCTGCCCTCCGATCGAAAGTCGAAGCGTCTCGGGCAGCGGCCCCGGCGAGAGCAGCAGCGCCTCGAGCTCGTCCCACCACGGCTCGCGGGTGGTGCCGGTCCAGCCGGCGGCGACGTAGACGGTGGCCGGCACGCCGTGCCGCTCGAGGGCGGGCCGCGCGTGCGTGAGGTTGTCGGCGTAGCCGTCGTCGAAAGTGATCGCCACGGCGCGGTCGGGGACCTCGCCGCGGGCCAACCCGGCGCAGAGCTCGGCCAACTCCATCGGCCGGAAACGCTGCCGCAGCACCTCGAGGTGCTGCTCGAAGCGCCCCGGCGTCACGGCGAGGAGCTGCGGATCGCTCGGCAGCTCGCAGACGCGATGGTAGAGCAGGATCAGCGCGCGCGGTCCTTCACGCCGGGGGCGACGCGCGAGCCGGCGCTTCAGGCGGCGCAGGGCACCACGCATCGCGGCGCCGAGGGCCCCGCTCATGGAGCACTCCGCGGCGGCTTGACCGCCCGCAGCGTGAGCAGTAGCTCGAAATCCGGGTCGCGCGCCTCCAGCTCGTCTCGGCGGAGGTCCTGGGCGGCCAGCCCGTGCAAGAAGGCGATCGAAGCCAGCAGGTTGCCGTGGGGTTCCACGGCCACCGAGTCCGCCGGAAACGCTTCGGTGAAGAGGCGGCGCAGGGAGAGCGTCGTGAAACGCCAGAAGTCCCCCCACCGCTCCATGTCGTGGCGACTGATCGGGCTGATGCCGGGCACGCTCACCAGAGCCACTCCGCCGGGCCGCAGCATGCGATGAAGCCCCCGTACGGCGCCTCGCAGGTCGAAGATGTGCGTCAGCGTCTGGGTGCAGAGGATGCAGTCGAAGGAGTCGGCCGGAAGCGCCTCGGGCCGGGCGAGATCGCCCACCAGCGTCGCCAGCGGATTCCCTGCCACGGCGTGGAGCACGTCGCTCTGCTCCACCCGATTTCCGCCAAAGCGTCTGGTGTACAGGTCGTCGCCGATCTCGAGCACGCGGCCCTTGACGTCCCGGGCGTGTTCACCGAGGAACCGCTCGATGTAGAAGCGGTCGATCGGATCGCCCCGCTCGATCCCGAACTGGCGGCTCACCGGCTCGAGGCGGCGGAGCCCGGCCCAGTCCTCGCCCAGGGGGACCGCGGCGAGTCGGCGCTTGCGCAGGGAAAGCCATCGTCGGAGGGGCTCGGGCAACGCGGCGCGCGCCCGGCTACGCCACGCGGCGGGCATAGATCAGCAGGAAGTAGCGGCTCTCCGGGTCGAGGTGGAACGGAGGCACGACCCCGCCGTTCGTTTCGGCGTCGAAATCGTTGATCAGGTACTGGAAGCCCAACCCGTCGAGCAGCTCCAGGATGCGATGGAGCGTGCGCGGCAACCTCGGGAGGTGATGATATTCGATCACCATCTCGCGCACCTGTCGGAGCCGCTCGCCACACTCGGACAGCACCTCCCACTCCGCCCCCTCGATGTTCATCTTGAGAAAATCGACCGGCTCGGCGAGGTGATCGGAAAGACGCACCTGGGCGACTTGGTGCCGGCTCCACCCCGGCGGCGGCGGGCCGTCCGCCTCGGAGACGAAGCTTCCCACCGATTCGTCCGAGTAGAGGGTCGCCATCCCGGGCGTGGCGCCTAAGGCGGCGTGAACCAGGCGGACATCGGTCAGGCGGTTGGCGCGCATGGTCTCCTCGAGCTCGGCGAAGATCGCCGGATCCGCCTCGAAGGCGGTCACGCGCGCGCTCGGGTACACGCGCTTGAAGTAGAGAATCGAGATCCCGATGTTGCTGCCGCAGTCGAGCACCCGCGGGTCGGGACGCGGCGACTCGAAGTGGTAGATCCGCCGCACGAAGATGTCCTTGTAGGCCATGTAGAAGCTCGCGCCGTCGCGGATCCGCACCGTGTAGCCCTCGAACCGGGCACGCCTCGGGCGTTGCGACGCGAGGTCGATTCGCCATCGCATCCAGGCGAGTTTCAGATGCCTGCGCGCCGCGCCGTCGCGCATGCCCCGCAGCGCAACCCGGGCGCCGCTCGGCAGGATGCGGAGCGCCCAGGTGCCCAGGGCGCTCCGGCCCGCCGGCGCGTGCGACTCCGGTTCCGACATCGAGTCAGCGTTCACGGGCTGCATTCCACCCGGCACGCCGCGCCGCGCGCCCCAGCGAGCGACGGGTGCGGCCGGTCCAGCGACGCCAGAAGGGAGGCCGACTTCCACAGGCAGCCCGCCACAGCCCGGCAATCTCCGGGTGCTCGGCCGGCTCGGGCCATTGGAGGGGGATCGGCGGAGCGGGCTCGAGCGTCCCGTTCGACCAGCCGGCATCGTACGAGGTGTTGGTCGCCGCCGCGTCGAAGCCGATGTTCTCGGCCATGCTGTGGGGCGGACATAGGCAGAGCCCGTTGCGGAGAAAGTGGAGGTAGATGAATCGGGCGCCCCACGTGTTGCGGTCGGTCTCGATTTCTCCGTGCACCGGCAGATCGGCGCCGTATCGATACACGTCGATCCCGCGCGCGCGGCACTCCCGCATCCACCAGCGCGCGCTGTGTTCCATGCCGTGCCAGGCGCGCGCCCAGGTCCCCCATACCCAGATGTTGGAGCGCATCGAGAAGAACGGTTGGCGCGCGAGTCCCCCGGGCGTCACCCGCGGATGAGTCCACGCGCTCACGCTCATGACCCGCGGATCGTCGCGGTAATGCTGCAGCGCGGCACACAAGTACTCGTAGGTCCCGGGCACGCAGAGGAAATCGTCCTCGAAGACGATGACCTCGGGATGCCGATCGAGCACCCGGGTGACCCCGTCGACCACCGAGGTGCCGAGCCCGAGATTGGTCGGTCGCTCGCACAGGATGAGTTCGCACCAGCGCACCGATCGCAGCAGGGCGCGCACCTCGGCCACCGCGGCGGCCAGCGCCGAGGTCCGCGGTCCGTCGCTGAAGGCGTAGATCAGCGGCACGTGATTCCGCTCGAGCGATTCGAGCGTGACACGCAGGTGGGCGGGCCGCGCGTAGGCGAACAGCGCGACCGGAATCGGTGCCGGCATCGAGTAGGGCCCCCGGGGAGCTGGAATGGCTGGCGCGGCGAGCAGCCTACCACCGCCTCGCCGCGCCAGGGAATGGGCCGAACCCAGAATGGCCGGTTTCTCGCGGTCTCTTTACTCCAACACGATCTTCCGCTCGATCACCTGCGAGCCCGCGCTCAGACGCGCGAAGTAGATCCCACCGGCCATGCGGAGACCGGCGTCGCTCATTCCGTCCCAGGTGGCGACGAACGGACCGGGCGCGGCGTCCTGGTCGAGCAGGGTGCGCACCACGCGACCCTGCAGGTCGTAGACCTTGAGCGTTACGTGCGCCACCGACGGCAGCGACAACTCGAATCGGGCGGCCGGCCCCGGATTGGCGCTGCCGAGCCGCATCTCGAGACCCTCGGCCCGCTCGGCGTCGGCGCGCCGCCCGCGACCGCCGCGACCGTGCCGCCCATGCCCACTCTCCTCCGCGTCGCCCGACTGCTCGGCGTGGTGCCGGTGCTCGAGCGGGTCGTGCGGCGGAGCCAGGTAGGGGAAGTAGGGCAGGAAGGGCCGGTCATTGGCATCGACCCCGTCTCCCAGCCGGTTGTTGGGAGCGACGTCGAACGGGGGCGTGAAGGGCGTCGCGCCCGCCACCACGCGCTCCGCGATGTCCACCACGTCGTCGCCGAGCCGGCGACCGTTCGGGAATCCCGCGACGTCGCCGGCCAGCAGGCCGAGGCGCTCGGGGTTGGCCGTCGGGGCGACGTTCATGTTGAGCCGCAGCATCTCGCACGCCACCCGGTTGGGGTTGGCCGGCTGGTTCAAGCCCGGAATCCCGGTCAGGAACACCGCCACCAGATCGTTGCGGGGCGCCGGCGGCGTGGCGATGCCGTAGAGCAGGGTGAGCAGGTGGGCCAGCTCCGGGTCGGTGACATAGCTCAGGAACGCGCCGTCGCCGGTCGGCTTGGTGGCGTTGAAGCGATCCTTGTCCTTGAGCGCGATCACCACCTCGTTCACGAGCGGCATGCCGAGGCGCGAGACCTGAACCGGGTCTCCGCTGGTGCTGACCGTGCCGTCGCCGTTCAACGTCCGCTGGGCGGCACGCTCGGCCGTGGTGTAGATGCCGAGGACCGAATTGTTGGCGTTGGGTGCCTGGCCGTCGGACGTGAGCTTCGTCATCGGCACCTGGAGCGCGATGGTCATGACGTCGAAGCCGCCCAGGCCGTCCACGCCCTTGCCCTTGTCGCCCGGCACCTTGCGGATGGTGAGCAGGTCGAAGATCGCGCCGAGGTCCACGAAGAACGGGTCGTCGCGCGGTCCGACGAAGACCTTGGAGCCATCCGGGAGTGGAACCACCGCCGCCTGCGCGAGCGCGGCGTAGTGGGGCATGGAGACCGGGCCGACGTGGGCGGGAGCCACCTGCAGATCGGTGGCGAGCACCGTCGGCACCCCGTTGTCGTAGCGCGTCACGGTGTAGAACTGCCGGACGTTCAGGCTCGGGCTGTCGAGCGAGTTCACCACCCCGGTGTTGTAGAGGAAGGTGGCGCCGGTGCGCCGCTCCGTGCGGAAGGTGAACCGATAGCGGATGTGGTCCCGCGCGTCGCCGACGTTGTCGATGTTGAACCAGTACGAGACGTCCTCGTCGAAGGCGAAGAAGTTGGGGCCGCTGGCGGGCTCGAGCAGGGGCACCCAGTTTCCCACCAACGTGACCCGGTCGGGCGCATCGGGGCTCACCCAGGCGTAGAGGTCGGTATCGTCGGCCAGGCGATCGCGCACGGTGCCGGGGGCCTCGCTGTGGCTGGAAGCCCTGGCCGGCCGCTGCAGAGGGGCGGCCAGCAGCCCGACCGTCACGGCCAGGGTACAGAGAGCAGAGAGACGTTTCATCGCGATGATCCTTTCTCCCGCGCAGGGCGGATGGGGCCGGTCTAAGACCATGGGGTCCTCGGGCGGCTGGGCAGGCGTGCCCCCGGTCGATCGTCGATGGTTGGCCCGGGGCCACGGCGTTCGTCTTCCGACACGTCTACGGAGCACCCGGCTCTGCGGATGAGCGCGGCGCGGCCGCACGATGGACCTTGTGGGAGTGGGATCGCTCCTCTATGGTCGGCGGCCGGCCGGCCTCTGCGACCGACCACCCTCATGCCCACGTCCGAAACGCCCCTCGTCCACCTGCCGCCCCGGTCCGTAATGGGATCGGAAGCACGACCCGTGGTTGGGGCAGGCCGATGACCGATCCGGATCGCGACCGCATCTGCGTGGATCGCATGAACGCCGGGGATGCTCGCGGGCTCGAGGAGCTCTACGACCGGCACAACGACTTGCTCTATTCGCTGATCTTGCGCATCGTGGGACGCGTGGCCGAGACGGAAGAGGTGTTGCAGGAAACCTGGCTGCAAGCGTGGAGCAAGGCCGCCACGTACGACGCGTCGAGGGGCGCGGTCGGCGCCTGGCTGGTGACGCTGGCGCGCAGCCGCGCCATTGACCGGGTTCGCAGCCTCGGGTCGCGCCGGCGCGCCGCCACCGCGGCCGCCGCCAATCCGCCGCCCCGATCCGAGGACGCCTCGGTGGGCGCGGTGCAGAATCAGCTCCAGGAGCGCGTCGCCACGGCCTTGGCGAGCCTCGCTCCCCCACAGCGCGAGGTGCTCGAGCTGGCGTATTTTCAGGGGCTCTCGCAGAGCGAGATCGCGGCGCGGCTCGCGACCCCGCTCGGGACCGTGAAATCGTGGACCCGCCAGGGGCTGCTGCGACTGCGCCAGTTGGTTCCCGAGGAGGAATGGACGTGATTCCGCACCGCGACGAGCACCTCGATCTGTGCGCGGGCTTCGTGCTCGACGTCCTGGACGCCTCCGACCGCGCGGCGCTGGAGGCGCACCTGGCCGAAGGCTGCCCGACGTGCCAGGCCGAGATCGAGCGCCTGTCGGCGGGCGTGTGGCTGATGGCTGCAGGAGCACCTCGTCACCGCGCCCCGGCCGCAATGAAGTCGCGGGTGATGGCCGCGGTGCAAGCCACTCAAGCGGAAGCCAGGACCCCGCTCCGATCCCGCCCGGCTGCCGAAGAAAGAGCGCCGATCCCAAGGCCGAAGCGCCGGGTGAACCCGCTGGCGTGGGCTCTGGCGGCGGGGCTCCTCGTGGCCTCGGCCATCCTGGTGTGGCGCGCCGTCGACGACCTGAGCGCCCGACTGACCGCGACGCGATCGCAGGTGGCGCTGCTGCGGGAGCAGCTCGAGGAAGAAAGACGCTGGATCTCACTGCTCGAGGCACCCCAGGCCCGGGTGGTGCAACTGGCCCCCACGCCCGACGGATCGCCCACGCTGGTGGCGCGATTGATCTACGACCCGGCCACGCGGCGCGCGGTGGCGGTTTGCGAGCACTTCTCACCACCCACCGGCAAGGACTACCAGCTGTGGGCCATCTCGGCCGCAGGCCCGACCAGCCTGGGTCTCCTCAGGGCCGATGCCTCGGGCCGCGCCATCGTGCGGCTCCGCGACGCCGGCGACCCCAAGACCCTGGCCGCGTTTGCGGTCTCGCTGGAGCGCGAGGGCGGGTCCCCGTCGTCCCATGCGCCCGCCGGTCCGGTGGTGATGGTCGGCAAGCTCGGGGGCTGAGCCAAGCGACCGCGCCTCGAGCGCCCGTTGACGAGTGCAGGCAAGCGCAGGGCCGAGTGCGGGAAACGCTCTGCATATCGGGCTCCGAACCGTGACGGCCGCGCCGCTGCCTCGGCTACACTCGGCCCATGACGGACGCCCAGCGCCTTCCGCTTTCCCGCCAGATCCTGTACGCGATCGGCACCGCGGGCTGGACCGCGACCGACCGCCTGGTCACCTCGTTCGCGCTGTTCTTCTACCTCCCCCCCGCCGGCCGCGGGCTCCCGGCGCGTCTCGAAGAGCGGGCGGTGCTCGGGCTCACGATGTTCGGCGCCATCATGATCCTGGGCCGCGTCGTGGATTCGGTGGCCGACCCGCTGGTCGCCGCCTGGTCCGACCGTCATCGCTCCTCGCTCGGGCGACGTCGGGTGTTCCTGCTGTGGGGAGCGGTCCCGCTCGCGCTCGTGACCGCGGCGATCTTCGTGCCGCCCACCCGCGACCCGTCGGCGCTCAACGCCCTGTTCCTGGCGCTGGCGCTGGCCGGATTCTTCTTCCTGTTCACGGTCTACGTGGTGCCCTATCTGGCGCTCATCCCCGAGCTCGCGCCCACGCCGGCCGCGCGCCTCGCCTTGACCACGCAGCAAGCCTTCATGCAGCTCGGCGGCGCGGCGCTGGTGATGATCGGCGCCCCGAGCCTGGTCTCGGCCTTGGGCGGCGGCACCCGCGGCTACCAGGGGGCGATCGGCGCCACCTGCGCGCTGGCCGCCGTGCTGATGCTGCTGCCGGCGGCGGCAATCGACGAACGGCGTCACGCCGCTCCCGTGACCGGCGAGCAGCCCCCCCTGTGGGCGTCGCTCCGGCTCACGCTCGCCAACCGGCCTTTCCTCCTCTACCTGGGCGGCAACATCGCCTACTGGTTCGCCTTCAACATCGTGTCGGCGGCGGCGTTGTACGTCACCACGGTCCTGATGCGCGCCGACGAGGCGTTTCAGTCCGTGGCCCTGATCGCCACCTTCGGGGTCGCCGCGGCTTCGTTCGTGCCTTGGAATCGGTTCGCGCACCGGGCCGGCAAGCGCCCAGCGCTGCTCATGGCGGGAGTCGGGTTCGTGGTGGCCATGGTGGCGATGGCCCTGGTGCGCGACCGGGCGTCCGGCCTGATCGCCTTCGCTCTGTTCGGCGCCCCGGTGGGGGCGCTGCTGGTGCTCCCCAACGCGGCGCTCGCCGACTGCACCGACTACGATTGGCGCCGGACCGGATCACGCCGCGAGGCGATGTTCTTTGGCGCCCAGGGGCTGCTGCTCAAGGTCAACCTCGGGGTCTCGAGCGCGGTGCTGGCGGGCTTGATGGCGATCTTCGGCAAGGATCCCGGCCACGATCTCGGCATCCGCTTGGCGGGCGCGGTGGCCGCGGCGCTGGTGATGCTCGGCATGGCCAGCTTCTGGAAGTACCCCGAGGACCAGGTGTTGGAGGCGACCGACGTTCGCGGACCCCTGCCGGGATCCGCCTAACGAGCCGTCGGAAACCCGATCGGGTCGCGTGGGCCCAGCGGCTACCCGCGCACCGGGGCGCCTTGCACCAGCCCCTCGACCAGCTTGACCAGCTCGTCGGGCTCGAAGGGCTTCGCGACATGAGCCTGGAACCCGCTACGCATGGCACGCTCCGCGTGGTGGGCCCCCGCGTACGCGGTGAGCGCAATGGCCGGCACGGAGCCGACGCCCGCCCCCGGCAGCCTGCGCACCTCGGCCAGCAGCTCGTACCCGTTTTGGCTCGGCATCTCGATGTCGGTGATCAACACGTCGGGAGTGCTCGATCGCAGGCACGACAGGGCCTCGGCGCCGGACCCCGCCGAGACCACTTCGGCTCCGCGGCCGGTCATCAGCACGGTCAACAGCTCGCGCGCGTCGGGATCGTCGTCGACCACCAGGACCCGCACGCCGCGGAGAGCGCCATAGGCCGGCGCCGAGATCGGGCTCTGCACCTCCCCGCGCTGCCCGGCCGCGCGGGACAGCGGCAGCGTGACCGTGCACACCGCCCCCTGTCCTCCGTGCCGGTTTGCAGCCCGAACCGAGCCGCCGTGGAGTTCGACCAGTTGCTTGACGATGGCGAGCCCCAGACCCAGACCGCCATGCCGCCGTGCCGCCGTGACGTCTCCCTGCCGAAAACGGTCGAAGATGTGGGGCAGCACCTCGGGTGGGATCCCGCGTCCATTGTCCTGCACGCGGATCTCCGCCACCGAGTCATCGGTGGACAGGGAGACATCCACTCGACCACCCTCCTGGGTGTGGTTGATCGCGTTCGAGAGCAGGTTCCACACCACTTGTTGGAGCCGCTCCGGGTCGCCCGACACCTGCGCCACGTCGTCGGCCGCGGAATGCAACGCGACGCCCTTCGCCAGCGCGGTGGGTCGCATCGTATCGAGCGCCTGCTCGATGACCGTGCGGAGGTCGACCGACTGCCGCCGGAGCTCGACCCGCCCGGCTTTCAGGCGGGATAGGTCCAGCAGGTCCAGGATCAGCTGGCTCTGGATCTGGGCGTTGCGATGGACGGCCTCGATGGCCCGGCTCGAGGTCTCCCGGTCGAGCCGGCCTTCACGCAACAGGTGCACCCAGCCGACGATGGCGTTCAGAGGATTCCGCAGCTCGTGCGAGAGGGTGGTCAGGAACTCGTCCTTGAGCCGGCTCGTCTGTTCGGCTTCCCGCCGCGCGACCTGCTCGCGGATCAAGTGGGACCGCTGCTCCTCGGCCCGCTTGTGCTCGCTGATGTCCTGGCCGGTCCCCATCATGCGCAGCGGCTTCCCGGATGGGTCGGTGACCACGCGCCCCCGCGCATGCATGGTGAGCACGGTTCCGTCCGGGCGCACGATGCGGTGCTCGAAGCTGAACGGCTGGGCGTCCCGAGCAGCGGCTTGCACGATGCCGTGCACGCGATCGCGGTCGTCGGGATGGACGAGCTCGAGGAAGGCTTCGTAGCTCGCCCCGAAGGAGTCGGGATCGAGGCCGTAGAGAGCATAGAGCGCCTCGGACCACCAAACCCGATTGCGCTCCATGTCCCACTCCCAGCTTCCGATCCGTCCCACCTGCTGCGCCTCGAGCAGCCTCGCCTCGCTGGCCCGAAGTCGCTCTTCGGCCCGAGTGCGCTCGCGGATGTGGTCGCGGAGCTCGTGGTTGGCGACCCGAAGCTGACCGGTCCGCTCGCTGACTCGTTTTTCCAGCTCCTCGTTGAGGCGCCGGATCGAGGCCTCGACGCGCCGGTGCTCCGACACCGTGGCGGTGACCGCCAGAGTCGTCATCGAGAACACCGCCATGAAGGCCTGGAGCAGCAGCAGCGATTCGTTGGGATCGGGTCGGACGAACGGTCCGAAACCCCGGAGCGTACCCCAGATGGCGATCCCCGAAAGCGCCACGATCGCAGTCGACGCCACACGCCGCGAGAACCGGAATGCAGCCCAGATCAGCACCGGGAGGCACAAGAACTCCAGCGGATAATGCCGGTCCCCGGGGGGAGCCAGCCCCCCGAACACGCACAGCCCCACCACGAGCAGGGAGAGCCAGAGCAGGGCCGCCTCCGGCGCGCGGCGGCGGTTCCAGGAGATCCGCGGCGTCAGGCCCCAGAGCACCAGAAACGGAGCCACCACCACGGCGCCCGCCGCATCCCCCAGCCACCAAGTCACCCAAGTGGTCCCAACGTGGGACCAACGCTCGAACCCGCCCAGGGCGAGGGTCGTGACCCCGATGGTGGCGCTCGCCGTGGTGGCGAGCCCACCGGCCAGGGCGGCGAACTTGAAGACATCGGAGGACTGTCGGAAGGCGTCCTTCCCCGATGCGTACCGTGTCACCAAATACGCGCCGAGGATCCCCTCCAGGGTGTTGCCGGCGGCGATGCCGGCCGAGGTGGCAACCGTGCCCGCCGTCGTCAGGTTGACGAAGAAGGCGCCTAGCAGAACGCCCGACCAGGCCCGACTGCCAAGCAGCAGGAAGGCCGCGAGCGCGATCCCGGTGGGCGGCCAGACGGCGGTGGCACTGGCGTTGACGAAGGCGAGGCCCAGGCCGGCTTTGCCAGAAACGAAGTACAAGGCCGCGATCCCTGCGGCCGTCGCCAAGCCACGAACCGCCCGGAGGGGCGACATGAGGGCGAGAAGCTCCGGTGCCGGGGGTGACGCGATCGGGACCACGGGGGGAACGGCCGGACCGATGCGCGACGGAACCTACCGCCACCAAAGAGTAGGGAAGCGC
>DASXTP010000132.1:0-13822 GCA_036505355.1 Candidatus Eiseniibacteriota bacterium | reverse complement strand
GCGCGCGGTTCAGTCGGCGCATCTCCGATTGCCTGGACATGAACCAGACCATCCAGGGGCAGTACCACCTGGAGGTCAGCTCGCCGGGCATCGAGCGGCCGCTGCGGACGCTCGAGGCGATGCACCGGTTCGTCGGGCAGCGCGCGGCGTTCGCCGCGCACGAGCCGCGCGACGGGCGGAGGAACTACGAGGGCGAGATCCTGGCCCCGTCCGAGGGACGGACCGGGATCCGCACCGACGACGGACAGGAACACTGGTTCGAGTGGGCCGAGATCAAGTCGGCCCGCCTGGTGGTGGACCCGTGGGCGCGCGTGCGCCAGGGTGGAGGGCCTCGATGAACTATGAAATTCTCGACGCGCTGAGCCAGATCACACGCGAAAAGAGCGTGGATCGGGCGTTGCTCGTCGAGACCCTCGAGGCCGGTCTGGCGAGCGCGGTGCGCAAGAAGCACGGCGCGACCGCCGACGTCGAGGTCCAGTTCTCCAACGAGACCGGGGCGATCTCGGTCGCCCTGCGCAAGACCGTGGTCGAGACGGTCGAGGACCCGGCGCTGCAGCTCACGGTCGAAGAGGCGCGCGCGCACCGCCCGGACGCCCGCGTCGGCGACCTGCTGACCTTTCCGCTCCCGATCGCCGAGTTCGGGCGCAACGCCATCCAGACCGCCAAGCAGGTGCTCATCCAGCGCGTGCGGGAGGCCGAGCGCGATCGGGTGTTCCGCGAGTACTCCGACAAGATCGGGGCGCTGGTGCGCGGCGTGGTCCAGCAGGTCGATCGCGGCAACGTGATCGTGAAGCTGGACCACTCGGAGGGGTTTCTGCCGGCGCGTGAGCAGATCCCGCGCTCCTATCACCGGCAGGGCGACTACGTGCGCGCGGTCGTCCTCAACGTCGACAAGTCGGCCAAGGGGCCGCAGGTCATCCTGTCGCGGACCCATCCCGACTTCCTGCGCCGGCTGTTCGAGAGCGAGGTGCCGGAGATCGCCGAGGGGATCGTCGAGATCAAGGCGGTGGCACGCGAGGCGGGAGCGCGCTCGAAGATCTCGGTGTTCTCGACCGATCCGCGCGTGGACGCCGTGGGCTCGTGCGTCGGCCTCAAGGGCTCGCGCGTCCAGAGCATCGTGCGTGAGCTGGGGGGCGAGCGGATCGACATCGTGCCCTGGTCGCAGGACCCGAGCGTGTTCGTGTCGCGCGCACTGTCCCCGGCCAAGGTCATGGACGTCCGGGTTCACGAGGCCGAGAAGCGCATGGTGGTGGTGGTGGCCGACGACCAACTGTCGCTCGCGATCGGCAAGGGGGGGCAGAACGCTCGATTGGCGGCTCGCCTGACCGGCTGGAAGATCGACCTGATCTCGAAGAGCGACGAGAAGAAGCGCCACGAGCTGGAGCGCGCCAGCCGCATCGAGGTCGAGAAGCTGGCGCTGGGCGAGGCGACCACGGAGAAGCTCATCTCGGCCGGGATCGAGACCGTTCACGAGCTGGCGGCCACCCCGCTCGAGCGGCTGGTCGAGATTCCCGGCATCGGCGAGAAGACCGCCGAGAAGCTGCTGGGGGCGGCCCGCGAGTACCTGGTGGAGCATCCCCCGGTCCTGCCCGAAGCGCCGGCGGGCGAGCTGGAGTTCACGCCGGAAATGGAAACCGGCAGCGGGCTGACGACGGGAGACAGCTCCGCCGCGGCGCCGGCGCCTGCCCCCGGACCGGATGCGGTCGGGGAGCAGCCGGTAGGGGTCGAGGTGGGGCCCAGTTCTGAGGCCGCGGACGATGGAGCCGCGGGCGACGGGGCGGCGGCAACCCGCACGCCCGTGGGAGAAGCCGATGCCTAGCCGAACGAAGGCTCCGGCGGTCAAGAAACCGCGGGTGTACGAAATCGCCAAGGAGCTCGGGATGTCGAGCGAGGCCGTGCTCCAGATCGTCCACCGCCTGGGCGTCGAGGCCAAGAACCACATGAGCACGCTGCTTCCCGAGACGGTCGAGAAGGTGCGCGCGGAGATGGCCCACGAGACCGCCACCGTCAAGGAGGAGCTGGCCCGCAAGCACGAGCACGAGCTGCAGCGGGCGCGCGACGAGCGGGCGCGGGCGGTGGCTGCCGCGCAAGCCGCCGCCGCCAGCGCGCCGCCGACGGCCGCGGCACCGGCCCGTCCGGGGGCCGCCCGTCCCGGAGTGGCTCGCTCCGGGTCCCCGGCGGCGCTGGGCGGGTTTTCGGGCCCGCACGTGGCGCCCGGTCGGGGCTTGAGACGGCGCGATCGCAAGAAGAAGAAGGCCCTGGACGAGAAGCTGGTCCAGGAGAGCGTTCGCAAGACCCTGGCGAGCCTCGACGCCGGCGGCGTGCGGCGCCGTCATCGGCGGCGCGAGGAGGATGGCGGAGAGCTGGCGGTCGAAGAGGCGAAGGTCATCCGCACGACCGAGTTCATCACCGTCGCGGAGCTGGCGAATCTGCTGGAAGTCAAGCCGCAGGACGTCATCACCACCTGCATGCGGTTGGGCATGATGGCGACCATCAACAAGCGCCTCGACCGGGATTCGATCATGGCGGTGGCCGACGAGTTCGGGTACGAGGTCGAGTTCGTCTCCGAGTACGGCACCGAGGAGGAGGTCGAGGTCGAGGACGCGGAGGCGGGGGAGCGGCGGCTGCCTCGCGCCCCGGTGGTGACGGTGATGGGTCACGTCGACCACGGCAAGACCTCGTTGCTCGATTACGTGCGCAAGACCAACGTGATCGCCGGCGAGGCCGGCGGGATCACGCAACACATCGGGGCCTACGACGTGGAGCTGGCCGGTGGGCGGAAGATCTGCTTCCTGGACACGCCCGGACACGAGGCGTTCACGGCGATGCGCGCCCGCGGCGCCCAGGTCACGGACATCGTCGTCCTGGTGGTGGCGGCCGACGATCGCGTGATGCCGCAGACCATCGAGGCGATCGACCACGCCAAGGCGGCCGGCGTCCCGATCGTGGTGGCGATCAACAAGATCGACCTGCCCACGGCGCAACCGGAGCGCGTCAAGCAGGAGCTGGCGAACCACGGCGTGGTGGTGGAGGAGTACGGCGGCAAGAACGTGTGCGTCGAGATCTCGGCCAAGAAGGGCACGCAGGTCGACCGGCTGCTGGAGATGATCCTGCTCTCGGCCGAGCTGCTGGACCTCAAGGCCGATCCCTCGCGGCTGGCCCGGGGCGTGGTGCTCGAGGCCCGCGTCGAGCAAGGGCGGGGCGTGGTCGCGAGCGTGTTGGTGCAGAACGGCACGCTGCACGTCGGCGACGCGTTCGTGGCCGGCCAGCACTCGGGACGCGTGCGGGCCATGTTCGACGAGCGGCTGCGTCCGGTGAAGGATGCCGGTCCCTCCACGCCGGCCGAGGTCCTGGGCTGGAGCGGTACGCCGGCCGCCGGCGACCTGTTCAGCGCGTTCGCCGAGGAACGCGAGGCGCGCGACATCGCCTACAAGCGACAGGCCGTGCACCGCGAGCACGAGTTCCGCGCCGCCAAGAGCATCTCGCTCAGCGAGATCTACTCGCAGATCTCGCAGGGCGAGGTCAACGAGCTCAAGCTCATCATCAAGGGCGATGTGGACGGCTCGGTGGAGGCGCTGTCGGAGTCGCTGACCAAGCTGGGGACGGGCGAAGTGCAGGTGCGCGTGATCCGGCAAGCGGTGGGCCAGATCACCGAGTCGGACGTGCTGCTGGCGGCCGCGTCCGGGGCGATCGTGGTGGGGTTCCACGTCCGGCCCGATGCGCGCGCTCGAGAGCTGGCCGCGCGCGACAAGGTCGAGATCCGACTCTACGACATCATCTACAAGGCGGTCGAGGACGTGAAGCAGGCCCTCGAAGGCCTGCTCAAGCCGGAGATCAGGGAAGTGGTGGTCGGCGCGGCCGAGGTGCGTGAGGTCTTCCGGCTCTCCAAGGCGGGCAGCGTGGCGGGGTGCATGGTGACGAGCGGCACCATCCCGCGCACCGGCCGGGTGCGACTGCTGCGCGACGGTCTCACGGTCTGGGCGGGCAAGATCGGCTCGCTGCGACGCTTCAAGGACGATGTGCGTGAAGTTGCGAGCGGGTTCGAGTGCGGCATCGCGCTGGACGGCATGAACGACATCAAGGCTGGCGACGTGATCGAGGCCTTCACGATCGAGGAGCTGGCGCGGACGCTGTAGGCTGGGTGCTGCGGGTGAGGACGGTCGAGAGACACGGGTGCAACGCCCTCCGCGAGACCCGGTCGCTCCGCCATCCTGGCTCCGCTCCCTGTCCCGCCGACGCGCGCCGGCTCCTGCCGGGCGCGCTGTCGGGAGTCTCACGGAGGGCGTTGGTCCCCGCGTCTCTGGTGTACGGAGACCCACCATGTTCGTCGGCATCGTACGCATCGAGCTGCACATCCCCGGCTCCTCGTCGCTCAAAGAGAAGCGGTCCGTGGTGCAAGGATTGAAAGAGCGCATCCGCCACCGCGTGCGCGCCGCGGTCGCCGAGGTCGACCACCAGGACCTGTGGCAGCGGGCGGCGCTCGGCGTCGCCGTGGTCTCGGGTCAGCAGCACCAGGTGGACGAGCTACTCCAGTCGGTGCGGAACCTGGTCAACGCCACCCACGGCGCGGAGCTGCTCGACTGGCAGGAGGAGCGGTCGTGAGGATCCGGCCCGAGCGCGTCGCGCAGATGATCCGGCGCGAGATCGCCGAGATCCTTGAGCATCGACTGCGCGATCCCCGCGTCACCGGGCTGGTGAGCGTGACCGACGTCGAGGTGACCAACGATCTGTCGCTGGCGCGGGTTTATGTCAGCGTGCTGGAGCAGGGGCCGGCCCGCGAGCAGGTCCTGTCGGCGCTCGCCCATGCCGCGGGCTTCGTGCGGACCGCGCTGGCGCCGCGGCTCGATCTCAGGGAGGTGCCCGAGATCCGTTTCCTGCACGACGAGTCGATCGAGCGGGGCGCCCGGGTGGAAGAGCTGCTGAAGAAGCTGGCCCAGGGCGAGCCGATCCCCGACGAGGAGCAGGGCCCGTGAACGCTGTGCCGGCCGGTCTCGGGCGCTCGGCGCTGGAAGCCGCCGCCGAATCGCGCCCGATGAGCCCCGCGCCCGCGAATGCCAAGCCCGACGCCGGATCGACGGCGCGCAAAGATGCGGTGGCGGAGGGCTTTTCCGGCCTGCTGGTGGTAGACAAGCCGGCCGGTGTCACCTCGCACGACGCGGTGGTCCAGGTCCGGCGTCGCTTGAGGAGCCCCGGCGCCGGGCACCTCGGCACCCTCGATCCGGGCGCGAGCGGCCTGCTGTTGGTGGCGCTCGGAGCCGCGACCCGCGCGATCCCGGTGTGGCAGGCAGGCGACAAGACCTACGAAGGCACGGCGGTCTTCGGCGTCACCACCACCACCCAGGACCTTGAGGGCCAAGTCCTCGAGCGTCGCCCGGTGGAACTGGACGAGGCCGAGGTGCGCGATGCCGCCCGATCGTTCGTTGGCGACATCGAGCAAGTGCCGCCCATGGTGTCGGCCCTCAAGGTCGGCGGAGAGCGCCTGCATCGCCTGGCCCGCCGCGGCATCACCGTGGAGCGGCTGCCGCGGCGCGTCACGGTGGTCTCGTGGGAATGGCTGTCGTTCGAGCTGCCCGAGGCGAGCTTCCGGGTGCGCTGCGCGGGCGGGACCTACGTCCGCACCCTGGTGCACGACCTCGGCCGGGCCGTGGGCACCGGTGCCGCGCTCAAGCGCCTGCGCCGGCTGCGGAGCGAGCCCTTTGGCCTCGAGCGGTCGGTGAGCCTCCGCGACTTGGGCGACCTCGCCCCCGAAGCGGTGCTCGACCGGGCCGGCATCGCCCTGGACGACGCGCTCGGCGTGTTGCCGTCGGTGGCTCTGGATCCCGACGCCGCGCTCAAGGTCGGCACCGGCGGGCGGCCGACCGTGAGCTTGGGCTCGACCCCGCTGCTACAGGGCCCGCGCTCGGTCGTGCTGCGTGACTTGGGCGGCCGCGCCTTGGCTTTGGCAGAGCTGCGACCGCATCCGACCGACCCTGCCTTGGCTCTGGCCTGCCCGCGGGTCGTCTTCCCTTGGGCGGTGCAAGCCGGGCGGTCGTGATGAGCAGCGCGGTCGCCGTCGGCGTGTTCGACGGGGTCCACCTCGGCCATCGCGCCCTGCTCGAGCACGCGGTGCGGCGCGCCCGCGAGCGCTCCGTTCGCTGCGTGGTGCTGAGCTTCGATCCCCACCCCGACGTGGTGCTGTCGAAGGGGCAGTTCCACATTCCGGCCCCGCTCACGCCGCTGCCCGAGAAGCGCGCCCGCTTGCTCGAGATGGGGGTGGACGAGCTCAAGGTGCTGCCCTTCACGCGCGAGCTGGCCGCGCTGTCTCCCGAGGAGTTCGTCGACTGGCACCTGGGTCCTCATGTCCCGTTCCTGCTGGTGGTGGGCGAGGGCTTCGCGCTCGGCCGAGGGCGGAGCGGGAACGTCGGCCGGCTGCGAGAGATCGGGGCGGATCGCGGCTTTACGGTGGACGTGGTGCCGCTGGTCGATCGAGAGGGCGCGCCGGTGAGCAGCACGCGCATCCGCGGCCTGCTCGGCCAAGGCAAGGTGGCCGAGGTCGAGCCTCTGCTCGGGCGGCCTTATGGTCTGACGGCGATGGTGGTGCGCGGCGAGGGCATCGGGGCCACTTTGGGCTACCCGACCGCCAACCTGAGGCTTCACGACGAGAAGTTCCTGCCGGGCGACGGCATCTATGCCGTCCGGGTGCGGTGGGGAGGTGACCCGGCCTGGCGACCGGGGGCGATGAGCATCGGCGTTCGGCCCACCTTCGAGGGGCGGGTGCGCACGCTCGAGGTCTACGTCCTCGATTGGCGGGGCGATCTGGTGGGGCGCGAGATGGAAGTAGAGTTCGTCGACTGGCTGAGACCCGAACTCAAGTTCGAGAACGCCGCGGCGCTGGTGGCCGCTATGGACCGTGACGTGGCCGAAACTCGCCGCCGCTTGGGGCTTCGCCCGGGCCCGGTCGGGGCCTGACGGGCCGGTTTCCTGTCGGAGTCTGACGGCCGGTTTCGCAAGGCGGGGCGCGGTCGAGACGAAGTGTCAAGCGGAGGTCAGGCGGCCCGATCGATGACCTTTGCGAAAGCCTCTGGAGATGCTAGAGTCGGCCGACTTTGCGCGTATCGTATTGCCTGCCGCTCGGCCACGCGGGAGCTTGCACCCGGTGGCGGGGCATGCTTCCCACCTACCCGTTGCAGGAGGTGTCCGCTGTGACCCTCTCGAAGGAGCAGAAGCAGGGGATCATCGGCAAGTTCAAGATCCACGAGGGCGATTCGGGATCCCCAGAGGTTCAGATCGCCCTGCTGACCGAGAAGATCCATTACCTCACCGAGCACTTCAAGATCCACAAGCGTGACCACGCCTCGCGCAGGGGTCTGCTGCGGATGGTGGGCCAGCGGCGTCGGCTGCTGGACTACCTGAAGGCGACCAAAGTGGACCGCTACCGCAAAGTGGTCAAAGACCTCGGCCTGCGCCGCTGACGGCCGAGGGGACGCCGGACGCCTCGACCGGGGTGCCGCGTTCCACCCGGCGGGAGGGGAGTTCCCGCACCGGCAGCCCGGTGTCCGCGTTCCCGGGCGCACAGGAGAGCCGCCCGGCACGGTGCCGGGCCGGAAGGCGAGAGGACAGGACAACTCGAATGGAACAACAAGTATCGGTGGATTTCGACGGCCGGACGCTCACCATCAGCACCGGCAAGTTGGCCAAGCTGGCGGGTGGCTCCGCCTTGGTACAGCTCGGGGGCACCGTGGTTCTGGTGGCGGCGAGCGCCGCCAAGACCCCCAGCCCGAGTCGCGATTTCGTGCCGCTCACGGTGGACTATCGGGAGCGGACCTACGCGGCGGGGAAGATTCCGGGTGGCTTCTTCAAGCGCGAGGGCCGGCCGACCGAGAAGGAAGTGCTCAGCTCCCGGCAGATCGATCGGCCGATCCGGCCGCTGTTCAGCAAGCAGTTCCCCTACGAGACCCAGATCATGGCCACGGTGGTCTCGTCGGACCAGGAAAACGACTCCGACGTGCTGGCGCTGATTGGAGCGTCCACCGCGATGAACCTCTCGGACATCCCGTTTCCCGAGCCGATCGGCGGCGTGCGGGTCGGCCGGGTGGACGGCCAGTTCGTGGTGAACCCGACCTTCGAGCAGCTCGACGCCAGCGACATGGACATGGTGGTGGCCGGTACCCGCGACAACATCATCATGGTGGAGGGCGGCACCCGCGAGGTCTCCGAGGAGGGGCTGCTGGCGGCACTCGAGTTCTCGATGGGGCACATCCGCCGCATCGTGGACGCGCAGCGCGACCTGGTCGCGCGAGCCGGGAAGCCCAAGCGTCCGTTGGCTCCGACGGTGGATACCTCGGAGCTTCAGCGGGTGCTGGACGGCGGCTATCGTGAACGCCTGCGGCAGGCGATTCGTATTCCGGGCAAGGAGACGCGCCAGGAGGAGGTCGACCGCATCGCGGAGGAGGCGCACACCGCGCTCAAGGAACGGTTCGTCGAGCAGGAAGCGTACATCGGCAAGCTGCTGCACGAGATCGAGCGCGACGAGCTGCGCAACATGGTGCTCCACGAGAAGGTGCGAGCCGACGGCCGAGGGCCCGACGACATCCGCAAGGTGACCGTGGAGGTGAGCGTGCTGCCGCGCACCCACGGCTCCTGCTTGTTCACCCGTGGCGAGACCCAGGCGCTGGCGGTCGCCACCCTGGGCACCAAGAGCGACGAGCAGCGGGTCGAGGAGCTCGAAGGGCAGTCGTGGAAGTCGTACATGCTGCATTACAACTTCCCGCCCTTCAGCGTCGGCGAGGTGCGACCGATCCGCGGTCCCGGCCGGCGGGAAATCGGCCATGGCGCCCTGGCCGAGCGCGCGATCGAGCCGGTGATCCCGTCCGACACGCACTTTCCCTACACCATCCGGCTGGTCAGCGACATCCTCGAGTCGAACGGCTCGTCGTCGATGGCCACCGTGTGCGCGGGCGCGATGGCGCTGATGGACGCCGGAGTGCCGGTCAAGGCGCCGGTCGCGGGCATCGCGATGGGCCTGATCATGGAAGGCCAGAAGGTCGAGGTGCTGACCGACATCCTGGGCGTCGAGGATCACCTGGGCGACATGGACTTCAAGGTCACCGGCACGCGGGACGGGGTGACCGCGTTCCAGCTCGACACCAAGACCGGGGGCATCTCCTCCCGCGTGCTGGCCGACGCGCTGGAACGGGCCAAGCGCGGACGCATGCACATCCTCGACATCATGAGCGCCGCGCTGTCGGCCCCGCGGGAGGAGATGTCGCCGTACGCGCCGCGCATCCTCATCCTGCACATCAACCCCGACAAGATCCGCGAAGTCATCGGGCCGGGGGGCAAGATCATCAAGCGGATCACCGAAGAGACCGGGGCCCAGATCGACATCGAGGACAGCGGCGAGGTGCGCATCGCCTCGACCAACCGCGAAGGCGGGCGCCGGGCCGAGGAGCTGATTCGCAACATCACCGAGGACCCCGAGGTGGGCCGGGTCTACCAGGGCAAGGTGCGCAGCGTCGTCACCTTTGGGGCGTTCGTCGAGATCGTGCCCGGCCGCGACGGGCTGCTCCACATCTCGGAGATCGACCACCACCGGGTCGGCCGCACCGAGGACGTGCTCAACGTCGGCGACATGGTGATGGTCAAGGTGATCGGCGTGGACCGCGACGGCAAGATCAAGCTGTCGCGCAAGGCGTTGCTTCCCGAGCCCGAGGGCGGAGTGCCGGCCGCCGCGGGCGGGGGCGGACGCAATCACCGCGAGCGGGACCGGGGACGCCGCGGGTAGGACCGGTCGTGATGTCGAAGGGAGCGCGAGTGGCAGGGACGACCTGCCACTTGCCGTTTGGAGCGAAAGGGCGATGACGCAGGGGACGTTCGTCAAGACCGTGCTCAGCTCGGGGCTCACCCTGGTGACCGAGGCGATGCCGCGCCGCAGCTCGGTCGCGGTCGGCGTGTGGGTGCGCAGCGGCTCCCGCGACGAGCCCGCCGAGTGGCTCGGGATCTCCCACTTCCTCGAGCACATGATGTTCAAGGGCACCGAGCGCCGCGACGCCCGGGCGATCGCCCAGAGCCTGGAATCCCTCGGCGGCCACCTCGACGCCTACACGGCCCGCGAGCAGGTCTGCTACCACGCCCGAGCCCTGGCCGAGAATCTGGCCGAGGTGGTGGACGTGCTCTCCGACATCGTCTGCCGCTCCTTGCTCGCGCCCACCGAGATCGACCGCGAGAAGGCGGTGGTGCGGGAAGAGATCCTGGCGTACGAGGACAATCCGGAAGAGAAGGTGAACGACATTCTGTCCGAGCAGGTGTGGGGCGGCCACGCGCTGGGACGGCCGATCCTCGGCACCGCCGAGACCGTCACCGAGCTGACGCCCGACCAGTTGCGGGACTACTTCCGCCGCCGCTATCGGCCGAGCGACCTGGTGCTGGTCGGGACCGGGGGGCTCGAGCACGAGCGCCTGGTGGAACTGGCCGAGAGCCACTTCGCGCCCCCGGCCGGCGAGCCGTTGCCGCTGTCGGGGCCGCCGCCCTCGTTTCGGCCGTCGGTCTGCCACCGCCAGCGTGACCTTCAGCAGCTCTACGTGTCGCTCGGCACGCGTGGCGTGCCCGACGTTCATGCCGACCGCTATCCGCTGGTCGTGCTCAACACCCTGCTCGGCGGCGGCATGAGCTCGCGGCTGTTCCAGAGCGTGCGCGAGGAGCTGGGGCTCGCCTACTCGGTCTACTCGGCCCAGGATTTCTACCGCGACGCCGGGATGATCTCGATCGGGATGGGCGTATCGCCCGAGCGCGGCCGCGAGGCCCTGGCACGCACCCGGCAGGAGCTGGAATCGCTCCGTTCCGATGGCCCGGCCGAGGAGGAGGTCCGGCAGGCGCGCTCGCAGATCCGTGGGTCGGTGATGATCGAGCAGGACAGCGTCAACTCCTGCATGATGTACCTGGCCCACGAGCAGATCTACCGCGGCACCCACACCCCCGCCGAAGAGCAGGTGAGGAAGATCATGGCGGTGACGCGCGACGAGGTGATCGACGTGGCGCGGCGGTATTTGGATCCGGCGCGATTTGCGCTGACTGCTTTGGGGCCGGCGCCGGGTGGGCCGATCACGGAGAAGGATTGGCCGGTGGAGGTGTAGGGGGAGGGGTGCTGGAGCGCAAAGGTGGGGCGGGATCCATGTGCCGCCGCCACGACTCGCCCTCATGAGGAGCGTCGTAATTCCCCGTAGTGGAAGCCAAATGAGACACGCGTGGGTCCCGGCCCTCTTGCTGTTGGCTTTCCTGTCTGCACGGGCAGGCGGTAAGGCAACGGCAACAACGTTCACCCAGGTGACCGTGAGTGTGTCGGGGCCTGTCGAGGCCGTACTTGTGGACGGTCGCGGCAGACGAACCGGATGGTACGACGGCAGGGTGGAAGACATCCCGGGATGCACCCTCGAGGCTATCGACGATGATGTGGCCAAACCACAGGATTACAAGTTCAAGTTCTCGGAACCGAGGGGACAGACGTACCGTCTGCTCATCAAGCCATGTACGGATGGTGAATTTGAGATCTCAGTTACGGCACTTCTCACCAATGGGAAGCGCTGTGTAGCGCAGATTGCTGATGATCACCTTGCCGGAGAACGCCAGTGGCGGCTGCGTTGGATCACGACGGGAGGCGAGTGCGCGGCCACGATCACGCCGGTCGGGCTGAAGAAGGCTGCGGCGCGATCCGCTCCCTGAGGGTGGCTGAAGAACCCCCGCCCCTTCCGTCCGCGTACTAGGGGACGGTGCAGGAGCGCCGGGGCAATCCACACCGGGCCGAGGCGCATCTCTTGCACTCGGCCGCCATCGAGGCGACCATCCCGGGCCATGGCCGCTCGCTCGGAAGTCGACGGAAAGGTTCGACAGCGCGCCTTTCAATTCCTCGACGAACTTCGCGCCGTACACGGCGACGGCGAAGACGGGGTCATCCACTACAAGTATCGTGGCGCCGATCCGTCCCACCCGGACAACGCGGGTTTGCGGGAAGCCATGAAGTGCCAGGTCCCGCTGGTCTACTTCGTTGGGCTCGTGCCGGGTCGCTACTACGCGGAATACCCGGTGTTCGTGGTCGGTGACGATCCATCCGACCTTTCGTTCCGCGTGCAAGTCGACGACCGGCGAATGGTCATTACCCAGGAACCCGGGGTGGCGGAGGCTACGAAGGCAGCACGCCGCGAGTACATCACTGTGCTCGCCCAGCGAAGAATGCACCAGGAGGAGTTTCGTGCTCGCGTACTGAGCGCTTATCGCGAATGCTGTGCGGTGTGCCGTCTCCGCCATCCCGAGCTGCTCGAGGCGGCGCACATTCTCCCGGATCGTCATCCACGTGGGCATGCGGTGGTGCCGAATGGGCTCGCGCTCTGCAAGATCCACCACGCCGGCTTCGACCGGAACATCCTTGGCATCCGGCCCGACTTGGTGGTGCAGATCCGCCACGACATCCTCCAAGAGGAAGATGGCCCCATGCTCCTCCACGGCTTGCAGGAGCTGCATGGCCAGAACCTCCAGGTCGTACCGCGGGCTCGCGAACTGAAGCCGGATCCTGAGCGGCTGGAAGAGCGGTACGAGCTATTCCAGCACGCGGGATGATCTGGAATGCACGGCCTGATCGCGGTCACTGATCACGATTGGTTTGACTTCCTGCGCCGGCAAGGGGCCTTGGACGAGGCGAACTTCTGGCGCCCGTCCGACACGCGAACGCCACAGCAGCTCAAGCCCGGGACACCGGTCCTCTTCAAGCTCCGCAAGCGCTTTGGAGGTTGGGTCGTCGGCTGGGGTTTGTTCGCCCGCCACGATGTGCTCCCAGCGTGGCTTGCCTGGGATGCCTTCGAATTGAGAAATGGTGCCGCGAACTTCGCTGCCATGCGTCAACGCATTGAGCGCCTCCGGGTCGACCACGGCGGACGGCTGGCGGCAAGTGGCGACTACAAGATTGGCTGCCTCATGCTCTCGCAGCCCACATTTCTGAAGGATGACTCGTGGGTGCGACCTCCCGATGACTGGCCCGAGAACGCGGTCCAGGGCAAGCGATACGACCTCTCGAGCGGGGAAGGAGCGCGAGTGTGGCGGGAACTGTCTCGAGGAGAGTCTTCGGAGGTCATAAGGGAGAAAGCTGGAAGTCCTGTCTTGCCAGCGGAACGCTACGGCGAGCCCGTACTGGTCAAGCCACGCCTCGGCCAAGGGATCTTCCGTTTGGCAGTGACGGACGCCTACGGACGCGCCTGCGCTGTAACCTCAGTGCACTCCCTTCCTGCCCTCGAAGCCGCTCACATCCAGCCCTATGGTGAGGGGGGTGCACACGAAGTTTCGAACGGTCTGCTGCTGCGTAGCGACATCCACAGGCTCTTCGACAAGGGCTACGTCCGAGTAACGCCCGACCATCGATTCGTTGTGAGCAAGCGGCTGAAGGACGACTTCGCGAATGGGCGGAGCTACTATCCGCTCCATGGTCAGGTGATTCGACTGCCGAAAAGGGTTGAGGAGCGACCGAGCCCGAAGTGGCTCGAGTGGCATATTGTGGAGAAGTTCAGGGGATAGGGCCGCTTAAAACGGGGGGGGCGAAGGCGCAGAGGGTCAGGCGCATTACGCTTGCGCAACGCTTCGAAGGAAGCGCAACAGCCGGGCGAGGCTTGGGCTATGACGGGCCGCGACGACTGGTCGCCAATGCTGGGTGGCGAACTGATGCGGGTTCCGAAAACTCTTGCCGGGATGATTCCGGATATTCCTGCCGGTTGACCGGGGCGGGCTCCGATAGCGTGGCGGCCCGAACGCCCGCGGATGAGCCGCGGCGTCGGGAGGCCAGGGAGGATGATCGGAGCCATGG
>DASXTP010000131.1:0-32176 GCA_036505355.1 Candidatus Eiseniibacteriota bacterium | reverse complement strand
TCCGGGCGAGCTGCGGGAAGGGAATCCGGGCCGTCTCGACCGAGGTGGTCATGGGTGGCGCGTCCCACGGCTCGCGAGCAGCTCGCGGGCCACCGCGCGGTCGTCGAAGGGAAGCACCCGCTCGCCGATGGTCTGGGTGGTCTCGTGCCCTTTGCCCGCGATCACCACGATGTCTCCCGGTCGCGCGGCCTCGAGGCATTCCGCGATCCCGCGGCGTCGGTCGAGCTCCAACCGCAGGCCGGGGCCCCCGCCGGCCAGGATCTCGGCGGCGATCGCCGCGGGGTCCTCGCCGCGCGGATTGTCGCTGGTGACCCAGGCCCGGTCGCTGCCGGCCGCCGCCACGCGCCCCATCTCGGGCCGCTTGGTCCGGTCGCGATCGCCGCCGCAGCCGAACACCAGCAGCACCCGTCCCCCGGCATGCTCCCGCGCCGCCGCCAGTACCCGCGCCAGCGCATCGGGCGTGTGCGCGTAGTCGACCACCACGGTGAATGGCTGCCCCGCCTCGACCGGCTCGAGTCGCCCGGGCACACCGTCCACGGCCTTGAGCCCGCGCGCGATCACCGAGTCCGAAATCCCGAGCGCCCGCGCGGCGGCGAACGCACCGGCCGCGTTCCACGCGTTGTGGCTCCCGAGCAGCGACACCTCGAGGTCGATGCCGCCGTCCGGGTGCTCGATCCGAAGCGCGATGTCCGAGCGTCGCGCCCGGACCCAGGCGATGCGGAAGCGCACCCCGCGCAAGCGGCCGAACGACCACACCGCCGAGGCCCCCTTCGCCGCCTCGACCACCCGGGGCGCCGCCGGATCGTCGCCGTTCACCACGGCGGTCCACGGCTTGACCGCCGGACCGCGGTTGCGTCCGTCGAACAGCATGAGCTTGGCGTCCAGATAGGCTTCGAGCGTACCGTGATAATCGAGATGGTCGTGGCTCAGGTTCGTGAACACGGCTACGTCCGCGTCCAGCCCGTAGCCGCGATGTTGGACGAGCGCGTGGCTGCTGAGCTCCAAGGCCACCGCCCGCACGCCCTGCTCCACCATCTGGCGCAGGAGGGCCTGGAGCTCGGGCGCCTCGGGCGTCGTGAGCGCCGCCGGCCGGATCTGTCCGGCCAAGTGGACCCCGGTGGTCCCGATCAGGCCGGCGCTCCAGCCGGCCGCGCGGAAGATCGACTCCAGCAGGTAGGTGGTCGTGGTCTTGCCGTTGGTTCCGGTGACCGCCACCACGCGCAGCTCGCGCGCGGGCTGGCGGTGGAAGCGAAGCGCCGCCTCCGCCAGGGCCCGGCGCGGATCGGCCACCTGCACCGCGGTGGTCGATGACGGGTCGAGCTCCGGACCGACCACCGCCACGGCTCCTGCCTCGAGCGCCCGGCGCGAGAAGGTCCGACCGTCCTGCTTGAGCCCGGCGAGGGCGAAGAACAGATCGCCGGGCTCGACGCGGCGCGAATCGTAGGCCAAGCCCTCGACCTCGAGATCGAGCGGACCGCGGACGGCCGTCGCCGGGACGTCGTGCAGGAGCTCTCGCAAGGTCACGGACTCACACCCGCGAAGCGGGTCTTCCGGTCCCCCGAGTCGGCCGGCTCGCGCCCGGCGAGGCGCTGGGCCAGCAGCCCCCAAAGCGGGGCCTCGGCGGCGGCCGAGGGCCGGGGCTCGCAGGTCAGCAGGCAAGGGGTGGGGAGCGGCAGGGCGGTGCCCGGCCCGGGAAACTGATGGACGACGAAGCCGTGCCCCGTGATGCGCACCGGGACCTGGCGCACGCTGAGCTCGCGCAAGGCTTGGCGGACCGCGAGCCCGACCAGGTTCGGCAACGTGCCGCCGCTCGAATCCGGCGGTGCGGAGAGCCACACCTCGACGCGTGAGCCGCGCTCGATCGCCGTCCCCGCGGCCGGCTGCTGTGCCAGCACCCGGGGCCCCTGGCCCGCCAGCCGAGGACGCAGGCTCAAGGCGGTCAGCCGCCGCTCCGCCGCACGGGGCGGCAGCAGCCTCAAGTCGGGCACGATGACCGGAGCCGGGGCGGGCGGCGGCGTCGCGACGGCGGTCGGGCCGGTCTCGAGCGGCGTGGAGGGCAACCCGCGCAGGTCGTCGACGATCTCGCGGAACACCGGCGCGGCCACCTCGCCGCCGTAGTAGTGCTTGCCGCGGGGCTCGTCGATCACCACCACCCCGACCAGCTGGGGATCCTCGGCCGGAACGAATCCGACGAAGGAAGACAGGTAGAGGCCCCGGCCGTAGGTCCGCACGCTGGGATCGTACTTCTGGGCGGTCCCGGTCTTCCCCGCGACCTTGAGACCCGGCAGGCCGGCGAGACGGGCGGTGCCGCTGTCCACCACGGCCGTCAACATCTCGCGGAGCAGCAGGGTGGTGCGGGGGCTGAAGACGCGGCGCGAGGCCTCGGGCCCGAACCGGCGCAGCGTCGCCCCCGAGGGATCTCGCACCTCTCGCACCAGCATCGGGCGCATGAGGACGCCGCCGTTGGCGATCGCGGCGTACGCCAGCGCCAACTGGATCGGCGTCACCGCGACCTCGTGTCCGATGGCGATGGTCGGTGCCGAGCGGGAAGACCATCGGCTGGGGTCCCGCAACCGCCCTCCGCTCTCGCCCGGGAAGGTCACCCCGGTGATGCTTCCGAAGCCGAGCGCGGTGGCGTAGCGGTAGAGGCGCTCCGATCCCACCAGCACGCCCAGCTTGCCCATGACGATGTTGCTCGACCAGCGCACCGCGTCGCGAAAGGTGAAGCGGGCCTGCTTGTGCACGTCGTGGAACAGGGCGCCGGGCGCGACCTGCGCGACGCCCTCGGCGGAGGCCTCGAAGACCTGGTCCGGTCGGGCCACGCCCTCCTCCAGGGCCACCCCCGCCACCACCACCTTGAAGCAGGAGCCGGGCTCGAAGGCGTCGGTGAAATTCCAGTTCCGCACCTGACCCGCTCCGTGATGGGGCACCGCGACCGCGGCCAACACTTCGCCGGTACGGGGGTCCAGGAACAAGGCAAATCCGCGCAGGGCTCTCAGGCTGTCGACCGCCGCGGCCAGGTGCGTCTCCACGATGGACTGCAGGTCGGCGTCGATGGTCAGCACGATCGGGTCGCCGTCCTCGGGCGAGCGTCGCAGTCCCCGCGGGAGCGTGTGGGGGAAGCCCCGCCCGTCGCGGAACAGAGTGGCCCAGCCGGGTCGCCCGCGCAACGACTCGTCGAGCTGTAGCTCGAGCCCCTCGACGCCGTCGTTGTCGAGGTTGGTGCGCCCCAGGACCTCGCCCGCCGCCGGTCCCAGCGGGTAGATCCGCTGGGTCTCGGTCGAGAGATAGAGGCCGCGCTCCTTCAAGTCGGCCGCCTGCTGGCCCGTCGCTGGTGGGACGCGACGCGCCACCCAGAGAAAGCGCGGCTTCTCGGTGAACGCGCGCAGCAGCCGCCGGGGGTCACACCGAAGCAGCCGGGCGAGCGCGCGGGCGGTGCCCCGCGGGTCTTTCATCTCGCGCGGCGCCGCCGAGATCGAGTAGGTGATCAAGTCGCGGGCCAACACCCGACCCCGACGATCGAGCAGGTTGCCGCGCGTCGGACGGAGCAGCACGCGGTGCTCCTGCAAGCGGTCGGCTCGCCCGGCGTAATAGCCGTGACGAACGACCTGCAGCCATCCGACGCGCAACCAGAGGACGACCAGCCCGAACAAGAGGCCGGCCGCAGCCACCAGCACCCGACTCCTGCGCGTTTCCCTGTGGGCCAACTCCTTCCCTCCCTGGACGACGGTTCACGCGGACCGCCGGGCCGTCACAAGCGCGGTGCGGTGGTGCGGCCGGCCAAACGCCTCCGGACGTCCCTCCCTGGGTTACGCGAAGTTCAGTCGCCGGCGCGGACCCGTGCCGTGGCCTCCGGCACCAGGGTTCGCGAGACCCTTTCCGCCCATGCCAGCATCGAGACGGTGGAGCCGTCCCGGTCTCGGTCGCGCCCGTCGGCCAGGTACATCTCCGGCAGGACCACGACCTGCTGCGCGTCGAGCGGCGCCAGCCCCAACCGGGACGCCAGTGGGGCGAGTTCGGCGCGAGTGGTCCGACGCTCCAGGTCGGCGCGGATGAAATCCAGCCGCGCCTGCGCCTGTTCGAGTGCCGAGCGGGACTGGTCGAGGCCCAGCGAGAGCTCGGCCATGCGGGCGCTCTGCCACACCTCGACCAGCAGCACCCCGACCAGCGCGGTGGCCAGCAGCCACAGCTCGGGGCGGGCGACGCGCGCTTCGGGCGCGCGCCAGAAGGGCAACGAGCGACGGATGCGGCGGATGCGGCGGTTCATGCGTGCTTCCTCCGAAAGGCTCTGAGTCGAGCGCTCCGCGAGCGCGGGTTGGCGGCCCGCTCGCGCGGAGAAGGCATCACCACCTTGCGAGTCAACTGCTGCCACGGCCCCTCGGGAGGCCGCTCTTGCAATCCCTCGGGCAAGCGCCGCGCGCGGCCGGTCGAGACCGGCCCCCGCAGCGCCCGCTTGATCCGCCGATCCTCTCCGGAGTGATAGGCCAGGGTCACGACGACGCCCCCCGGGCGCATCACCCGAGGCAGCCACTCCAGGGCCGCCTCCAAGTCCTCGGCCTCGCCGTTCACCCAGAGGCGCAGCGCCTGGAACACTTGGGCGAGGCGACGCGTCCTCGAGCGATCGCGCAGCGTGCGGTCGACGAGCGAGGCGAGCGCCGCGGTGGTGCGGAGCTCGCCCCGACGCGCCGCCGCCGCCATGACCCGACCCAGGCGCCGCGCCTGCGGAAGATCGCCGTGCTCTCGCAGCACGGACGCCAGCGCTTCCTCGGGGGCGCGCTCGAGGAGTTTCCAGACGGGCTCTCCTTGGCTCGGGTTCATGCGCAGATCGAGCGGCCCGTCGGCCAGGTAGCTCATGCCGCGCGACGGCTGATCGATTTGGCGCGACGACAGACCCAAGTCGAAGAGCGCCCCGGTGAAGCGCTCGCCGCCCGCACGCTCGAACGCCGCGGGGAGTTCGCGGAACGTGCCTTGGGTCAGGACCACGCGACCCCCGAATCGAGCCAGTCGGCGACGCGCCGCGACCACCGCTTCCGGATCGCGGTCGTTCCCGAGCAGGCGGGCGCCGGGCTCCGCCGTAAGCAGGGCCTCGGCGTGACCGCCGTCCCCCAGGGTGGCGTCCAGGTAGAGGCCCGGCCCGCCGCGGACGAACGCCAATACCTCGGCGACCAGCACCGGCTCATGACGCGGGCTCACCGCTCGGCTCGGGCGACCGCGCCGGGGCATCGAACAGCTCCGCCGAGGACGGCCAGCAGCGCACGCGCGGTTCGCACCCGGCGAGGCGGAACAAGTCGCGAAGATGCCGGGACAACCCGCACACCACGATCCCCGCCGCCCGAGCCTCGAATCGCTCGAGGGCGGTGACCAGCCCTGGCGCGAGCCGGTAGTCGATGTGGCGCAGCTCGGCGCAATCAAGCAGCACCTGATCCACGCCGCGGGCCGCCAGGTCGTCGAGCGCCTGTTCGAGGCGGCGCTCGGCCACGGCATCGATCCAGCCGCGCAGGGTGACCCGGGCGATCCGGCGCGCGCCGGCCGTTGCCTCGGGTCGCTCCTGCAGCTCCACCCGGGCGGACGCGCCGTGCCGGCCATGGCTCAGCTCGAGGTTCAAGGCCAGCGTCCGACGGGTCGGTCCGCCTTCGCTCCCGCGCGCCATCAGGGTTCGTCCTTCAGGTGCTCGGCGGCCAGCTTCTCGTACTGCCCTTCCACGTCGATCACCGGAGCCAGGACCGCCCGGAAGCGCTCGGGATTCCAGATCTCGATGTGGTCTTCGGCGCCGTGCAGCACAGCTTCCTTGCCGAGCGCTGCACGACGCATCAGTGCCGGTGGGATCGGAACTCTTCCTTGAGAGTCCACCGTCACTTCTCTGGCATCCATCATGAAGGCCCGCCGGAACGCCCGCCCCGTGGGGTTGCCGAGCGAGATTCCGCGCAAGCGGCCCATCATGCGCTCCCATTCTTCGGGCGAGTAGGCGTGGACGCAGCCGTCGAAGCCCATGTTGAGGACGAACCGGGTGATGAGTCCCCTCCTCGGCGCGCCCCGCCGCATGGAAGCCGGAATGCTGATCCGCCCCTTGTGATCAATGGCGTAAACGTCCGTGCCCAGAAAAGGCGACATGGGATTGCGACCCTGGAGAGAGGGAGGGCGACCACCACCAACCGCCACAAACCACCACTTTCCACCACCGCGGCGCAAGATAGGCCGGGGCCCCGAGCGCTGTCAAAACAAAACGACCTGCCGCCGACGAATTCTCGCTCCCCCGAGTGCACAGACGTGCAGCGCGCCCCACGGAATCGCAGCGAAGCCGGCGGCGTTCAGCGCGGAGGAACGGTTTTCAGGGAGTCGAAGACCGCCCAGTCCACCCGGTACAAGGTGTAGACCGCGGGGTGGGGGCGGGCGATGCCGAGATTGGGAACGCCGGCGCTGCCGAGCGTGGTGAGGCAGGGACCATAGGGGCTTCTCCGCCGCAGGGCCCCCGGCGCGTCGGAGCGGTCGACCAGGAAATCGGGGCGCGAGAACTCGGCGAAGCGGAATCGGGCCACCGCCTCCTCGGGAGCCTCGCGGTTCAAGAAGGGAACCATTTGCGGCGTGACGAGCCCGGCCAGATCCACTACGCGTCGGCCGCTGAAGTAACCGATCATCCCGATGTCGGGCGCGGCGATCACCGCAGCTTGGGCGGTGTGGTCGTGGAACCAGGTTCCCCATCGCACCAGGCTTCGCTCGAGGGCCGGGCTGAAGGTGCGCACGTGGGGAATCACCGCGCCGCGAAAGACCGCCAGGTTCTGGGCCAGCACGATCGTCGCCAGGGCCGCGCCAAGCCAGCCGACCCGGCGGCTCGCCGCGGGAGCCGCACCGAGACCGAGCCACCAGGCGTTGACGGCGCGCCACGCGAGCCACGCCAGCACCGGGCTCAGCGGGAGCAGGTACCGCGACAGCACCGGCACGCCGCGGCCCACGTAGAGCGCCGGCAGGACCAGCACCCAGACCCAGGGCACCAGGCTTGGCGCCCCGAACCCCGCAGATGTCCACACCGCGCGACCCCCAAAGCCCAGGGCAAGCGCCAGCGCCGCCAGCAGGGCCCCATCGGTGGCTCCCACCAGCTCCAGCGGCCGGCGCAGGTTCTCGAGCTGGAACTCGAGCGCCGTTCCGCCTGCGGCCTTGGCGGCCAGGGTCGACGGCCAGACCGTGCCGTAATACAGGTACGCCCAGAGCAGCCAGCCGCCGTAGAGGAGGACCGGCGGCAGGCTGCCCGCGATCAGCCGTCGCACTCCCTCGCGGTTCTCGGCGGCGGAGATCAGGGATGCGCCCCACAGCAGCAACAGCACGCTCGCCTCGGGGCGCGTCAACGCCGCCAGCGCCCACAGCGTCCCGGTGCGTGCGGGACGCTCTCCCGGTTCTCCATCGCCGCGGAAGGCGGAGAACCCCGCCAGCACGAGGAGCACGGCCAACGGCGTCTCCATCCCCGAGACGGACCAGCGCAGCATCCAGGCATGACCCGCCCACGCCACGGTCGCCGCGGCTCGCACCGCTGGGGTGGGGACAGTGCGCCGCAGCAGTCCGAGGAACACCACCACCGAGGCCAGCGTCGCAGCACATCCCGAAACCCGCGCCCACCCGAGACCCTCCAGACCCAACCGCATCCCGACCGCCAGCCAAGCGGCCCACAGCGGGCTGGTGCAGCCATAGACCCGCTCGCCGAGGTTGAAGACCAGCCCCCGACCCGCCGCCAGATGGCGTGCGTACTGCAGATGGATGAAGGTGTCGTCGGTCAGGTAGCCGCGCAACGGCCACATCAGACCGGCGGCGAGGACGAGGCCCACCGCAAGGCCAGTCTGCTCGACGCCGGTGAGCCCTCCGCCGCCCCCGCGGCTCACGCGGGCCCTCCTCGCGCCTGCTCCAGAACCTCGGCCAAGCGGGCGGCGAGCCGGGCGCGAGTATGCTCTTCGAGCCACGCCGCGCGCGTGCTCGGCGTCCGCTCCCCGGCCTTCCACGCCAGGTAGCGCTCCTCGAGGACAGCCACCAGGTCGGCGCGTCGTCCCGGCTCGAGCACGGTTCCTCCTCCCCGACGCACCAGCGCCGCGGCTTCCTCGTCGACGCCGATCAGGGCCAGCACCGGACGGCCGGCGTCCAGGTATTCGTAGAGCTTGCCCGGCACCATGGTCCGATATCCCTCCCCGCGCGGCTTCCAGAGCATCAGCAGGTCGGCGCGGCCTTGTAGTGCCCGGGATTCCGGGTGCGTGAGCGGCCCCAGGAACTCGACGATCCCGCGCAACCCGAGCGCCACGGCGCGGTCCTCGTACTGGAGGTCGTAGGCCCCGGCCAGCCGGGCTCGGATTCGCCGCCGCGCCTCGGGACGCCGCGCGAGCAGGTCGTGGAGCGCCTCCAGGAACACCTCGGTGTCGGGCATCAGCGAGAGCGTGCCGGTGAAGACCAGCGTGAAGAAATCGGGGTTCGGGGCATTCGCGGCGGCCGACGGGCAGGGCTCGAACCCGTTCGGCAAATACACCGTGCGCGTCCGCCCGCTTCCGGTGGTTCCGGCTGGTTGGGCCCCGATCTGCTCGACGTGCAGGCGCGATGCGGCGGTGACCAGGTCGGCGGAGTCCATCACCCGTCGCTCGAGGCCGGCTTGCCGGGCGCGGTGCCAGGCGGTGGGCGGCGCGCGGAAATGGAGCCCGATCCACGGATCGCGGAAGTCCGCCACCCAGGGCACGCCCTGGCGACGCCTCAACCGGAGCGCCGCCAGGTGCACGCTGTCCGGCGGCGAGGTCGAGAGCACCGCGTCGATGTCGCCGCGGGCCAGGCGGGAAGCCGCGACCCGTGCCGCCCGCCGCGACCAGCCGACGTAGGAGTCCGGGATCAACCACCAGTCCCCGAGCCGCCTCAGGCTCGCGAACTGGCGCCCGGGCCGCCGCCCGGTCACGGCCCCCCCGCCCCACCGACGTACGCCCAGCCACGCCGACAGCGCGCTGCCCCCCGTGACCCGGATCACCTCGGTGGAGGGGGGAATCGCCAGGGACTCGTCCTTCACCCAGTAGTCGTTCTCCCCCGCGCACACCACGGTGCAGGCCCATCCCCAAGCCGGAAGATGGCGCGTGAAACCGAGCACCCGATGCACTCCCCCACCCCCGAGCGGCGGGTAGAAGTAGCTCAGGATCAGCAGCCGTCGCGGGCTCACCGTCGGGGCTCTGCGACCAAGGACCGGAACAACGACTCGATCCGGGCCAGGCCGCGCGCGCCATCGGCTCGCGACTCGGCCACGCTACGGTTGTGGGCGCGCGCCCGCTCCGCCCACGGCGGATCGTCCAGCGCGGCCTCCACCGCCTGGGTGAGGCTGGCCGGGTCCCCGGGCCGAAAGAGCCGTGCCCCGACTCCCTCTTGCACCCACTCCCGGTTGCCCTCCAGGTCGCTCACCACCGGGACCGCTCCGCTCGCCATCGCCTCGAGCAACGAGACCGAGGTGGAGTCGGAGCGCGAGGCGGACAGGTAGAGGTCCGCCCGGGCGAGCCAACCGGCCAGCGAGGTGGCATCGAGCGTACCCACGAACTGGAATCGGTCGGCCGGCAAGGTGGCGGCCGCTATGGACTCGAGGGCCCGGCGCTGGGAGCCCTCGCCCGCGATCACCAACCGCGTCCCGACGCGCCGGTGGAGGACCGGAGCCACTCCGGCGAGCAGGGTCTTCAGGTCGTAGATCGGCTCGAGCCGGCGGGTGCTCAGCAACAGCCCCGAGTCCCGCGCCCCGGTGGGGCGGAAGCGCTCGAGGTCGATCCCCCAGGGGATGCAGCGCACCCGCTGCTCGGGGGCTCCGAGCACGCGCGCCGCCCGCGCCAGGTTCTCGGCATCGGCGAGGATCAGATCGGCGCGCCGCAGCACGAAGCCGGCGCGGGCCCGCTGCGCCGCGCCCCGGGCGAGCAAGAGGTCCGAGCCCCACGCCGCCACCGACAGCGGGTGTCGGGCGACCAGCACGGCCAACAGGCCGTAGTTGGGGACGAAGTGCGCATCCACCAGGTCGGGATCGAATCGGGCCAGCGCCCGGGCCAGCGCCGGTGCGGCGAGCGGGTAGCGGACGAAGCCTGGCAAGGGAGGGACGCCCAGCGAATGGGCGCGCAGGGTTTCGGGGCCCCGCTCCAGGGACCAGACCTCCACCTCATGGCCGCGCGACCGGAAATACTCGACCCAGCGCCAGGTGTGCACGACGGCCGCGTTCGCCAACGTCGCGATCCTCATGGCTCTTCTCCACGCGCCCGGTCGCGCCGCCTGGCTTCCTGGAGCCTCGCCACCCACCGGCCGAAGAAGCCCGCGTGAGCGGCGTCGAGCCACCGTACCGGATAGCGGAACGAGCGCGCGCCGAACGAGCGCTTGAAAGCCGCCAAGGATTCGCTCCCGGCGCTCCCTCCCAGGTTGAGCCGCACCGCACCCGCCGAGGCGGCCCATTCGGCCACCGACCAGAGCAGCAGTGGGAAGGCGTGGCGACGGCGGCCCGCCGGATGCACGCCGGCCCACCACGCCATCACCTCGCGCGCCCGCGTCAGCGCCAGCACCGCCGCCAGCAGCCCGCCGCGATCCCGGACCGTGAAGAGCCGTCCCACCGCCGGATCGTCGCCGGCACCCGCCAGCAGTCGGCGAACCAAGGCCAGCGGACGCAGCCGATGCCCCCGCCACGCTCGGGCCTGGGCCGCGTAGAGCGCGTAGGCCTCCTCGAGCGCCTCGGGCTCCTCGCGGAACTCGAGCCCGATGCGGTGCGCCCGCCGGATCTGCTGTCGGAGATCGCCCTCCAAGGATCTCCACGCCCGCTCCCGACCACCATCGAGCTCGATCCAGGCGGTCTCGAGCATGCGCGTTTGTCCCGACAGCCAGTCGAGCACCGCAGCCTCCGGGGTCGGACCCATGGGCCGGTACATCACCCATTCGCCGCCCACCGCGCGCAGCGCGTGAAGCCGGATCGCCAGGGCCTCGGCCACCGCGCGGTCCACCGCATGATGCTCACCGGCGCGCGCCAGCGGAGCCCCGGGCAAGAGATGCGGCAAGGCATGGATCCAGAAGAGGCCGCCGCGCCGCTCCACCACCACGCCGCAACCTCCGAGCAGCGCTCCGTCTCGTTCCACGGCGATGAACTCCGGCGAGAGCCCGGTCGCGGAATCCGCCAGCGCCCGCCACAGCGCCGGCCGATGCGCCGGCGAAGCATTCGGGTCTTGCTCGAGCAGCGCGTCCCAGTCGGCGGGAGGAACCTCGAGCCAGCGCCAGGCGACCGAACCCACGAGCGCTAGTGGAGCAGGGCGACGCGCGCCACCGCCTGGTGTCCGCCGGCTTCGGCACGGACCAGGTAGATGCCCGGTCGGACCAGGTCGCCGCTCTCGTCGCGACCGTCCCAGATCACCTGGCCGTTGGCGCTGGCCACGAAGCGCCGTAGCCTTCGGCCACTGACATCGTAGATCTCGCCATGATAGGACGACGCGTCACCGGTCAATCGGAGCTGGATGCCGAGCCCGGTCAGGGTCGCCGGATTGGGAAAAATCTGGATGCGAATCCGCGGGGTCGGCGGCGGCGCCGGAGGAACGTAGGCGGGGTCATAGCGGTTGAGACCGGCCCCGGTCGCGATCCACACCACCCCGGTCCCGGGATCTACCGCCACGCAGCGCACCTCGTCGTCGGTGAGCGGCGAGTTCCGGGTGGTAAAGAACTCGCTCGCCCCTCCGGGGTGGAACGCGCGTAGCCCGTCGGCGGTGCCGGCCCACACGCTGCCGTCCGGCCCCACGGCCAGCGGCTTCACCCCGAGCTGGGCTTGACCGCCGTCGAGCCGAATCCGACTAGCAGGCGTCGACTCTGAAAAGGAAGTCTGGGAGAAGCGCAGCAGCTCCCGGTTGGTCAACGCCCAGACCGAATCGCCATGTGCGGCCAGGGCCCGGATCGCCAGGTTGTTCGTGCTCTGCAGGTGGATGAATGCTTCGCTGTCCGCGGGCGGCACGAAGAAATCCAGCCCGTTGCCGTCATAGCCAACCCAGACGCGGCGATTCGCGCTGGTAGTCAGCGCGTGCACGAAGACCCCGCTCATGTTGGTGTTCGACGTGCTGAAGTTTCCCCCGTAGGCTCCCGAGGCGTCGTAGTACTCGAGGCCGATCGGGTCGATGTCGCCCTTGAGCGGGGTGTCCATGCCGAACCATCGCCCCTTGCTCGAGTCGGCGGTCGCGGACACCACCCAGGTGTGGCGTTGGGTGGTGATATCGGTGCCCTCGACGTGGTGGGTGAACTGGGGCGGCGAGCCCGAGTCATCGAACGAGTCCAGCGCAAAGCTCCAGCAGCCGACCCATTTCCGGCCCTGGACGTCGACCAGCAGCCCCAGCCCCTCGGACGGATTCACGAACGTCGTGTCGCAGTCCGCTCCGGAGCAGGGCACCGGGGGCCAGGTGCGCCACCCGGCACCGTCGAGCCGCCCGACCCCACCGCCGCGGGTGGTGACATAGACGCGCGGCCCCTGGACCGCCACCTGGAACAGATTGTTGCCCGGCGGGCCGGCAGGGATCTCGTGCCGGATCCATGGGCCGGCCGCGGCCGGCTGCTCGTCGATCCCGGCGGCGCCGGCGGCGAAGACCGTACCGGCCGGATCCACCGTGGGCTCGGGATCGTCCCCCGGACCGAGGGTCGACGGGGACCCCGGCAGCAGGTCCCAGCCTGGATCGCTCCAGCGGTAGAGCCCCGCCTCGCCGGCCACCAGCACCACGCCCAGATCGTCCGCGAGATTGCGCACCACGCCGGGCCCCGCTTCGGGCTCCCAGCGGTCGCCGCGAAAGCGATAGACCGTGGTGCCGGCCCTGGCGAAGAGCGAGTGGCCGTCGGAGGCCAGGCGGGCGACATCGATCACGCCGAGGCCCGAATTCTGGGGGCGCCAGTCGGAGAGCTGGGTCGAGAGCAGGGCGAAGCCCACTCCCCTGCGGGTCGAAAGCCACAGGGTATCGCCGAGCACGACCACCCCGGTGATCGAGGGGATCGCGAAGGTGGTATCGAACGAGACCGAGTTGGGATCGGGCAGCGAGCCCGCGATCTCGCGACCGTTCCAAAGCGCGATCCCCTGCGTGGTCCCGATCCACACCGTGTCCCCTTCGGCTTCGAGCACGCTCACGGTGTCCACTGGCAGCCCGTCCAGAACGTTCACGACCTCCCAGCGGACCAGGTCGGCCGAACGCCGGCTCACGCCGGCCCCACGGGTCCCGACCCACAACCTTCCGGATCGGTCGAGCGCGAGACCACTCAGTCGGTTGCTGGCCAAGAGCCCGGGCTCACGGCGGATCGCCTCGACCACGCCCGAGGCGCGGTCCAGGTGCATCAGGCCGGCCTCGGCCGTCGCTCCCCAGACCTGATCGGATTGGGCGAGCAGATCGGTGACGTCCTGGGTCTTGAGGTAGGTCGTCCAGCCCCCGGCGAACACCGCGGCGTCAGGGGCGGCCCACATCGCCAGCACCGGCAGCACAGCGAGCCAGTTCCCCTTCATCGCTCACTCCACCCGTCCGAAGAGGTCCGTCAGTCGCAGCCGCCACACCAGCCAGACCGCTTCCCAGACGATGCGTCGGTTCATCTTCGAGGTCCCGGCACGGCGGTCCACGAACAGGATCGGAATCTCGCAGATCCGGAACCCGCGCTTCCAGCACTTGAACGACATCTCGATCTGGAACGCGTAGCCATCGGAGCGGACCTTGTCGAGCCGAATGCCCTCCAGGGCGCGACGCCGGAAGCATTTGAAGCCCCCGGTGGCGTCGTGTACCGGCAAGCCCGTCACCCAGCGGGTATAGAGGTTGGCCGAATACGACAGGATGAGGCGCGACAACGGCCAGTTCACCACCGTCACCCCACCATTGAGATAGCGGGAACCCAGCACCAGATCATGGGCGGCCGCCGCCTCGAGGAAGCTGCCGATGGCCTCGGGATCGTGGGAGAAATCGGCGTCCATCTCGAAAATGAACTCGGCGCCGTGCTCCAGCGCGTAGCGGAAGCCGTCGCGGTAGGCGGAGCCCAAGCCCAGCTTGGCCGGGCGCCTGAGCAGGTGGATGCGCGGCTCGTGCGCCATGCGCTCGGCGACCAGGTCGGCGGTACCGTCCGGTGAGCTGTCGTCCACCACCAAGACCTCGAGCCCGAAGGGCAGCCTAAGCAGCCGGTCGAGGAGCGGGACGACGTTGTCGCGCTCGTCGTAGGTCGGGATGATGACCAGCTTCTCCACTTAGTGCCCCGAGTCAGAAGTTCGCCGTCGCACCGAGAACGCCGATGCTCCCGCCCCGCAAGGAGCGACGACGAGACGTATCATGAAGATACTTCGAGGAGGAGCGACGCCGCAGGGCGGGAGGCAGCGGCGTTCGAATGCAGGCGAATTTCTGATTCGGGGCACTAGGCGGCCTCTCCCGCGGCGGGCCTGGGACGGGTGCGCAGCAGGCGCGGCAGCCCGAGCAGGGCCAGCACCAGAACCAGACTGACGAGGGACAGCGTCAACCCCTGCCGAACCGCCGGCGGCCGGTAATGAAACTCCACGCGGTGCCGGCCGGCCGGCACCGCCACGGCCCGCAGCAGGAAATCGGCCTTGAGGATCTCGACCGCGCGGCCGTCCACCGTCGCCAGCCAGCCCGGGAACCAGAGGTCCGCGAGCCGCAGCAAGCCTGGGCCCGGAGTGGTCACGTCGATCGTGACGTCGTTCAATCCGTACCGAGTGATGTCCGCCCGCGCCCCGTCCACCGGCCCCAACCTGAGCCCCGGATCCTTCTCGAGCCAGGCCATGCGGGCGCCATTCTCGGAACTCAAGCCCACCGAATCGATGATCGCCTTGGCCGGGCTCACCACCCGGTAGGCCCCCACCACCGTGGCGCGCGGCAGCGCGGGGATCTGGTACACGACTCGAGAGCCGCGGAAGATCGGTTGGAACGGGGAGTCCAGGGGATTGTCCAGGATCACGTACCGCACGTTGAGAAGCCGCATCCAGCGTACGTTGTCGACCATCTTGGCGTCGTAGTAGTCCTGGAAGAGCCGGGGCTTGGCGGCATGGTACCCGCCCACCGATGCGATGCCGAAGGTCGCGAACTGGTTGCTCTGGAAACCGTCCACGTCCAGAGGCAGCACGCGGAAGGTCGATGGTGGACCGGCCTTCTCGAGGAACTGGACGACGTCGTCGCGCCCGCGGTCGAGGTCGTTCTGGGTCCGGTCCCCGATGACCGGCGCCATGACGCGACCGCTGATCGGCCACAGGTCGACGAGCACGAGTCCCAGCGCCACGAGCGTCCCGAGCGGCGGCGAGAGCCGACGGCGTGCGGCGAGCAGCACCACTCCGGCGGCCAGGAGACCGAGCAGCACCACCCGCCCCAGGTCGGCGACGCACTGCGCGAAGATCTGCTCGGCGATCCCCACCGGCAGCTCGGAGCGATGGGCATGCAACGCCCTCAAGTAGGCCTCGTGCCAGGCCTGCTGTCCCAGGACACCGAGGACCAGGACGAGGGCCAGTATCGCCCCAGTCCCCAACATGACCCGGCCGGTCGCGCCACGGCGTGCCTCGGGGCGTTCCGCCTCGTCCAGGGCCCGACTCCACCCCCACGCCACCGCCAGGGCGGCCGAGAGCTGGAACAGGACCAGGATCATGACCGGGACTCGGAACTTGTTGAAGAGCGGCAGGTGGTCGTACAAAAAGCCGTACAGGGGAAGGTGCTTGCCGAACGAGATCAGCAGGGCCACCGCCGCCAGCAGGATTGCGAAGAGTCGAGGAACGCCGCGATTCAGAAAGGCCGGCACCGCCAGCACCGCGGCCACGATGCCGACGTAGGCGTTCGGATAGTCGGTAAACGGCATCGCCCCCCAGTAGGTCGCGCCCCCGAACCCCACCGCCCCCGGAACCAGGATGCTCGGCAGCTCCCACGGTGCCATCGACCACGAGGTCGCATACTCGACGCCCACGCCGCCGCCCGCGCCACCGCCGCGAATCGAGTAACGCGCGTAGTCCCGCAGCGGGAGGTTGTAGAAGCCCGCCAGGCCGAACGCCAACCCCATCGCCGCCAGCACGCCGGCCGCGCGCCCGAGGCGAAGCCGGAGCGGCACCGCGTCCCGTGCGCGCAGGCCGGCAATCAGGTCTACGATGAGATACAGGCCGACCGCGAGCCAGGTGTAGAAGACGATCTGCGCGTGGCCGCGCAGCATCTGGAAGCCGCCGGCCAGGGCCAGCCATCCCAGATGGTGAAGCCTGCCGCGCTTGAGCCAGCGGGCGGTGAGCCACAGCACCAGCGGAATGTAGGCCGAGTCGACCAGCTGGCTGCCGTGGCCGTGGGAACCCACCGCGACCAGGTTCGGCATGAACACGAACGCGGCCCCGGCGAGCAGCGCACCCTCGCCACGTGCCCCCCATTCTCGAGCCAGCAGGTACAGGAACCAGGCTCCCAAGAAGTAGTAGAGCAGGAGCCAGGTCATGTCCGGCAGGTGGATCACGCGCTGGATCAGCGCCAGCGGCCAGTCCGGTGGATAGATCAGCGGGTTGTAGGCTCCGCTCGCGAACGACGGCATGCCGAGGAACACGTAGGGGTTCCACAACGGATAGACGTGATCCCGGAACAACGCCTGCTCTCCGACCCGCACGAAGCCGGCCGGGGCGGTGGTATCCGGCGCCACGAAGGTTTTGCCCTCGAGCGCCACTTGATGAAAGAAGAGCACCACCAACACCGCGAACACGGCGGCGGCCAGCCGTGGGGTCGGGTCGAAGCGCAAGGAGGGGCGCGGGGCCGCGCGTCCGGCCTCGGGGCGCGGTCGTCCGCCGGCGGGTCCGCGGGACTTGGGATTGGGCTTGGGCATGGGCGGTCGGCGCCTCGAAAACGGCCGGGGCAGCTACGGCAAGCGGCTCAGGCGGCGTTCGATCTCGTCCACCATGCGCTCGGCGAGTGGCCCCCAGTCGTGCGCACGAGCGAGCGCGCGCCGGGCCCCGGGGTCGGGAGGCGCCTCGAGCGCCGCGCCGGCCGCCGCCGCCATGGCTTCGGGGCCGGCGGCGAACTGCAGGTGCGGCGGAACCGGATCCAGATCGAGGATGGGTGTGGTGATGACGGGCGCTCCGGAAGCCAGGTACTGATAAACCTTGTTGGGGTTAATACCCTGCACGAACGGATCTTGCGCCCGGAAAGGTATCACAGCGACGTCCAGCGCCTGCATGTAGGCGGGTAGCTCGGCGTACGGCTTGGGCCCGAGGAGCGCCACCCCTGGCCGCGCCACGAGCTGGCGAACTTGGGCCGCGGTGGCGGGCGAGCCCGGTCCGATCAGGACCAGCGTGCCGCCGCGACGGGCTTGGCGGAGGGCCTCGAGGGCCGCGAAGTCCAGGAAATGGGAGAGCAGCCCGACGTAGCCGATCCTTGGAGCCGGCAGCGCCTCGAGGTCCGGCGGGACGGGTCGCGGGGTGGCGAAGTGGTCGAACTCGACGCCGTTGCCGAGCGGGATCAGCTCGCGCGTCGTCTCGCCCGCGAGCCAGCGCCGGTAGTGCTCCGAGACCACGAACAGCGCATCCATTTCGTCCAGGGTGCGGAGCCAGTAGCCCTGCGCCCACGGCGGGGTCTTAGCAAACTGGAACGGGCTGTCGTTGAAATCGTAGAAGGCCAAGCGCCGCGCCAGGCGTGACACCACCCGAGCGCAGTAAATGTTGGAGACGAGCAGCACCGGTCGCGGCTCGACTCCGAGGCGCCCCAGGGCGAGGCGCAGCCATTGCTCGGCGACCCATTCGATCGCCGCTCGCCCGGGCTTGAGACTGGTCACCGCCTGATAGATCGCGCTGGTGGTGCCGGGTTTCAGGAACGGCACGGTGAAACAGGTCACGCGTCCCTCGCGTCGCGGCCGCCAGGGATCGTGACCGCCGACCGCCGGAGGCTGAGCGAAGAACACGCGCCAGCGCTCCGGGAAGCGCGACAGCAGGAATTGCTTACGGGTGCGGAAATAGCCCCACCGCACCTCGGACAGGACGACGAGGTCCACTAAGCGGCCGCCCATTGGCCCGACAGCACCTCGGCCTGCTCCAGCACGGTCTGGGTTGCCTTCTCCTGCTTGTCGGGCGGGTAGCCGTGCTTCCGCAGAATGCGCTTCACCAATACGCGCAGGTGGGCGCGCACGTTCTCGCGTACGGTCCAGTCGATGGTGACGTTGGCGCGCACGGTGGCCACGAGCTCGCGGGCGATACCGCGCAGGGTCTCGTCGCCTAGCACCTTCACCGCGCTGTCGTTGGTCTCGAGCGCGTCGTAGAATGCCAGCTCGTCTTCCGAAAGCCCGAGCTTCTCGCCCCGGGCATCGGCCTCGCGCATGTCTCGGGCTAGCCCAATCAGCTCCTCGATCACTTGCGCCGCTTCGATCGCGCGGTTCTGGTAGCGGCGGATCGCCTCCTCGAGCATCGCCGAGAAGGACTTGGCCTGCACGACGTTCTTGCGCCCGCGGCTACGGACCTCTCCGGATAGCAGCTTGCGCAGAAGCTCCACGGCCAGGTTGCGCTGCGGCATGCCGCGCACCTCGGCCAGGAACTCCTCGGAGAGGATCGCGATGTCGGGCTTCTTCAAGCCCGCGGCCGCGAAGATGTCCACCACGCCTTCCGAGGCGACGGCGCGCGACACAATCTGCCGGACGGCGATGTCTAGCTCCTCTTCCGTTCTTACTTCCCCTGGCGCGCGTTTGGCGAGGCTCGCCCGCACCGCCTGGAAGAAGCCGACGTCGTCCCGGATGCCCAGCGCCTCCTCGTGAGGGACGGCGAGCGCGAAGGCCTGGGACAGCTCGTGCACGGCCTGCAGCAGGCGGGTCTTGCCGTCGGCCTGCTCCAGGATGTGTTCCTGCGCCCCCGGTAGGAGTGACAGCCGTTCCTGCGGGGACCCCGTCACCCACCTCGACCGGTCGAAGCCGTGGAACAGGGCGCAGCAGATCTCGTGCTTCTCCAACAACACAGCCAAGGCTTCCGCTTGGTCGATCGCCGTCTTTCCGGTACCACCGCTCTCGGTGTATGTGGCGAGCGCCGCCTTCAGCTCGTGCGCGAGACCGAGGTAGTCCACTACCAGCCCGCCCGGCTTGTCGCGAAAGACGCGGTTCACCCGCGCAATCGTCTGCATGAGGCCGTGTCCGCGCATCGGCTTGTCCACGTACATGGTGTGGAGCGAGGGGGCATCGAAGCCCGTCAGCCACATGTCGCGGACGATCACCATCTGGAGGGGATCGCTCTCGTTGCGGAAGCGCTTGGCCAGCGCCTCGCGCCGCGCCTTGTTGCGCGCGTGCCGCGCCACGCGGGGACCCTCCGAGGCGCTGCCCGTCATCACCACCTTGAGCTTCCCCGCGTCGTCCTCATCGCGGAACCAGTCGGGCCGGAGCTTGACGATCGCGTCGTGCAGGTCCATACAGATCCGCCGGCTCATGCACACCACCATCGCCTTGCCGTCCATCGCCGACAACCGCTCTTCGAAGTGATCGACCAGGTCCCGGGCCACGAGCGCTATGCGCTTCTCGGCGCCCACGACGGCCTCGATCTGCGCCCACTTGCTCTTGAGCTTCTCCTTGCGCTCGACCTCCTCGCCCTCGGTCACCTCCTCGAACTCGGGGTCGATGCGGGGCTTCTCGGATTCGTCCAGCTCCAGCTTGGCAAGCCGGCTCTCGTAGTAGATCGGGACCGTGGCCTTGTCCTCGACCGCGCGCTGGATGTCGTAGACGCTGATGTAGTCGCCGAAGACCGCGCGGGTGTTGGCGTCGGTCTTCTCGATCGGCGTGCCGGTGAAGCCGATGAACGAGGCGTTCGGCAGCGCGTCCCGTATGTGACGCGCGAAGCCGTCGATGAAATCGTACTGGCTGCGGTGCGCTTCGTCGGCGATGACGACTATGTTGCGCCGCTCGGAGAGCACCGGATGCCGGTCGCCTTTCTCCTCGGGCAGGAACTTCTGGATCGTGGTGAACACGACGCCGCCCGCTTGGACTGCGAGCTTCTGCCTTAGGTCGGCCCTGTTCTCGGCCTGCACGGGCGGCTGGCGAAGGAGATCCCGGCAGCGCGAGAACGTGCCGAAGAGCTGGTCATCGAGATCGTTGCGGTCCGTGAGGACAACCACCGTCGGGTTTCCCATCGCGGGCTCGCGGATGATCCGGCCCGCGTAGAAGACCATGGTGAGGCTCTTGCCCGACCCCTGCGTGTGCCAGACCACGCCGATGCGGCGGTCGCCGAGCTCGCCTCCTGCCCAGCCTCCCGCCTCGTAGCGGCCTCGGGCACTTTCCCTCCACCGGTCACGCTGAATCGCTGCCGCTCGCAACGTTTCGGCTACAGCTGCCCGCACCGCATGGAACTGATGGTAACCCGCCGCCTTCTTTGTGAGGGCTCCGCCCCCGTCGTCCTCGAACACGATGAAGTCGCGGAGGAGATCCAGCAGCCTGCGCTTCTCAAAGATTCCCTCGAGCATTACCTGGAGCTCGGGCAGGTGGGTGTCGGCGAGCTGCTCGCCCGAGATCGTGCGCCAGGGCTTGAACCACTCCCGCCCGGCGGTGAGCGTGCCGGTGCGGGCCTCGATCCCGTCCGAGATCACGAGGAGCGCGTTGAACGCGAACAGAGTCGGCAGCTCTGCCTTGTACGTCTGCAACTGCTCGAATGCCGACCAGATGGTGGCGTTCTCGTCGGCGGCGTTCTTGAGTTCGACGAGGACAAGCGGCAGGCCGTTGATGAAGAGCACCACGTCCGGGCGCCGCGTGTGCTTGTTCTCGCTGACGGTGAACTGGTTGACCGCAAGCCAGTCGTCGTTCTCGGGGTCCTCGAAGTCGATCACCTTCGCCTGGGCACCGGCGATCGAGCCGTCTGGCCGGCGGTATTCGACCGTGATGCCATCCACGAGCATGCGGTGGAGCGCGCGGTTGCGGGCTTCTGGCGTGGGGCCCTCCGGCCGCGTTAGCTTGCGGAAGGTGTCGTGGAGCGCCTCGCGTGGAAGAGCCGGGTTGAGCCGGGCGAGCGCCTGGCGCAGGCGGTCAGCGAGCACCACCTGCGCGTATTCGGTCCGTTCCGCGGCCAGTTCGCCGGGTGCGATGTCGGGCCCGTGGTTGAGGGTCCAGCCGAGGCCTTCCAGCCAAGCGAGGGCGGCCTGCTCGACGACGGACTCAGTGAGGGCACGGCTCATACTTCCCACCGGATGTGTCCGTCGCTTCGCGTTGTGACGACCTTCCTCCACTCCCTGCCGGCAGGTCCGTTAAACCACTCACCTGTAGCGTGCTGCGCGTACGTGCCCACCATCCGCTGCGTGTCATACTCTTCCGGGCCATCGGACATGACCACGAGCCGCGGTCGGCAGTAGTCGAAGACCTCCTTGCAGTAGCCGCTCCCTCGACCGTGATGCGAGGCGACGAACACGTTGACGTGTCCGAATAATCTGCGGACCTGTGGATTCGCGAGTAGTGCAAGCCAGCCCGAACGCTCAAGGTCGCCTGGGAGCACGAAGGATACGGACCCAACGTCAAGAAAGGTGAGGAGGCTAAGGTTGTTGGTGTCGGTGAACCCTGGGTAGCTGTTGTGGAACGTCCACACTCGGAGCCCTGGTGGCTCAAGTTGCTCGTTCGAGGCTTGCACGGTGTAGCTGTCGATCATTTCGAGAAGCAGTCGCATGGCTGGGCTGATTGGAGGCGTTTTCAAAGTGCAGAGCTGCGTTGAGGTAAGACTCGCGTTGCGAGTCAGTACCTCGATAGCGAGCCTTTCCCGCAGAGTCGGCAAGTCTCCGATGTGATCCTCGTCATAGTTCGTCACCAAGAGCCGGCGGACAACGCGGATGCCCTGTGCCGGGAGATACTCCGATGGCCGGCAGCTTGGTGAATGCCCACAGTCAAAGAGAAGGACGCTGCCGTCGCTCGCCAGTGCGTAGGCCGCGAACCCGTGTTCAACGTTGAGGATTTCGAATCTCACGGGATGAGGTCCTCCGTGATCGGGCCAACGTACCAAGCCTGAAACGCATCGCTGTAGAAAGTGCCGGAGCTGACTTGTCGGGCGAAGTTCTCGTGGGTCACGTAAAGTGTCATGGGAGACACGCTGGCGTCGACGAGCATGCAGTTGGCCTGGTTATTTGTGATAATGGAGAGTCCCCGGCTGCCCCATGCGTCGTAGGCAAGGTGCTCAGAACGTGCGTTCCCGAAGAAGGTCAGGGTCGGCTTGAGCGTGTCCAGGAATTCGTACGAGCGTCCCGACTTGCGGCCATGGTGCGGCGCGATCAGCAGGTCGATGCCCGTAACGTCGCGCTTATGCTTGTCGAGGATGTGATCCCAGGTCTCATCGTGAGAGTCGCCGCCGAAAACGATGCGGTTTTTACCGGTGCGGTACAGGATCACGTAAGAGCAGCGGTTGTACTCCTCATCTGCTTCGTTCGCAGCGTCGACGAGCTCCTGTGTCGGAGCCAGGACATGCAGTCCATCTCCCCCTGCGGAACCGTCGGCCCCGACGTTGTAGTACTGCCCATGGGCGCCAGATAACAAGCCAAGTCGCTTGGGATCATGCTCGGGCTTCATGTCCCGCAGATCTTTGTAAAACTTCCAGTCGGCCTCGTTGTAGGGCGATCCTTCCCAGGCCGATTTCGGCATCTCCTTCGTGTTGTCGGTGTCCCAGAGATTCAGAGGGCTGAACTCGTCGAACAACGTCCTGATGCCGTCCATGTGGTCCATGTCCGGGTGCGTCTGGATGTACCGGAAGATGCTGATGGTGTCGTGCCCGCGTAGGTAGGTGATAGGGTTCACTGGGTACTTTTTCTGCTGGAAGTTCCCGCTGATGCCACGCTCGGCCTTCGCAAGCTCCGATAGAAGCACCTCGGCGACGGGGTCCGGCGGCTTGGCGTTGCAGACGTCGATGACGCTTGCGTGGCCGGAGTTGTGCTCGATCACCGAGCAGTCGCCGTCCTTGACGTTGAGGAAGTGGATAGTGGCCACGGCCTACTGTTGCTCGAGCGCGGCTTCAAGGAGGAACCGGGCGTACCGGTTGGCTGCGATGCTGACGGTTTTCTCGTTGACCCACACCAGCCAAGTCAGCAGGAGCCCGCAGGTGAGAAGCGCGGCACCGACGGCAACGTCAGGAGGCTTTGCCGCGTTCAAGCCCGCCAGAGCGCTCCAGCCGCATACTAACAAAGCCACGACGGCGATCGGTAGGCCTAGAGGTTTCAAGCCGAGGAGATTCCGCCGAAAGCCGTACTCCGTGAGCCCTTTGAAGACCAGCGGGAACCGCCCGCCATCGCGAGTTCTGCGGATGAGCTCCTCGGTGCAGGATTCGTAGTGGACATCCGCTGCTCGTGCATCGCGTTGTTGCTCGTCCCAAGATGGAACATGGAGCCCGAGTCCACGGAGCTTCTCGTGGACACGCTCACGGGTGATTTGGTTGAACTCGTGGTTTGAATGCCGAAGGAAGCGGGTAGTCGGTGCCCCTCCCCACTGGCGCCACAGACGCTTCTCAAGGCGCTTGCCGAAGTCTGCGCCTAGTTGACTGACCAAGTAGGCAACGGGCACGAACCCGACGGCTGCTGCCCCTCCAAGCGACAGGTCCCGTCCGTGCGGCAGCATGGCAGCAAGAACCAGAGGGACAGGCGCGATGGTCATGTAGACAGGAAACGCCCTTGCGTGGCTGGTGTACCAATCGATTTTCAGTGCCATCAGACCGCCCCCCCATTAATCGTCTCCGCATCCTTCGCGCGCAGCTCGCCGGAGATAAGCTTGGGCAGCAGGGTGTCGCGCAGAGCGGCGAGGGTACGCGATTCGCGCTCACTCCTCGCCATCTTTGCAAGCAGAGAGGCGACACTCTTGCTGAACGCGGCGAGCACCTTGGCATCGGGCTCAATCACCGGCGTTGCGGCAACGACCTCGGGCCGGATCGCTGGATAGGCTCCGCCATCGGCCAGGTGCGAGAGCGCTTCGATGTTCTCCGCGGCCGTCGCCGCTAGATAAATGAACTCCGCGAACTCGACTCTTCGAGGCCGCAGCACGGCGAAGCCGGTGCTGCCCGTGAGTCCAGCCTCAGTGATGAAGGTATACGAACCATTGCCAGGTCGGACCGTGCCGATAACGGTGTCTTTTGGTCGCAGCACGCGCTGAGCCCGGCTCGGCGCATCTTGCTGCGCATAGGCTCTGATCGCCTCGATGCGCCCCCACTTCGTGCTCGACAGATCCATGTAATTGATGACGTTCGGGCGTGTCTCCTTTGACCAAGCCTCGGGGTTCAACGAAGCAAAGTCTGCGAGGGTCCCGGCCTTCCACTCCGCCGGAATCTGGCCCAGCTCGGAGTCCACGAGGCGGGAGGGGAAACGGTCGGCGAGGGGCTTGGGGAGGCCCGGGTCCCGGCCTTCGGCTTTGGCGCAGACGGGGTCGAAGTCCACGAACCACGACTTGAAGAGCGCCCGCGCCATGGCCTCCAGCGTCTCGGCCATCTGCCGGTTCAACTCGATCTTGTCGTCCAGGGTGCCGAGGATGTGCGCGATAGCGCGCTGTTCGCCGATGTCTTCCGGGGCCAGTATCTCGAATGCTTCGATCATGCTCTTCGTTAGGGCATTCCGCGTTCCTCCCGATCCGGCCCATGACAGCAGCTTCGACTGCATGTTCGGCGAGATGAGAAGGTAGCGAAGGAAACGCGGATCGAGCCGGTTGCGATCGGGTCGGACGACTGCGACATGCTGATTCACCCTGGCCGGGAGAACGCCACTATCCACCTGGCACGCCCGTGCAACCGAGTCACCGGTGATGTTGAGCAGCACGTCCCCTGCAAGAACCTCCACGTTCGCAAGTTCGGCGGCGTGATGATCACCAATGTAGGCCAGGCCATCGCGGTGGAAGCCGTCGTTATAGACGTTCTGACTTCGGATCAACGCAAACGGACCGCTCTCCAGGTAGACCTCATTACCGCCCCGCGGAGTGGCTCCGCTGCCGATCTTGGAACACACATCGCCAAGGCGGATCGGCGCCCACTCACCCCCCATATCCAAGCTCCTTCAGATTGGCGGTGATAGCGGCGTCCAAATTTGCAGCCTCGGCCTGCTGCTCCCGCAGCGTCGTGGCGAGTCGCCGCATCTTCTCCTCGAACGGCTCGCCTTCGTCTTCCTGCGCCTCGGCATCGACGTAGCGGCCGGGCGTGAGCACGTGCCCATGCTTGCGGATCTCCTCAAGCGTGGCGCTCTTGCAGAAGCCTGGCACGTCGGCGAATTCGCCCGCGTCCTTCTCGCCGCGCCAGGCGTGGTAGGTGCTGGCGACGCGGGTGATGTCCTCTTCGGTCAGTTCGCGGTGGGTGCGGTCCACCATGCGGCCCAGCTTGCGAGTGTCGAGGAAGAGCACCTGGCTTCGGCGGTCGCGGAACTTGCCGTCCTTGCGGTCGCGCGCGAGGAACCAGAGGCAGGCGGGGATCTGCGTCGAGTAGAAGAGCTGGCCGGGCAGCGCCACCATGCAGTCCACGAGGTCGGCCTCGACGAGGTTCTTGCGGATCTCCCCCTCGCCGGACTGGTTGGAGGACATCGAGCCGTTGGCGAGCACGAACCCTGCGTGACCTGTCGGCGCCAAGTGGTGGACGATGTGCTGCACCCAGGCGAAGTTGGCATTGCCGGCGGGCGGCGCGCCGTACTTCCAGCGCTTGTCCTCGCGCACCAGCTCGCCGCGCCAGTCGCTCACGTTGAAAGGCGGATTGGCGAGGATGGTGTCGGCCCTGAGGTCCGGGTGGCGATCGTTGTGGAAGGTGTCGCCGTGGGCGATCTGGCCTTCGATGCCGCGGATGGCCAGGTTCATCTTGGCCAGCCGCCAGGTCGTGTAGTTCGACTCCTGGCCGTAGATGCTGATGTCGGCGCGGGCCTTGCCGCCGTTGCCATTTCCCTTCGCGTGCGCGCGGATGAACTCGACCGACTGCACGAACATGCCCGAGGAGCCGCAGCACGGGTCGTACACCCGCCCCTGGTAGGGCTCGAGCATCTCGACCAGGAGCTTCACCACGCAGCGCGGCGTGTAGAACTCGCCGCCCTTCTTGCCCTCGGCGCTGGCGAACTGGGACAGGAAGTACTCGTAGACGCGGCCGAGGACGTCCTTCGAGCGGGCTTCCGCGTCGCCGACCCGGATGTTGCTGACGAGGTCGATGAGCTGGCCAAGCCGCTGCTTGTCGAGCGCCGGGCGGGCGTAGTCCCTGGGGAGCACCCCTTTGAGCGCCGGGTTGTCGCGCTCGATGCCGGCCATGGCGTCGTCCACGAGCTGGCCGATCGTGGGCTGCTTGGCTGCGCTCTTTAAGGCGGGCCAGCGTGCCTCGCGCGGCACCCAGAAGATCGGGTGCTCGGCGCCCCGATACTCGTCAGGGTCCTCGGGGTCGGCGCCATGCGGTTTTTCTCTCACCAGCTTCACATGCTGTTCTTCGAAGGCGTCGGAGATGTACTTGAGGAAGATCAACCCGAGGACGACGTGCTTGTACTCGGCGGCGTCCATGCTGCCGCGTAGGGCATCGGCCATCTGCCACAGCTCAGCCTCGTAGCCGACGTTGGCGGCGGTGCTCTTAGCGGCTGATGCTCTCTTCCTCGATCTCGCCATGTCGATCCTCGCTCCGTTCATTGCCCCCGGAAGTTGCAGCGCTTCGGCCGAACGGTTGGCACCTTGCGCCCTTGGCGGGCGGTGACAGGGTCAACGTCTCGAGGCCGACGCGACCCGCTTTGCGCGCGGGCGCAAATCACTTGGAAGAAAATCTGAAGGCCAAGGCTTCCGAGTCGAGTCGGGTTCGACGAGGTCCATGCGCTCGGGACTCTACTTGGAAGCCCAGAAGCGCTTCAACCTTCCGACCCCCACGCTGGGTGGCTTCTCTGATTCCGCATCAGGGGGCGAGCAGTGCGCGCTGGCCATGGAGGCAGACCACTGGTCTTGCCTGCGTACCTGAACCGGCGATCAGGCGCCCGGTATCGCCGGGTGCCGGCCACCGCGCGCCAGGCTCGACACCGCGACGCGCACGCGGTCTTCGAGCGATGCGTCGGGGATGGCGGCGCACAGGGCCGCCGCACGGCGTACCTCCTCGGCGCGGAAACCGAGCTGCCGTAGCCACGGGGCCACGTCTGGCTCCGGGGTCACCTCTCGCTGAGGGGCCGGTTCGGTGGTCGCGGCCGTGCGCGCCCGGGTCTCGGTTGCCCGGCGTTGAGCCTCCTGGCGTTTGTGGCGCATGAACTCTGTGCCGAACGTTCGCTCGGCCTCGAACTGATTATGTGACCGACAGCGCAGCCGGATCCCGGCCACGGTGGCCTGGCCGCCGCGGGCCACCGGGTCGACATGGTCGTACTCGAGCCGAGTGCGGGCCGGGCAGCGCTGGCCGGTCTGGCTGACGAAGCTGCACTGGCCGCGGTCCCGCTCCCAGACCGCGCGCTTGATTTGGGCCGGGATGTGGCGCGGGTTCTTGCTCGGGCACTGTCCGTTTGATCGCGGCCTCGGGCTCGCCGCGAACTTGCGCTTCTCAAGCCGCTCGATCAGCGCATCGAGCGCCCGCTCGAAGACCTCGGCGAGATCCCCGGAGGGAACCTGGTGGCCGAGCAGCTCCTGGGCGTAGCGCAGCTTGTCGTGCGCCCTGCGACTCATCGTGAACTGAACCGCGAACGACTGGGACCCGAGGGGTGCCACTTTGGGGCGATCGCTGACATGGCCCGAGGTCTGTGGGGCCAGGACGGGTCCAGGGGTCGCGTGGGTCCCAACTTTCCCCGGGGATAGTTCGCCACGTCCCGGGGCACACGGCTCAGTCGACCGTGTAACAGACGAGGCCGGGACCGCCTCCACCGAGCCCAGCACGTCCGGGCGCGGGTGCCGCTCCGCCAGCAGTTGCTCGATCGCGGCCTTGCTCTTGTGGGTGGCGGCTGCCAGCAGCTCCTCCGCCGTGTCCTCGGTCAGGTGGGGCGCCAGCAGGACCACGGCACTGAGATGGAGCCGGCCTTGGGCCACGGCGTCGAAGATGGCGGGAAACCGTCGGGCGGTTCGCGCGGCGAGAATCCGCTTGAAGGCCGCCTGCTCGCACAGGTGCAGCTCCCCCACGCAGTAGGCGTACATCGAAGGGTAGGCCGCTGGCAGGTAGAGCTTGCGCGCATCGACCTCGGCGAGGTGAGCGAGCAACTCGGCGGTGAGGGCGCGATCCTGCGCGACTAGGGTGACGAGTTCTCGCAGCAACGTGTGATCTGCGAGATGGGAAAGCGTGTAGCACTTCATGACGGGCCTCTGCGGGGGCGAGTCGCGGGGGCGCCGGTCCTTCATAACATGCGTCGTTAAGAAGCGCGCTCGGCCCCGCTGGACGCACCGTGGCACCCAGCGAGAGCATGGCTCCGCAGTAGGAGCTTTTAGCCCGCGAGGCGGGCGCACGCGCACGCTGGCGGACAAGGGCCAAGAACAGCCGCGGGGCACGGACGCTCGGGCCCGCGAGCCTGTCAAGCAAGAAATTGCGTCGCTCGGGAATCCGGCCCCGTTCCGACCGCACGGCCCGAACTGAAACCGGTCGCGCGCCCGGAGCTCAACCGGCACGCCGCCGTCAACGCCGTCATCGGCAGAGGACCGTCTTGCCGACGGAGTGCGCCCCCGGCGAAAGCGCTTCGACACTGATCGCCACGGCGCCGGCGGCTCGCCGCCTGATGCCAACCTAGCCGCCGGCTCCCACCGCGGATTCCCGCTCCAAGTCCGCCACCGTCTCGACGAACGAACGGTGCAGGCCGGGGTGCGTGTACGGCGGCTCGGGGCGTTCGATCACCCGGGGATCGCAGGCCAGCCACTGGCGCGCCCACGATTCCAGCGAGAGCCAGCGCCACACCTGGAGCCCGATCGCGCGCCGACCGTCGAGGTAGGCCTCGAGCTCGACCTCGAGCGCTCGGGGCTCCACCCAATCGAGCCAGGGACCGGCTCGTCGCAACCGCCGCCGCACCTCGGGCGCGAAGCGCTCGCGCAGCCACACGTCGGTCGGGGTCTCGAAGCCCATCTTGTCGGTGCGCTCGAGCACGGCCTTGGGAATCCGATCCCGCAGCGCGCGGCGCAGGATGGCCTTGGTGGTCGCGCCGTCGAGGCGCTCCGAATCGGGGAGCGAGAACGCGAACTCGACCAGCCGGTAATCCAGGAACGGCAGCCGGGTCTCGATCGAGAACGCCATGCTGTTGCGATCCTCGTAGCGCAGCAGCGAGGGCAGCAGCCGCTGCAGGGTGTCGAACGCCTGCTGCCTCAGCACGGCAGTGGCGAACTCGCGCGGCGGCCGCGGGACGCGGCGCGGCTCGATGCGCTTGAGGCCCTGCGCCAATACCCTGTCCTTTCCTTGGCCGTAGGCCCGGCGCAGCGGCCGTACCAGCGGCGGGGGCAGCCATGGCTCGATGGTCAGGGCGAGGGTGTGCGCTGCGCCCAGCCGACGCGCCACCGGGCCCCACAGTCGCAAGAAGGCCGGCAGGTCGCCCGCCGTCAGCAGGTCGCGGAGCCGGAGCGGCAGGTATCGCGGATAGCCGGCCAGCGTCTCGTCGCCCCCCTGGCCATCGAGCAGCACCCGCAGCCCCTCCCGCTGGGCGAGCGCCATCACGTGCCACTGCGAGTAGAGCCCCGGACCGGCGGTGGGTTCGTCCTGCTGGAAGGCCATGCGGTCGAACACCTCCCACAGGTCGCTCCCGTCGGGGACCACCAGGTGCGAGATCGCCCCGCTCGCGGCCACCACCTCGCGCACGAATGGGCGCTCGTCGTAGCTCGGGCCCTCGTCGTAGGCACAGGTAAAGGCGTGCAGCGGGCGGTCCATCCCCGCGGCCGCCGTCGCGACCACCGCGCTCGAGTCGGTGCCGCCGGACAGGCACGAGCCCACCTCGACGTCGGCCCTCAGGCGCAGCCGCACGGCGTCGGTGAACAGCTCGGCGAAGTGGCGCTCCCACTCGGCCGAGGTGCCGCTGGCGCGCCGCTCGGGATCGAGTTGCCACCAGCGCGCCACCTTGAGGCCGCTCTCTCCCACCGTCAGATAGTGTCCGGCCGGGAGCTGGTAGAGCCCGGCGAAGAAGGTCTCGACCTCATGATCCACCCAGTCGAGCGCCAGCAGGTCTCGCACCGCCGCCGGGCGCGCCACGATGCGGCGAGGCTGGGTGAGAATCAAAGCTTTGGGCTCCGAAGCGAAGGCCAGCGTCGTGGAATCCGACTGGTAGTAGAAGGGCTTGACGCCGAACCGGTCGCGCGCGCAGAAGAGCTCGCGCCGGGCGCCATCCCACAGCGCGAAGGCGAACATCCCGTTGAGCCGATCGAGGCAGCCGGCTCCCCAGCGGCGGTAGGCGCTCAGGATGACCTCGGTGTCGCTGGTGCTCACGAACGGGTCGCCCAAAGCCTCGAGCTCGGCGCGCAGCTCGACGTGGTTGTAGATCTCGCCGTTATAGGTGATCCAGGTGCGCGCCTCGCGGTCGCACATCGGCTGGTGCCCCGCCGCGGAGAGATCCACGATCGCCAGTCGACGGTGAGCGAGCCCGACCCCGAATCCCGCGGTCTTCGCATTGCCGTGACCGTGATGCGGCGCGTAGGGATGGCCGCTGGCGAAGACTTCGGCGGGCGTGTCCGGCCCCCCCAGCGTCAAGGCTTGCCCGCCGCGCGGATCGATCAGCACCAAGCCGAAGTCGTCGGGCCCGCGATGCCTGAGCAGGTCCGACATGTGACGGAGCCGGCCCAGGTCGACGCGGCCCTCACTCCGGTAGAGTCCCGCGATTCCGCACATCGGAGGTCAAGTTCCTCGCGTCTCGATCGGCCTCACCGCGCCCCGGTCCCGCCACACCTCAAGCTTCCAGGCGGCGGCAGCGAACGCGACCGCGGCGCCGAGCTTGAGCGCCCATCCCACCGCACCGCTCGGCCCCAGCCGCTGGGCGAAGAACGCCAAGCCCAATCCCAGCGCGAAGAGGAGCGCCAACCGCAGCCCCCGATACGGGAGCGGGTGCACCCGCTGCGATGCCGCGTAGGTGAACACCGCCAGCCCGACGTTGCCCACAAACGTCGCCGCCGCGGCGCCCAGCATGCCGAGCCTGGGTGTCAGCACCAGGTTGGCTGCCACCGCCACGAAGGCGGCGGCGAGCGCCGTCCAGCCGAGCAGCGGCGTGCGCAGCGACAACTGGATGCCGAGGCAGGACACATAGTAGGCGCCGTAGGCCACGGCGGCAAAGGTCAGCACCAGGGCCGGCAGGGCCGCCTCGCGGTAGGCGGGCGGAGCCAAGAGCGTGAGCGCCTCGGGCGCAAAGCTGCCGACCAGAAGCGCCACCAACGAGGCACAGGCGACGTAGAGCGCCATCGCCCGAGCGTAGAGTCGCGGCGCCTCCGGGGATCCCGAGCGCGCATGGGCGAACGGGAAGAAGGCGAGCGAGAACGCCGAGACGCCCATCATCACCACGGCGAAGAACTTGACCGCCACCGCATAGACCCCGACCTCGGCGAGACCGCGCGTGCGCTGGAGGAAGTATCGATCGGCGGAGCTGACGACGCCGTAGGCGATCGACGCCGGCACCAGCGGAAAGCCGTAGCGCAGCATCCGCGAGAGCACGCCTCGATCCACGCGCGGCGCCAGGCTCGGGCGGATCAGCAACAGACCGAGCCCGGCGCACAAGGTGTCCCCCGCCAGCTTGCCGTAGAGGACTCCGGCCACGCCGAGCCCGCGATCGAGCACCAGCCACAAGGAGACGGCGGTGATCGCGACCGTCTGGACCAGGTTCAGCGCGATGAACTTCCAAGGCTGGAACGTGACCCGCAGCACGTCGTTCGCGAACAGCACCAGCAGGCTGAAGGGCAGGGTGGCGGCGCCGATCCACACGTACTTGCGATAGGCCGGCGAGCCGACCAGCCGCTGCGAGAGCGGCTCGGCGAGCCAGGCCAGCAGGGCGGCGGCGGCGAGGGCGGCGAGCACGCGGAACGCCAGCGAGCTCGCCACCATGCGGCGGCGTGCCTGGCGGTCGGGTTCCTGGTAGAAGAAGCGAACCAGTGCGGCGTCCATGCCGAACACCAGCACCAGGACCGCGAACTGGGAATACGCCAACACCAGGTCGGCCACTCCGTAGACGTCGCGCGCCAGCGCCCGCGTGAGGACTGGCACCAACAGCAGCTGGACGGCCCGACCGCTGACCTGGCCGAGACCGTAGACCAGCGATTCTCCGGTCAGATGCTTGAGCGCGTCACGCACCGGCACCTCCCGCCGGGGCGGCCGGCACCGAGCGTTGGGCGGGTCCGCCGAGCGAGCGGTAGAGATCCAGCAGTCGGCCAGCGATCAACG
>DASXTP010000130.1:0-17221 GCA_036505355.1 Candidatus Eiseniibacteriota bacterium | reverse complement strand
ATTTGCGGGCGGACTGACCGACAGTGCCACAACGCTGGTGCGGTTCGGGGCGAGAGACTACCTGCCGGCGGTCGGGAGATGGACGAACAGGTCACCTACGTGGGTTTCGCTCGTTCTGGCGTTAGGCGCCACGAGTATTGGCAGGATATCGCCGCCGATCGGGTTGCCCTGTTCAGCGCGGTCCGGGCCCGATCACTCGGCTTCCCACATGTGACTCAGGCCCTCTTTGATCCGCGGATGGCGCTTCCACAGGTACCACGCCATGGTGGCGGCCGCGAGCAGGTTGGCCACCACCACCGTCCAGGCCCTGAGCCTGCCCATGAGCTGTGCGCCGAGCGCCACGTCGAGGACGAAGAAACCGAGCTGCAGGCTCACGAACAGCACCAGGAGGACGAACCCCACGATCGGGAACCGCTCGAACAGGGTCATGAGATAGGAAAGCAGCAAGCCGACCAACACGAACACCACGAAATGGAACGCTGTATAGGCGGCGATCTCGAGGGGCGCGATAGTGACGCCCTGGGCCGCGGCGGCACCGCCATGGAGCAGCACCGAGCCGAGCAAAGCCGGCGTGTAGAGCGGCCGACCCGCGATCACATCCAGCACGAGAAACCACAGGGCAACGGTCAAGGCGCCGATCATGCCGGTGAACAGGCCATCCAACGCGATATCGGCTCGCGACAGCCGGCCGACCGGAGCGCTCGATACCTGGTCGACGGTCATGGCTACCTCCTCTCGCGGGTCTCGATGCCGGTGCTTGGGGCTCGGTCGCCCCCAGGGTAGCACCGGGCCCCGACTCTCCGGAACCCTCGGGTCAGGGCCGCAGCTCGAGCTCGACCTTCCCGCTGCCCTGCGCCGGAGCCCCGTCGCACCGGATTCGCACCAGGGCCGCGGGGGGCAGCCCCCGCTCGGCTCTGCCCTCCAGGTAGGCCACCAAGCGCCCCAGCAGTGGCTGGTGGCCCACCAGCAGCACGTGCCCGCGGTCTGCTCCATGGGCCGACAGCGCCTCGAGGATGTCCGCCGGCTCGTGGTCGGGGACCAGCTCGTCCAAGATCTCGGGCTTCAGCGTCGGGGGCCCGTGCCGGAGCAGGATCAAGGCCGACTCCTGGGCCCGCCGCATCGGGCTCACGAAGGCGCGATCGGGCCGCCAGCCCTGCTGCGCCAGGTTGGCCGCCAGCCGCTCGACCGCGCTCCGCCCGGCTTCCGAAAGCGCGCGACCCGAGTCCCCTTCGGAACCGACCGGGAGCGCTTCCCCGTGGCGCACGAGATCAAGCCGAAGCGGCACGGAGGTAGGGTCCCCTCCGTGCCGCCGGGAGTCAAGCCGCGGGATCGTTGCCGTCGGCCCTTTTACATGCCGCCGTGCGACGCCGGCGCGGCCACGTCCTTGGAGGCGATGTCCACCGTGATCATGAAGCCGTTCGTGCCCTTGAACTCGAAGGCGTTGTCGCCCAGCCGATAGGCCTCGACCTCGTTCGGCATCAGCACGAAACCGTCGTGACGCGGGGCACCCCAGTACTTGAGGTTCTTGATCACCACCGGGGTGCCCTGGTTGCGGTTCACCGACGCCCCGTTCAGGACCATCTCGCCGGCCTTGCCGCCATCGAGCTTGGCAACCGCCTTGTCGCCGGTGTGGCTCCACTCGACCGCGAGGTCGCTCCCGACCTGGAACGGCGTTTCCCACTTGACCGGGAACAGGCCGCCGACCGCCGCCAGGATGCCGTCCCGCTGCTCCTTCGTGACCGCGGGATCGAAATGAAGGACGGCCCACTTCATGGTGCCGTCCGAGAAGTCGTCGCCGAGGTCACTCGCGAGCCAGAACTTGGCGCCGTCGAGCTTGGTCTTGCCATACATCCCCTTGTTCACCTTCCAGGCCATGTTGGCGCGGCAGAAGTGCTCCTCGCCGTGGCCTTCGTGACCGGCGTGCGCGGCCGGTTTGGTCTGGAAGTAGCACTGGCAGAACATCGGACAGGAGCATGCCTCGATGGCGGTGGCGTTCATGCTCCAAGCGGTGCCGCCGGCCTTCATGTCGCCGGCCATGGCGGGCGCGGCGAGCAGCAGGGTGAGCGAGCCGAGTAAGGCGAATCGTTTCATCTGGGAGACCTCCTGAAGTGGGGTGACTGCGACCGACGCGACCAAAGAGGCGGCCAGACTAGCCTCCGTTTCCCGACTGCGCAAGGTCGACGGTGTAGAGGCCGATCACCATGGAGCTCAGCGGGTTTGGGGGGACGCCCAGTCGAAGAGCGCGGCCGGCGAGATTTGCGGCCCTGGGTTGGGTTCCGATACTGTTACAGCCCATTCCCGGACCCCGCCCGCGTCGGAGCGGCGCGGGGCAGCCCACCGCCGAGGCAGCGTTGGTGCCCCCGGTGGCGCCGGCAAGGAGTCCTCCAGGCCATGGTCAGCTCCCTGCTCAAAACCCTCGAAGAGCGAGTCCTCCTCTACGACGGCGCCATGGGCACGCAGATCCAGGCCCGCGGGCTCGCCGCGGAAGACTGGGGCGGGAAGCGCTGGGAGGGTTGCAACGACTACCTGAGCCTCACCCGACCCGACGTCGTCGAAGCCATCCACGCGGACTACTTCGAGGCCGGGGCGGACTGCGTCGAGACCAACTCGTTCCAGGCTTCCAGGCTGCGCCTCGAGGAATGGGGACTCGGCGAGAAGACGCTCGAGATCAACCGCGCCGCGGCCTCGATTGCGCGCCGGGTTGCCGACCGGTTCGCCGCCGCGGACGGCCGCCCACGGTTCGTGGCGGGCTCGATCGGCCCATCGGGCCAGCTGCCTTCGTCCGACGACCCCGATCTCGGGCGGAAGACGCTCGACGACCTGGTTCCGATCTTCACCGAGCAGGCACGGGGTCTGCTCGAAGGCGGCGCCGACGTGCTGATCCTGGAGACCTGTCAGGACATGCTCGAGATGAAGGCCCAGATCCTGGGCGCGCGGGCGGCGATGGAGGCCAGTGAACGGCGGCGTCCGCTCCAGTGCTCGGTGACCCTCGACCCGAGCGGCCGCATGCTGCTCGGCACCGACATCCGCGCCGCGCTCGCCACCCTGGAGGCGCTGCAGGTCGAGATCATCGGGCTCAACTGCTCGACCGGCCCCGACCTGATGCGCGACGCGATCCGGTATCTGGGCGAGAACGCGAGCACGTTCCTCCATTGCATCCCCAACGCCGGGTTGCCCATCAACGACGGCGGGCGGGCCGTCTACCCGATGAAGCCCGATCCGATGGCGGCCACGTTGCGCGAGTTCGTGGTCGAGAACGGCGTCAACATCGTCGGTGGTTGCTGTGGGACGACTCCCGATCACATCCGCGCCCTGGCGGCGGCGATCGGCCGGCGCGCGCCGACGTCCCGCGGCGGGCGAGGCGCCTGGCTGGTCTCGAGCGGCATGACGGCCATCGCCCTCAAGCAGGAGCCGGCACCGATGATGATCGGCGAGCGGCTCAACACCCAGGGCTCGCGCCGGGTCAAGCAGCTCGTGATCGAGGACCGCCTCGACGAGCTGATTCCGGTCGCCCGCAGCCAGGTGGAGGGCGGGGCCCACACCCTGGACGTGTGCTTGGCCCTCACCGAGCGCTCCGACGAGCTGGAGCAGATGCGGCGGCTGGTGAAGAAGCTGGCGCTTTCGGTGGAGGCCCCGCTGTGCATCGACTCGACCGAGCCGGCGGTGATCGAGGCGGCGCTCAAGACCTATCCGGGCTGTGCGATCGTCAACTCGATCCACCTGGAGGGCGGGCGCCAGCGTCTCGACGCGGTGATGCCGCACGTCATGCGGTACGGAGCGGCGGTAATCGCACTGACCATCGACGAGCAGGGAATGGCCAAGACCGCGGATCGCAAGCTCGCGGTGGCGCGGCGCATCCACGACCTGGTGACGCGCGAGTACGGGTTGCCCGCCGAGCTGTTGATCTTCGATGCCCTCACCTTCACGCTGGCCACCGGGGACGAGGAGTTTCGGCGCTCGGCGGTCGAGACCATCGAGGGAATCCGTCGCATCAAGTCCGAGCTTCCCGGAGTGCTCGCCAGCCTCGGCCTGTCGAACGTGTCATTCGGCCTCTCCCGCGAGGCGCGCGCCGTGCTGAACTCGGTGTTCCTGTACCACTGCGTGCAGGCCGGGCTCGACATGGCGATCGTGAACCCCAACGACGTCACCCCCTACCCCGAAATCGGCGCCGAGGATCGTCAGCTCGCCGACGACCTGGTGTTCGACCGCGATCCGCAGGCCCTGACGCGCTTCATCGTTCGCTTCGAGGGGCGCAGCCCCACGGCCCGCGCCCGCGAGGAGGAGGCGGGCGACGCCGAACGGACGGTGGAGGAGCGGATTCATCATCAGATCCTCCACCGCAAGGCGGCCGGCATCGAGGACCTGATCGACGAGGCGGTGCGCCGGCAGGACGCGGTGGCGGTCCTGAACACGGTGTTGCTGCCCGCCATGAAGGAGGTCGGCGACAAGTTCGGGGCGGGGGAGCTGATCCTGCCGTTCGTCCTGCAGAGCGCCGAGGTCATGAAGAAGGCGGTCTCCCGGCTCGAGCGCTACTTGGAAAAGAACGCCGACGTGACCAAGGGTCGGATCGTTCTCGCTACCGTCTACGGCGACGTGCACGACATCGGCAAGAACCTCGTCAAGACGATCCTGTCGAACAACGGCTACACGGTGTTCGATCTCGGCAAGCAAGTGCCGGTGGGGACCATCCTCGAGAAGGCCCGGGAGGTGAACGCCACGGCGATCGGGCTCTCGGCGCTGCTGGTCTCGACCAGCAAACAGATGCCGGTGTGCGTGACGGAGCTGCACCGGGCCGGGCTCCCCTATCCGGTGTTGATCGGGGGTGCGGCCATCAACCGGAACTTCGGGCGCCGCACGGCGCTGCTCGACGGGGAGGTGTTCTACGAGCCCGGCGTGTTCTACTGCAAGGACGCCTTCGAAGGGCTCGACACCGTGAACTCGCTGATCGACCCGGATCGCGGCCCGGCCCTGGTCGAGCGCGTCCGCCGCGAAGCGTTCGAATTCAAGAACCAGGCCGCCGAGCTGGAGGCCCGCTCGGCCGCGGCCTCGGCGACCCAGCGCGACTTCCAGGTCACCGTGCCCCGTGACCTGCCGATCCCGGCCCCCCGGTCCTGGGGCGCACGGGTCACGCCGCCGGAGGAGATTGCGTGGCAGGGGATCTTCGCCGGCATGGACCTGAAGACCCTGTATCGGCTGCACTGGGGTGCGCGCGGCAGCGGGGACAGGTACGAGAAGATGATCCGCGAAGACTTCGAGCCGCGCCGCCTGGCGCTGCAACGGGAGGCATTCGAGCAGCGCTGGCTCGAGCCGCGGGCTTGCTATGGCTTCTTCCCCTGCCAGAGCGACGGTCTGGACCTGATCGTCTACGAGCCCACCGGATTCGCGCCCGGCTCGCTCGTCCCGCGCGGCAAGCTCGAGGAGATCGTGCGCTTCACCTTCCCACGTCAGAGCGAGCGCGAAGGCCTATGCCTCGCCGACTACTTCCTGCCGGTCGACAGCAGCCGCATCGACGTGGTGGCATTCCAAGTGGTGACAGTAGGCGGCAAGGCCGACGAGCTGAGCGAGCGTCTGAACGCGCGCGGCGAGTACGCTCGCTCGCTCTTCGTGCATGGCTTGGCGATGGCGGCGACCGAAGGGCTGGCCGAGTGGCACCACCGGAGGGTGCGCAGCGAGCTGGGCATCCCCGAGACCCAGGGCCTGCGGTACTCGTTCGGCTACAGCGCCTGTCCGGATCTCGCCGACCAGGCCAAGCTGTTCCGCCTGCTCGACCCCGAGCGCACGATCGGGGTGACCCTCACCAGCGCCTACCAGCTGGTGCCGGAGGCTTCCACCAGCGCGATCATCGTGCACCACCCGGCGGCGATGTACTACATGGTGAAGGTCTGACGAGCGTGACTCCAACGACCGGGGCCGCGATGCGGATCGAGCCGGTGGTGCTCGAGGGTCGCGCCGTGCGACTCGAGCCCCTGGCGCTCGAGCGACACTTCACCGGGCTCTGCGAGATCGGTCTCGACCCCGATCTGTGGCGCTGGACGCTCAACGTGGTCGAGACGCCGGACGACCTGCTCCGTTACCTGGAGACCGCGCTGCACGAGCGCGACGAGGGACGGTCGCTCCCCTTCGCGACCATGGAACGGGCGAGCGGCCGGGTCGCCGGCTGCACCCGGTTCGGCAACATCGCGCCGGAGCACCGGCGAGTCGAGATCGGGTGGACCAGCGTGGGCAGGCCTTGGCAGCGCACCGCGGTCAACACCGAAGCCAAGTACCTGATGCTCTGCCACGCGTTCGAAACTTGGGGCTGCGTGCGGGTCGAGCTCAAGACCAACGCGCTCAACCAGCGCTCGCGCGCGGCGATTCTCAGGATCGGCGCCACCGAAGAGGGCACGTTGCGCAAGCACGGGATGAGCGACCGCGGGGTGGTGCGCGACACGGTCTACTACAGCATCCTCGACGACGAGTGGCCGGCGGTGAAACGGCGGCTCGAGCAGCGGATGGCGCGGCCGGACTGACCTGAAAAGGGCCAGTCCCTTCGTCAGTGGGACTTGGGGTTGCGGCCGGGCAACGACACGACCCGGGCCTCGTTGACGAGACCCTGGAGGACCAGGACATCCGCCGCGCGCTCCGCGGAGCGCACGCCGTCGAACGAGCCCAGCACGATGCGATAGGTGACCACCCCGTCGTCCTCGGTGGTGTTGGTGATCCGGGCGGTAAGCCCCGCGCTCTTCGCGAGCCGCTGGCGCTCGACGACCGCGCGGTCCCGGTTGATGAAGCTGGCGACCTCGAGGCCGTAGCGTTCGGTGGGCGCCGGCGGGCTCGCCTTCCCTTTCGCCCGCGGCTCTGCCGTAGCCTGCGGCGGCGGGCTCGCCGTGGTTTGCATCGGCGCGGAGGTCGCGACCGCCGACCCTACGGAGCGTGCCGCCTCGGACGGATCCGGAGGCGGGGCCGATGGCTCGGCGCTCGACTCCGCTTGCGTCTCCGCGGCAGCCGGTTCGGAGGTGGAGGTATCCAGGGCGGGTGCCGGTATCGGTGGAGTGCCGACCAGCATCGAGGCGAGATTCCGGGTCTGTGGCAAAAGGACCACGGCAGTGGCCAGCAGCGCCCCCGCGACCACGGCGAGCGCCAGCCGAAGCCGGGCGCGCGAACGGCGACGGCGGCGCCGACGTCTCATGCCGGGTGGCAAATGGGCGCGAACGCCGCGTGCCCGGCCTTTCTTTCCGTTCGCGGGCGCTGGGGCCTCGGGGTCGAGCTCCGCGTCCGAAGTGGCTTCTGATTCGAGTTCTTCGCTGGGTGAGAGGAAGGTCTCGTTTTCGGGTGCCCCAGCCCGGACCCCGATCTGCGGCGGGCCTCCGGGGCCCACGAAGCGGGACACCCACGCGCGCACGTTTGGATCCGCGCTGCGGAGATCCGGCTGGCCGGCGGACGGGGTCACGGGTGTGGCCGAGGATTCCGCCCCGGTCGTCCAGGCGTGGGACGCTGGTTCCACGGCTTCCTGTCGACGCCCTTCGGCCGCCGCCGCGCGGACCAGCCCGGGACTCACGGTGGCGACACCCTCCCGACCGGCTCGAGCCATCGCTCGGCCGGCCAGCCGGTTGATTTCGCGGGGCACCCCGCGCGCCAGGCGGTGGATCTCGCGACAAGTCTCCCGGGGGAACAACACCGGGCTGTCGCCGCCCACGATTCCGACCCGGTGATGGACGTAGCGCTCGGTCTCCTCGGCCGAGAGGGGGCTGAGCCGACAATGGCTCGCGATGCGCTGGCGGAGCTGCTCGTGGCCGGGCCGCGCCAGCTTCTCTTCGAGCTGGGGCAGGCCGATGAGGATCACATAGAGCAGCTTCCGGCCGTCGGCCTCCCAGTTGGACAGCAGGCGAATCTCTTCGAGCAGGTCGTGCCCGAGCCGATGGGCCTCGTCGGCCACGAGCACTGCGACTTGGCCGCGGCTTCGGACATCGCGAAGGTGCCGCTCGAGCTGCGCCAGCGCCTGAGGCTTCGTTCGCGGACCCTCGGGCGGGATGCCGAACCGAATGCAAACCTCCTCGAGCAGCTCGGCGCGCGTCGGCATCGGGTTGGTGATCGAGGCCACCAAGGCGCGGGGCTCGCAGCTCGCCAGCACCTCGGACACCACCGAGGTCTTCCCGATCCCGGCGTCGCCGGTCACGAGCAGAAACGGTTCTCCGGTCCCGATGCCATCGCGCAGGCGAGCGACGACTTCCTGCCGCTCGCGGCTCGAGTAGACAAAACGTGGATCGTGGCCGGCGACGAACGGGTTCTCGCGCAGGCCGAGGGGCGTTTCAGGCACGTGACGCCTCGCGGGGTCGCGGGTTGCAGGGCCAGGAGCTCTGGCCTGTTATCGGACTGTCGAGACCGAATCTTGCGTGCCGAATCGCTCGACCAGCCGACCGCAACCCGCCCGGGGCCCGGAAGCCTCGCAACCTGTTGGCGCACGCGCCTGCCGCCGTCCTTCGACCGGCTCGATCCCCGCCTCGCGGCCGCGGGGTCCTGACCCCTCACCTCAGCACGGCCAGGCGGGCGACGGTGACGGCCCCGGATCCGGTCGAAAGCCTGAGGAAGTAGAGCCCGGCTTTCACCGCCGGCAGCTCCCACCGAACTGTGCCCGGCCCGGCTGGGAGTGCCTCGGGCAGACGCTCGGCCACCCTGCGCCCTGCCAGGTCGAATAGCGTCGCCTCCAGCGTGTCGCGATGCGGGAGTCGGAAGGCCAAGTTCAGGGCTCTCTCGCCAGCGAGCGGATTGGGCCAAGGGGACGAGAACTCGAGCCCGGGACCACCGGGTCGGAACTCCACACCTGTCACCGCCGGCAAATCGGTGCCCAGGGCCGTCACCGTGAGCTGGTTGATCGCCCCTTTCCAGGTCCAGCTCGCGCCGTCGGAGGAAGTGGCCACCTCGCCTGCGCCGGTCGCGACGATCAGGCTCGCGACGTCGCCCGCCAGGGCGGTCATCCCCACTTGCGACAAGGTACCGACCGCCGTCCAGGTCGCTGCCTGATCGGTGCTGCGATAGATGTCGCCCGTCCCGCTCATGACATAGAGGGTGGTGCCGATCGCCCGCAGCCGCACGGCGTCGGGCGCGGTGACGACACCCTTGGCGATCCAGTTGGCCCCGCCGTCTACGCTCTCCGAGACCTCGCCGCTCCGGGTGAGGGCGTAGAGGTGGTCCTGGAAGGTCGGGCCCAAGCTGACGTGATCGGGGGCCGTGAGTGCTGCGAGCGCCGAGAAGTTGGCGCCCTGGTCGGTGGAGCGGTACAGGGTGCCGCTCGCGGTCAAGAGCAGTAGCGACAGGTCGGGGCGGACCGCCAGGTCCACCACGTCGGTGGCCGGCACCGCGCCTACCGCGGTCCAGTTGATCCCGGCATCGTTCGAGCGGTAGACGCCTCCCGATCGACTCGCGAGGTAGAGCTCGGATGCGGTCGCCCTGGCCGCGAGCGCCACCGCGTCGCGCACCGGCAGGGTGGAGCGGATGGTCCAGCTCATCCCTTGGTCGGCGGAGACGAACAGCTCTCCGGTATCGACCAGGCCGAACATCGTGGTGGCGAGGGCCGGGGGAACGCCGATTCCCGCCAGCGCAAGGGTGGCGAGGAGCGCGACCGCGGCCCGGGCCGCTCCGGGCGCCGTGAGCTGCGGGCGCCCAAAGCGGCAGATGTTGCCGGCGCTTGTCACGGCGTCACCACCACCTTGCGCTCCATCCTCAGGTAGGCGGAAGGAGCCGCCGCACGGACGAAGTAGAGGCCCGGATGGACGGCATTGCCGCTGCGATCGGCCAGTCGCCATTCGAAGTGGACCAGCCCCGACTTGGGCTGCACGTAGCCGCTGGCCAGCGTCGCCACGCGGCGGCCGCCCAGGTCGAACACGCCCACGTCGAGATCGGTGGCGGCAACTCCCGGAGCCACCCACGGTGCACCGAGAGAGACGGTGAGGGCACTGCGACCCGACACCGGCGAGGGCCAGGTTCTCAACCCCGCGAGCGCGGCATCGAGGCTGGTCTGGCCGAGCTCGAGTTCTTCGCCCAAACCGTTGACCGCAGCCAGGCGGTACGAGGTTCCGGGGCCGCCTTGGGCGTCGATGTACCGGTCTTCGGCGATCGTCTCGGGTCCGATCCGCGATCCCTGGCCGGTCGTCCCCGGCTCGAACCGGTAGAGCCGGTACCCGGTGAGTCCATCGGGCCCGATCCCCGGATTGGTGGACCACGACAGCTCGGCGCCCGAGTCGCCCAGTTTGGCGCTAAAGGAGAGCAGGCTCACGCTCGACTGGATGGTGACGAACGTATCCGTCTGGGCGAAGCCCACCCACGGTGGGCAGGTGAGGCACCCCGGGCACGGAGGGCAAGGCGGCCAGGGGATGATCCTCAGGTAGCCGAACCTGGTCGGCAAATGGGGTACCCGGACGTTCATGGCGTTAACGGCCTTGCCACCCGGCGACTGGGCGATGGTGGTGTAGCTCGCCCCGCCATTCACCGAGAGCTGGATCGCCGCCGGGTCCGAGCCCTTCCACGAGATCTTCTGCAGCGAGCCCACGTTCCAGGTCGCGCTGCCGATGGGTGAAGTGAGCTGGTAGCGGTTCGCGTCGTAGAGCCTCAGCTCCGGTGCGGTCCCGAGCCGGCCGATCAAGAGGTCGCCGCCGAGCATCGGGGGTGGTGGGGCGTCGGGGGGCTGCACAGGCTGGTCGTTCGTGCCTGTCATGCCAGGCCGCCGTCCCGCGGTCCCCACCCTGGAAGTCCCGGCCGCCGGGTCCGGGGCCGCAGCATAGTTGTAGAAACGACAGCGGGTTCGGATCAGAGCCGGTGCGGCGGCGCTCGACGGCAGCGCCCGATCGGGTGGCGCTACCGGAATGGCCACGTCGGGTGGGCTCACCGGATGGGCCACCGCCTCCGTCACCCCCAGCACCTCGCCCAGGCCCTCCGAGGCGGCCGCACCGTCGACCAACCACTCCGGGTCGACGATGTGCACATCCCCCGCCGGGGATTCGGGCGGCGAAACAGGAGCTGCGACGTGGCCAAAGTAGGCGTAGATCCGGCCGGCGTCGCTCCCGAAGGCGCCGTCGTGCTCCGGCGCCGAGACCACCAGGTCGTTGAGCCCGTCGTGGTTCAGGTCGGCGCCCTCGACCTTCGAGCCGAAGTGATCGTTGGCCGCTTCGCCGTCCAGCACCTGGAACCACGGACCGGGCCAAGGATCGGGCCACGGATCGATCACGAAGCACCGCGGGTCGATCACCCGCACGTACACCCGTCCCATGTCGGGGCAGATGACGGACGGATAGAAGCCGTCCTCGTCGGGTGCCCCGACCGCCAGGTCGCTGAGCCGGTCGCCGTTGAAGTCGCCGATGCTCGCCAGCGTGAGACCGAAGTGGGCGTCGGCCTGGTCGCCGCGCAGGATGTCGTCGGCAATCGCGTCGGCCCCGAGCCCGCCGGCGTACAGGTACACAGCGCCGGCGTTGTTGGCGGCCCCGTCGCTGAAGGGTGCTCCGGCCGCAAGCCCACCGCTGATCACCGGGCAGAGCCAGGGGAAGATCTCGCACCAATCGATCCCGCCGTCGGGGTCGGGGAGCGCGGCGAGCGAGGTGCCGAGCTTGTCGCCCGCAGCCTGGCCGTTGAGGTCGAGGTCGCTGGTGGCGTCCGGGGCGGTGCCGCCGTAGTAGACCCGCACCCGGCCCGAGCCGGTGCCGGAGACGTTGCTCTCCGGCGCGCCGGCGGCCAAGTCGGCGTGGTCGTCGCCGTTCATGTCCTCGACCAGTGCCACGGCGTAGCCCAGTTGCTCGCCGGCGATGCCGCCGTCCACCACCCAGTCGGGGGTGGCGTCCATCGAGGCGCCGCCGAAGAAGACGTAGGCCCGCCCGGCATCGGTCAAGGTCGAGGGGTCGGCCCGCGGCGCCCCGACCGCGACGTCGGGGATGCAGTCGCCGTTGACGTCGCCGGTCGCGAGCGACCAGCCGAAGGCATCGGGGTTAGCGGTGGGGGCGAGGGTGATCGGGGCCGAGTTGAACTTGGGCCGGCCCGAGGCGGTCCGGTCGGTCCCAAGGTAGATCTTGACCCGCCCGGCGCCGCTGCCTGCGAACGGCGCGCCGGTGATCAGGTCCTCGATGCCGTCGCCGTTGACGTCCGCCGACTGGACGGCTCGCACGGTGTCCTGAGTGGCGGAGGCCGGGAGCGTCAATCCGACCTCGGCCGCCACGGCGGGCGGCCGTGGGTAGCGCACGATCTGGAAGGGATCCGACAGGTCGAAGCCGATCCACGGCGGGCAGGTCAGGCACCCCGGGCAGGGAGGACAGGGCGGCCAGGGGATGATGCGGAGGAGCCCTAGACCGGTGGGTAGATCGGGCACACGGACGGTCGCCGCGTTCGTGGCGCTTCCCCCCGAGGAGGTCGCGATGGTGCCGAAGCTCGCTCCGCCGTCGGCCGAGAGCTGGATCGCGACTGGCCCCGAGCCCGTCCACGAGACCCTCTGCTGCGATCCCGCGCTCCAGACCGCGGCCTCCACCGGCCCGAGCAGGTGATAGCGGTTGATGTCGTAGAGCCGAAGCACGGGGGCGCTGCCGCCGTTCCCGACCAGGAGATCACCGCCCAGCATGGGAGGCGGCGGTGCTTCGGGGGGCGAGACCGGGATCATCATGCCCGGCTGCCGGCTGGCGCCAACGGTCCCGAACGATCCCGCGGTCGAGCCGGCTCCCGGCTGGCTCCCGAACGACTTCAGATAGCACCGCCGCCGGATCAAGGCGGGATCGGCGGCGGGTTTGGGCCCGACACGCACCCCATCCGCGAGGCCGGGCTCCGCGCCGAGGCTCGCCGGACTGGCCGAGGCGGTCGGCAGTTCGGGTGGGCCCACGTGAGTGCCCACCGCATCTATGACGCCCAGCACCTGGCCGAGCCGCTCGTTCGCGGCCGCGCCGTCGGTTACGAAGTCGGGGATGACGCCGCCGGCCGGAGAGAATTCGGCCGGCTTGGCGGCCCGTCCCCAGTAGGAATAGAGACGACCCGCGTCGGCCCCGGCCGCGTTGTCGTGGAACGGTGCCGTCACCACCAAGTCGGAGAGCCCGTCGTGGTTCATGTCGGTGCCGGCGAGGTTGAGGCCGTACAGGTCACCCGTGGCCTCGCCCTCCACGACCATGAACCAGGGGTCGGGTTGCGGCGGCCAGGGGTCGATCACGAAGCACCGCGGATCGAACAGGCGAACGTAGACGAGACCGCCATCCGGCGGACACGGGGGATCGAAGCAGTCACCCCCCGGGGCGCCAATCGCGAAGTCGCAGATTTGATCGCCGTTGAAGTCGCCGATGTTGGCCACCGCCATGCCGAAGTGGGCCTCGCCCGAGGCACCGCGCATGGTCAGCTCCGCCACCCCATCCACGCTCCTGCCGCCGGCGTAGAGATACGCCGCGCCGGCATTGCTGGCGGCGACGTCGTTGAACGGCGATCCCACCAGCAGCGCCCCGCTGATCACGGGGCAGAGCCAGGGGAAAAGCTCGCACCAGTCCACCGGGCTGTCGGGATCGGGCATCGCGGCGAGGGAGAAGCCGAAGTTGTCGCCGCCCGCCTCGCCGTTGATGTTGATGTCGCTGGTGGCATCGGGCGCCGACGCGCCGTAGTAGATCCGGACCTGACCCGCGTCGGCGCTCGGCGTGTCGCTGAAAGGCGCGCCGGCGGCCAGGTCGGCGAAGTCGTCCCCGTTCATGTCCTTCACGATCGCCACCGCGTAACCGAGCTGGTCGCCCGCAACAGTGCCCGTGACCGTCAAGTGCCCGGTGGGCGGTATCGAGCCATGGACTCCATCTCCGAATATGACGGTGGTCTTCCCGGCGTCCGCCATGCTCGAGGGGTCCGCCTTGGGGGAGCCGATCGCGATGTCCTGGATGCAGTCGCCGTTCATGTCGCCCGTGGCGATCGCCCAGCCGAAGGCGTCGCCGGTGGCGCCCAGGGCGACCGTGACGGGCGGCGTCTGGTACTTGGGGGTGCCGGAGGCGTCGTGGGTGGCACCAAAGTAGACCTCCACTTTACCTGCGCCCGAGTTGCTGCCAGGCCGGCCGAGGATCAGGTCCTCGATCCCGTCGCGGTCGAGGTCGGCCGACGCCACCGCGCGCACGGTGTCCTGGGGAGTGGGCGCGCTCAGCGTCAGCTCGACCTTGCTCGCGACCGAGATCGGCCGGGGGTAGTGCACGAGCCGGAACGGTCGGCTCATGACCGAGTTGCCGCGCGTCGGCGTCTGGCCCATGAAAGTGAGCCGAATCATTGCCCGGTTGTCGGAGTCCGGTACCTCGAGCTCGAGCCCTTCCGGAACGTCCAATGTCTCGACGTTGACGTCCAGCCCGCCCTGGCTGGCGGCGAGCTTCTCGAAAGTGAGACCCGCGTCGAGCGAAAGCTCGAGGTCGGCTGGGTCGTGCCCCCGCCACATGACGGCGACCTTCCCGTGCTCGGGCCACACGTCGCCGCCGGTCGGGGTCACGATCTGGTAGGGGTAGATGGCATAGAGGTAGGCGCGCCCGGCGTTCGATCCGGCCGTGACGTCCTGCGGATCGCCGACCAGCACGTCGTCGTAGCCGTCGCGATCCATGTCGCCGGCCGCCGCGACGGCGGTGCCGAAGCCCTCAGCCTCGGGCGGCGGGCTCAGGATCAGGTCGGCGGTGGCGTTCGGTGACGGGCCGCCCAGGTAGAGGTACGCCAGCCCGTCATTGTTGCTGGTGCTGCCGGCCAGTCGGGCGCCCACCAGGGCGTCGGCGTACCCGTCGCCGTTCACGTCGCCGGCGGCCGACACGGCGCCGCCGAGCAGGTCGCCGGCCAGAGTGCCGAGCAGCGTGAGGTCGGCGATCGTGTCCATATCGGGCCCGCCGACGTAGACGTAGGCTGCCCCCGCCCCGGCACCGGCGTTGTCGTTGTCAGGCGCGCCGCAGATGATATCCACGTCGCCGTCGCCGTTCATGTCGCCGACCCAGGCCACCGAGGTCCCGAAGTGATCGAGCGTCACCGCCCCAACGAGCGTCACGTCGGCCAGCGAATTGATGCCCGGCCCACCATGGAAGACGTACGCCGCCCCCGCGTCCACGGCCGCGGCGTCGTTGAGGGGCGCCCCGACGAAGATGTCGAAGTAGCCGTCGCGGTTCAGGTCGCCGCCGACAGCCACCGAGCTGCCGAACGCGTCGTTGGCGGCGAGGCCGGTGAACGTGGCATCGGCCGTGGCATTGGGGGTCGCCGAGCCGAGGAAGACGTAGGCGCGCCCGATGTTGTTGGCGCTGCCGCCGGCATCGTTGGATGGGGCGCCGATGACGATGTCGTCGAACCCGTCGCCGTTCAAGTCGCGGCCGCCCGCCACCGACCAGCCGAACTGGTCGGCCGCGGCCTCGCCGGAGAAGGTGAGGTCGGAGACCAGGTTGGGGACGGGGCCCCCGAGGAAGAGATACGCCTGCCCCCGGCTCGTGCCGCCGGTGTCGTTCCCGGGAGCTCCGACGATGATGTCGGCGTAGCCGTCACCGTTGAAGTCGCCCGCCGGAGCGACCGAGTAGCCGCTCGACTCGCTGGCGGCTCCGACAAAGGACAGGGGCGTGGCGTTCAGGTCTGCGCCCAAATAGAGCAAGACCAAGCCCGAGCCGCTGGACACGCCCGGTGCTCCAACCAGCACGTCGAGACGGCCATCGCCGTTGAAGTCCCCGGCCGAGGCGACGGCTTGGCCGAGCCGCTGCGAAAGACCCGATCCGGTGGACGTCAAGAGCGTCCGACTCGAGAGCGCGGAAGCCGATGAGGAAAGGAGAACCGTGGCGGCGAGCGCCCAGAGGCTCGTGGCGATCGCCGGGGTGAGGCGAAAACGGATTCGAGACGACATGGCGACTCTCCTCGCCGATGGGGCAGGTGGCGTGTTCGGTCCGAGGAACTCGATTGGCGGACGCCCGATCCGGCGGCCGCACCTCCTGTGCTCCGCACATCAAGACCGGAATCATGGCTCGGAAAGTTGCAGGCGGAAATGCCCCAAGGTGGCAGCGTGGCACCCTGAAGGGGCGATGTGGCCGCTGCTCAACCGGGCACGCGAGCACGCGTTCGCGCCCCGGCAGCGAGCCGCCGGGGCGAGCGAAGGCGAGGGCAGCGAGGGATGCGGGCCAGGCCCGCAGGGTCCTCTACGATTCAGGGCGTGTGGATGGCGTCCAGCCGCCGCGCCGGGCCGATCTCTTTCTCGATCGACGACGCCAGTGCTCGGATTCGCGCTTCGCGTGATCCCGAGGCAGGAGTCCGCAGCGACTCGCGCCGCGCCATGGGGAGATCGGTGCGCCGTGTCGCCGCGACCAGGAAGGTCTCGGTCCCCGGAGCGCCCTCGAAGCGCCATTCGATGCCGCTCGTCTCCGCAGGCAAGGTCACCCGTCCGGCCGGCATGAGCGGGCGAACGGCGTCGGCGCCCTTCGGATACAGAAGGTCGATCCGGCCCTCGGGATCCACGTGGTAGACGACCGGTCGGGCCGGGGCCGCTAGCTCGAGCTTGAGCACGAAAGCTTCGCCGGTCTTGAAGCCGTCGCCGACTGCACCGCGCATGCCGGAGTACCGCTCGAGCTCTGCACCACGCAGGAGTGGGGCGAACGGCTGCCGTGGCCACAGGATCCAGGCCACCAGCAGCACGGCGAGCGCAGGCGCCAGGCGCACGAGCAGTGGAGCCCGACGTGCCCACTCCCATACCGAGGAAACCACGGGCCGCGATTTCGGCGCAGCCGGCCGTGGCGCCGGACCTGCGACGCCGGTCGCCGGGTGACCGACGCGAGCCCGCAGGGCCACCAAACTCGCCTCGGCCTGGGCTCGTTCCGCGGTCGCGAGCCGCACCCGGCCGAGCTCGGGAACAGCACCACGAAGGTCGCTCGTCTGCTCGAGACGCTGGAGCTTCGCCAGCAGGGACGCGCAGTCGGCACATTCGCCGAGGTGTGCGTCGGCCATGCTCTTCTCTTCCGGCTCCAGCTCTTCATAGACAAGGACCAGCTCACGCAAGCGACCGTGATGGTTTGTCATTGGGGTTTTCCCGGCCCAGAACACGGCCTGCCACACGAGAAAGTTGCAGTTTTCACCGTCATGGCCGTTCGCTGATCTCTTCGAACCGGGCCGCGAGGCAGCGGCGCAGCGCCAGTCGGCCCCGTCGGATCCAGGCCCGCACCGAGTTGAGGGGCGTTTCCATCGCGGCGGCGACCTCCTGGTACTGCAGGTCGTCGAACAAGCGCAGCGACAGGGCTCGCCGATGGTCCGGGTTGTCGATGGC
>DASXTP010000129.1:0-3577 GCA_036505355.1 Candidatus Eiseniibacteriota bacterium | reverse complement strand
CGATACGCGGCGTCGCCGTCCGCGACGTTGGCGTCGCAGTAGACGTGCGGGTGCCGCCGGATCAACTTCTGCGCGGCCCGCTCCAGGGCCTCGGGGATCCCGGTGCCGGCCTTCTCGCGCAGCAGCTCGAGGCAGAAGATGACGAGGAAGGCGAGATCGCCGAGCTCTTCGGCGATCTTGTCGGGATCGCCGGCGGCTATGGCCTCGGCGGACTCGGCCGCCTCCTCGGCCAGGTAGGGCGTCATGCTTTCGAGCGTCTGATTGCGGTCCCACGGGCACCCGTCTGGCCCCCGAAGCCGCCGGCACACCTCGATCAGCTCCGCGAAGGTGCCCCGCTCGCGCTCCGTCATGGGGCGAGCATAGCGAACGGACGGTCGCCCGGCAAAGCGCGGCAGGCGATGGTGATGTATCGGTTCTTGTGTCAGGCAAGAGGAAGGGGGTACCCGAGAGGTTCGTCAGAACCCACCAAGGAGGTACCCCCATGCAGCAGAGGGCTGCGGCGCGCAGTGTGAGGCAGGTGGTGCGCATGCTCAAGCACATGGATCTCCAGGCCCCGGAGTGGGGCGACTACCGGGAGGCCGGACGTCAGGCCCTGGCCGAGGTGATCCAGGAGCGGATGCACGGGCTGCTCGGCAACCGGCTAGCCGAGCTGGCGGCCGCCGGGGTCGCCGACCGGCGCAACGGTGCCTACCGACGTGACCTGCTGACCTCGCTGGGCGCGATTGAGCTCCTGGTGCCGCGCACGCGGACGTTCAGCGCCGTCGCGGTGGTGAGCGCCTACGCGCGCCGGGAACGGTGGGTGGATCGGGTGATCCTGGGCTGCTTCGTGCTCGGCCTGTCGACCCGCAAGGTGGGCGAGGCACTCCTGCCGATCCTGGGCGAGCGGGTCAGCCCGGCGACCGTGAGCCGGGTGGCCAAGACCCTCGAGGTGGCGGTGGCCGCCTTTCACGCCCGCCCGCTGACCCGACGCTATCGGGTGTTGATCTTCGATGGCGTGGTGCTCAGCCGCCGCACCGGGGCAGGGGCCACGCGCCGGCCGGTGCTGGTGGCGCTGGGGATCACGGCCGAGGGCCAGCGCGAGGTGATCGACTTCCGGCTCGCCCCCGCCGAGAGCCAGGCCGCCTGGGAGGACTTCCTCGAGAGCCTGCGCCGGCGCGGGCTGGACGGTGCGGGGCTCGAGCTGATCGTCACCGACGGCGGCGGCGGGCTGCTGCGGGCGCTCCCCTTCCCCTTCCCCGGCGTGGCGCTCCAGCGCTGCTGGGCCCACAAGACCCGCAACCTCACCGACCGGGTCCGGGTCGCCGATCGCGCAACGCTCAAGCGTGACCTGCACCGCATCAGCCATGCTGCCGATCGCACCGCCGCGCGCCACGCTGCGCGCCGACTCGCCGACCGCTGGCAGCGCCGTTACCCAGCCGTGGTCCGTAGCCTGCGCGAGGATCTCGACGAGTTGCTCGCCTTCCTGCGCTTCGACCAAGAGCGCTGGCGACTCGCCACCCGCACCACCAACGCCATCGAGCGCCGCTTCCGCGAAGTGAAGCGCCGCACCCGCCCCATGGGCGTGTTCAGTGATCGCACCTCAATGGAGCGCATCCTCTACGCCGTCTTCACTCACGAGAATCGGAAGCAGGGGGCCGCGGTCCCGTTCCTGCTGGGTGGTCCCAGTGCCGCCGTTCAGCGATGACTCCCAGGTCATGCCGCGAGGAGATCGACCGCCCTGGGGCATCTGTGGAAGCCGTTCTCAGCTCGATCCGGCTGAGAACACCCGGAGACCCCTTTCCGCTCCTGACCCACACCTGCCATGAAAACGATGCGCGCGAGGTGAGCGTCCGATCGGTCAGGCAACCTTTGGTGCAAGCTGAACGTCGTATCCAAGCCTTTGCAGGCGGCGGACCAAGTGATTGGCCACAACGTGCTGGCGGACTCGGTCGAGGTAGCTCTCCCCGAGATCTCGGTAGTCGGCACCGGTTGACAGCATGTGGTAGGCAGCGACGAGGATCTTGTGGGCGATCGCGAGTGCCGCACGCTTGTAGCCACGACGCGCCCTGAGTCGGTGGAACTTGTCCTTGAAGTAGGTGCCGTTCTTCCGAGAGGCGGCGGTGGCCGCCTCGATGAGTGTGGTCTTGAGGAAGACGTTGCCGCGCGTGGCACGACCGCTCTTGCGCTTTCCGGCACTCTCGTCGTTGCCCGGGGAGACCCCTGCCCAAGCGGCGAGGTGCCGCGCGCTATGGAACACGCGCATGTCCACTCCCAGTTCCGCGATCAGGACGGCAGCAACCACAGCGTCCACGCCGGGGATCTGCGTCAAGCGCTCATGGGGTTCTCGGAAGGGCGCCAACTGGCTTTCGATGAGCTGATCCACCGCCTCCAAGTCGAGGTCGATCAGTTCGAGGCGTCGCAGTTGGATCTCCAGAAGCCGGCGGTGATGCGCGTGGATGTATCCGTCCAGCGCCCGTTCCAGCTCAGCGATCTTGGGGCGTAGACGACCGCGAGCCAGCTGGGCCATTTGTCCCGGGGTCGAAGTCCCGTCCAGTAGGGCTCGCAGCATGTCCATCCCCGACACTCCGAACACGTTGCTGGCCACGCTCGCGAGTTTGATGTTGGCCTGCTCCAGCAGCTTGAGCAGGCGATTACGTTCGGCGGTGCGACTCTCCACCAGCTTGCGGCGATAACGCACCAGATCGCGTAACTCTCGGATCGGACGCGGGGGCACGAAGCTCCGGGCGATCAGCCCGTGCCGCACCAGCTCAGCCAACCACTCGCTGTCCTTCACGTCCGTCTTGCGCCCCGGCACGTTCTTGATGTGGTGTGCATTCCCGACGATCAACTCGAAGTGCCCTTCCAGCACCGCGTACACCGGCTTCCAGTACACCCCCGTGCTCTCCATCCCGACGTGGGTGCAGCCCTCGGCTTCGAGCCAGTCGCGTAGTGCCACCAGATCCGGTGTGAACGTGCGGAACGTCCGCACCTGCTTGCGCGGCCTTTGATGCGCCGCCCCGACCAGCAAGCAGGCCACCACCGCGGCCTGCCCGATGTCCACCCCGCAACAGCGTTCCACGATCGGTTCCATGCCGCCCTCCGCGTGCGAGGGCGATCGCGGCGCCACAGGTAACGTCAGAAACTGCCATGCGTCCTTCCCGTTCCCGGGTGCGACAAAAGGTGGTACCTATACGTGGCGCGGGTCAGTCTCTTGAACGGGGTCAAGCCACCGTAGTGAGTTCGACCTCCACGCGATCGCCATCCATGGAGGGTTGTGCCACAGACTGGCTCGCGCTGCCACCCCGTGCACCGCGACGCCCGTTTTCATCCATGGTGGTGTGGCGAAGCCCCATGCTGTCTCTTGACGTTACCCATGGCGAGGGGGTGCGCCTCGTGGCCGATCTCTCCATTCGGCGGGAGCGGCGGCTCAATCCAGGGCGACCAGTCTGCCTCCTTCGCCTGAGACCGGCATCGCGCCGCACCGGGGGATACGGGCATTCTAGACGCCATTCTCGGTTCGTCATCCGCCGCAGCGGGCCCGGTCGAGCCGGCGCGCGACTGACTCGAGATCGTCTCAGGCCATGCCGGCGGTGGAGGC